>JACQGW010000008.1 GCA_016199325.1 Chloroflexota bacterium
ACCGGCGGCCGTCCACGCAAAACCCTGACGCCCACCCCCTCGTCGGTGTGCTGGCCCAGCAGCGGCGGCGGGCCTTCGACCGGGGCCGGCATCTCGCTCGTCCGGATCGGGTTACTGATGAATCGGATCGGACCGGCCACCGGGTGCTCCGCCTCCCCCACCATGCCACGGGCCGCCACCTGTGGATCCGCCATCACCCGATCGAGGGTGTTGATCGGCGTGCAGGGGATGTCCGCCGCCTCCAGCACCGCCAGCCATTCGTCCGTCGTCCGGGGCTTCAGCGCCCCGCTCAGCAGCCGCTCCAGCTCGGGCTGATTCGTGTTCCGGCTCTCGTTGTCGGCGAAGCGCGGGTCCTCGGCCAGCTCGGGCAGGCCGATGGTCCGGCAGAGCCGCTGCCAGAGCCTGTCGTTGCCGGCCGCGATGATGATCTGCCCGTCGGATGCTTCAGGTTCAGCGTCAGGCTCCGCTTCGTCCGGTTGATGCTCGTGAAGTAGGCGCCGACGCCGCGCACGAACGGCCCCTAGGAGCGGGCGTCGTCGCCGGTGCCGGGCGCTTCGACCTTGAGGACGCGCGCGCCCATCGAGCCAAGCAGCCAGCCGCAATAGGGGCCGGCCAGGACGCGGGAGAGGTCGAGCACCTCGATGCCTTCCAGCAGATTCATCTGTGCTCCTTCATGTCTGCTTCTTCCGAGCTCCTCTATGTGGCAGAATGGACAACCGGCCGGCCGAGCAGAATGCCGAATGCGCCGCCCAGGGCCAGCCCGGCGAGGATAGTGAACGCGGCGGCGTAGGAGTGGCTCAGGTCGTAGGCCAGCCCGGCGAGGACCGGCGCGGCGACCAGCCCCGCGGTCATGAAGACGCCCATCACCCCCATGATGCTGCCCAGCCCGCGCATCCCGAAGCTCTCGGCGACCAGTGCCGCCTCCAGCGCCCCCGGCGCGCTCGTGCCCAGGCCGTTGAGGAGGAAGAAGAGCCAGATGAGCGGGCTGAACGGGCCGGCGCCCACCAGGATGACCAGCGCCACCGCCTGCAGGAAGAGCGCCCCAACGATGACCCGCCGCGCCGAGCCGAAACGGTCGGCGGCCCAGCCGCTCAAGAAACGGCCGGCCGTCGTAAACACGGCGGCCAGACTGGCGAAGCCGGCGGCGGCCGCTGGCGACAGCCCCTCGCCGATGAGATACGGCACCAGATGGACGGCCAGCGAGATCTGCGCCGCGAACCCCAACCCGAGGCCGAACGACAGCAGCCAGAAGGTCGGCGTCCGAAATGCCCGCCGCGCCGTCCAGACGTCGGCGCTGCCCGCCGCAGCCGTCCGTGCCGCCGCCGGAACCGGCAGGCCATCCGGCGTCAGGCCGCGATCGGCCGGCCGGCTGCGGACCACCAGCGCGACGGCCGGGAATGCCACCAGCCAGGAGAGCAGGCCCAGGAGGAACCAGGACGTCCGCCACCCGAAGAGGGCGATGAGCAGCGTGGCCAGCGGGACGACGATCACGTTGCCCAGGCTGGCGCCGGCCGTCGCGATGCCCAGCGCCAGCCCCCGACGCCGGGAGAACCAATTGGAGATCAGCGAGCCCATCGAGATGTAGCCGGTCGCGTTCCGCCCCAACGCGGCGATGCCGAAGCCGAGGTAGAGCTGCCAGAGGGAGCCGAGCCAGGCCAGACTGACCACCCCGATGCCCATGATGGCGGTGCCGATGAGCATCAGCGGTCGGGGGCCGTGCCGGTCATTCAGCCGGCCGACGAACGGCCCGGCGATGCCGGCGACGATGAAGGCCGCCGAGCTGGCGAAGGCGAGCTGGGCCCGCGTCCAGCCGAACTCCCGCTCGAGCGGGTAAATGAAGACGCCCAGCGTCTGCATGACCATGCCGGTCGAGACGAGGTTGACGAGGGCGGCGACGGCGACCACCCACCAGCCGTAGAAGATATGGGGTCGCACCGCTGGAGGAATCGACAAGCGTGCTGTCACGATGCTCCTCTGCGCTTCTTATCTTGAAACATGGGCAACCGGCCGGCCGAGCAGAACGCCGGCCGCGCCGGCCAGGGACAGACCGGCGAGGACGGTGAACGCCACGACGTACGAACGGTTCAGGTCATAGGCCAGCCCGGCGAGGACCGGCGCGGCGACCAGCCCCGCGGTCATGAAGACGCCGACCAGCCCCATGATGCTGCCCAGCCCGCGCATCCCGAAGCTCTCGGCGACCAGGGCCGCCTCCAGCGCCCCTGGCGCGCCCGTGCGCAGGCCGTTGAGGACGAAGAAGAGCCAGATCAGCGGGCTGAACGGGCCGGTGCCCACCAGAAGCATCAGCGCGGCCGTCTGGAGGACGAGCCGGCATGGACCGTGTCACAATGCACTTCCCGCAGGCCGCAGTGCCGGACGGTTGAGCAATGCCGCCAGCGCGGCCACCAGCGACAGGCCGGCGAGGACGCTGAACGCCACCGTATACGAGTGGTTCAGGTCGTAGGCCAGGCCGGCCAGGACCGGCGCGGCGACCAGCGCCGCCGACATGAAGATGCCGATCACCCCCATGATGCCGCCCAGCGCGCGCAGCCCGAAGCTCTCGGCGACGAGCGCCGGCTCAAGCGCCGCCGGCGCGCCGCCCCCCAGCCCGTTGCAGATGAAAAACAGCCAGACGAGCGGGCTGAACGGGCCGGCACCGACCAGGATCGCCAGCCCGCCCGCCTGGAGGGCCAGCGCTGCGGCGACGACCCGCCGGGGCGATCCGAAGGCATCGGCGACCCAACCGCTCAGGAAACGGCCGGCTGCCGTAAACAGGTAGGCCATGCTGGCGAAGGCGGCCGCCGCCACCGGCGTGAGCCCCTCGCCGATCAGGTAGGGCACGAGGTGAACGCCCAGCGCGATCTGCGAGGCGAACCCGCACCCGAAGGTGACCGTCAGGAGCCAGAAGGTCACGGTCCGAAACGCTCGGCTCGCCGTCCAGTCGTCCCCGCGTCCGGCGGATACCGCTCGCTGGAGCGTCACGTCCGGCAGGCCGTCGGGGGTCAGGCCCAGGTCGGCCGGCCGGCTCCGGACGACGAGCGCAACGGCCGGCAGTGCCACCACCCAGGCCAGCAGCCCCAGCAGCAGCCAGGCCGTCCGCCAGCCGAAGGCGGCGATGAGCGCCGTCGCCAGCGGGACGATGATCACCCCTCCCAGACTGCCGCCGCCCGTCGCGATGCCCAGCGCCAGTCCGCGCCGGCGGGAGAA
Organism: Chloroflexota bacterium; assembly: GCA_016199325.1. The sequence goes on from JACQGW010000008.1 coordinate 3,205, forward strand.
CCAGTTGGAGACCAGCGCGCCCAGCGAGATGTAGCCGGTCGCGTTCCGCCCCAGTGCGCCGACGGCGTAGCCGAGGTAGAGCTGCCAGAGGGAGCCCAGCCAGGCCAGGCTCACCACCCCGAAGCCCATGATGGCGGCGCCCGCGAGCATGAGCGGCCGAGAGCCATGCCGGTCGTTCAGCCGGCCCACGAACGGCCCGGCGATGCCGGCGACGACGAAGGCGACGGAGTTCGCCAGCGAGAGCTGCGCCCGCGTCCAGCCGAACTCCCGCTCCAGCGGGTAGATGAACACGCCGAGCGTCTGGAGCAGCACACCCGTGGCGATCAGGTTCACCAGCCCGGCGACGGCAGCCACCCACCAGCCGTAGAACACCCGGGGCCGCGGGGCCACCTGCACCGGAACGGGTGTTGTCACGCTCCCACGCCCGGCCGATGGAGTTTCTGGTTTCTGGTTTCTCGTTTCTGGTTATCGCGGGCATCGCCACGAACCAGAAACCACAGACCAGAACCCCCCAAACCCTTCGTCTTGGCGTCCTTGGCGTCTTGGCGGTTCGGTCTTCGGTCTGGCATCAGATGGCCCGCGCCGTGCGCGTCGACTCGACCATCGCGTCGTGGAGCCGCCGCGGCGCGTTCGCATCGCCGACCAGGTACACCTCGGCCACTCGACCCTGAAGCTCGCCGTACAGCCCATCGACCGCCTTGCCGCCGCAGGCCGTCACCACCGTGTCCACACCTTCGACGATCCGCTCGGCACCGGTCCAGGCGTTCGCCAGGGTCACCCGTTTCCCCTCAACGGCCTTCAGCCGCGTGTTCGCCGAGATGGCCACGCCCTTCTCGAAGAGCCGGGTCAGCACGTTCGGCCGGCTGAAGTCGTCCAGGTCCTGCATCAGGCAGTAGAGCGGCGTGACGATCTCGACCTGCTTCCCGCGGTCGGCCAGATACTCGGCCGCGCTCGGCCCGCGCATGTACCCCTCAGTGTCGTACACGATGCACCGCTCGCCAACTGCGACCGCATCCAGCAAGACGTCGTTGCAACTGGCGACGTTCGGGCCGTCTGCGCCGGGCAGGTTCGGCCGCCGCGGCACCGACCCCGTCGCCACCACCACGGCGTCCGGCTGCTCCGCCAGCACTAGATCCGCCGTCGCCCGCACGCCGAGCCGGACGTCCACCCCCAGCTTCTTCATCTGAAAGGCCAGCCAGCGCACCATGCCGCCGTACGACTCCCGCTCCGGGGCCCGGCTCGCAGCGACCACCTGGCCGCCAGGGTAGGCCGCCTGCTCGAAGAGCACGACCCGATGCCCCCGCTCCGCCGCCACCCGGGCCGCTTCCAGCCCGGCCGGCCCGCCGCCGACGACAACCACCTTCTTCGGCCGGGGCGCCGACGGGATCTCCGTCGGCAGCTCCAGCTCCCGGCCGATCTCCGGGTTCTGGATGCAGCTCACGTGCAGCCCGAAGAAGACCCGTCCAATGCAGCCCTCGCTCGCGCCGGTACACTGGCGGATCTCGTCCAACTGGCCCGCCATTGCCTTCTTGGGGAAGTCCGGATCCGCGATGGACGCCCGGGTCATCCCGACGAAATCGCAGACCCCATCGGCGAGGGCTTGCTCCGCCTGCAGCGGATCGACGATGCGGCCGGCGACGCCGACCGGCACGTCCACGGTCTCCCGAATGATCTCCCGCAGGGAGGCCGAGAGGTTGTTGTACACGCCGAGGGGATAGTAGAGGCCGGGGACGCTGGCGCTCTGGGTCATGTACGTCTCGGTCGTCGAGCCGGTGATGGTGAAGTAGTCGAGCGTCTTCAGCGCGGCCAGGCGCCGCGCGTACTCGCGCAGATCTTCGGGGGTGAGCCCGTCGTCCAGGAGCTCATCGCCCGAGAGGCGGGCGCCGACGACGAAATCCGGTCCGACCGACTCGCGGACCGCCTCGACGATCTCCAGCGTGAAGCGAATCCGGTTGTCGAAGCTGCCGCCGTACTCGTCGGTCCGCTTGTTCGAGCGCGGCGAGAGGAACTGGTTCGGCAGGTGACTCGCCCAGAGAATGACGTCGACGCCGTCGAAGCCGCCGGCCCTGAGTCGGCGGGCTGCCGCGGCGTAGGCGGCGACGGCCTCCCGAATCTGGTTGCGGTCCATCGCGTGGGGGATCTCCCGGTGGACATCCTCCGGCTCGTCCGACGCCGACCAGAGCGCCCTGTTCGACTTCACCGAGCTGCCGCGCCGGCCCCGGTGGGTGATCTGCGAGATGATCGGGCAATCGTACCGGTGGACGGCGTCCGCCAGCCGCTGGAGGTACGGGACGATCTCGTCTCCCCAGTTGTTCACCTCGCCCCAGTCGTCCGACGAGTTCGCCTGGTGTACGCTGGCCGAGCCGAAGCACTGGATCATCCCGATGCCGCCCCGGGCCTTCCGCTCGAGATACGCGAGATAGCGTGGCCCCGGCATGCCACCATCGGCAAGCCCTGCCGCGTGGGGCGTGCAGCAGATCCGGTTCTTGACCGTCAGCTTCCCGATCCTGAGCGGCGTGAAGAGGTAGCGGAACTGCGTCTCCATCGGTCACCCTCCGTCGCCATGCCGGCGATTGTGGCAGCGCCCATCGTAGCACGCGTCCCTTTGGCGATCAAGCGGTGCATCCTTGAATCCTTGAAGCTGCTATGGGTCGCTGCACAGGGACTTGACGTGTCGGAGGGCCCCATCGCGAGCGGACTCATCGCCCGCCGCACGCTCCCCCGTCATGCTGAGCCGCAGCGAAGCATCTCCCGGACGCTATCCGTTCAAGGCGGGGAGATGCTTCGCTGCGGCTCAGCATGACGGAAGAGGAGTCGTCGGGACCAGCAAGCGATTTGCCGGATGGATCACCAACGCCTCGCGCCGCGGACGACAGAACCCGGCGAACTACGTCGAACTTGCCGGATGCGCGACTCTCGTGGCAGCGCCGACCGCTTCCACCGGTCGCACGACGATCTCGCCGAACGTCTCCGCCTGCTCGACGGCGGCGCTCCCCCGGCGCACGAGATCGAGCACGGCGAGGAACCCGGCGACGGCGCCGGCTCGGCCGGGCGTCTCGGCGAGCAGCTCGGAGAACGTGAGGGTGCGGCCCGCGGCCAGAGCGGCGGCGATCCGCTCCACCTGCTCGGCGACTGAGATCGCCGCCGGCCGGATGATCGTCGGCGGCGGCTCACGCCGGGCCAGCGCCCGCCGGTAGGCGGCAAGCAGATCGGCGGGTGTACCGGGGAGCAGCGCCGGTGGACTCGGCGCCGGGGCGGGGACCACCCGCGGATAGCTCCGCAGACCGGACTCCTCACGGGCCCGCAGGAACGCCACCACCGGCCGGAAGCGGCAGTGTTCCGCCAGTTGGCGGACGAGATCGTCGGCGGCCTCCGGTCCGGCGGCGACCTCAACCGGCGGCTGCGGCAGGAGCGACCGCGACTTGAGCAGCAGCAGTCGAGCCGCCACGACGAGAAACCCCGACCAGGCGTCGAGGTCCAGTGGCTCCAGCGAGGCCAGGTGCTCGATGTACTGCTCCGTCACCGCCGCCAGCGACACGGTGCTGACGTCGAGCTGCCGCCGCTCGACGAGCTGGAGCAGCAGGTCGAGCGGCCCCTCGAAGGTGGGCAGACGGAGTTGATAGGTCATGCCAGGTCCGGAGGATCGGGCATCCCTTCAATCGATGGGGGCACCGGGGGACGGAAACCATCGCCAGCGATTGCCAAGCGGGCAGGTCGCCATCCGTGTAATCCGTTCCCCGAATCCGTTGACAGCTCCGCTCCCGCTACACGGCCACCGCTTGAGCCGCCACACGCCGTCCCAGCGCCTGTGCTACCGGCCCGATGCGAGCCATGAGCGCCGCGAAGTTCTCCGGCGTCAGCGATTGCGCGCCGTCGGAGAGCGCATGGTCGGGGTTCGGATGCACCTCGATCATCAGTCCATCGGCACCGGCCGCGACGGCGGCCAGCGCCATCGGCGGCACCAGATGCCACTTGCCCGTCCCGTGGCTCGGATCGGCGATGACAGGCAGATGGCTCAGCCGGTTGACGATCGGGATCGCGCTGAGGTCGAGCGTGTTGCGCGTGTACGTCTCGAACGTCCGAATGCCGCGTTCGCAGAGGATCACCTGGCGGTTGCCACGCGCCAGGACGTACTCGGCGGCCAGCAGCCATTCCTCGATCGTCGCCGAGATCCCGCGCTTCAGCAGCACCGGCATCCCGACGTCGCCGACGGCGTCGAGGAGCTGGTAGTTCTGCATGTTGCGGGCGCCAACCTGGAGAACGTCGGCGTAGCGAGCGACGACGTCGATGTCCCCGGGGGTCATGACCTCGGTCACCACCGGCAGGCCGGTCACGGCGCGCGCCTGCGCCAGGAACCGCAGCCCGTCCTCGCCCAGCCCCCGGAAGCTGTACGGCGACGTCCGCGGCTTGAACGCGCCGCCGCGCAGCATGCTGGCGCCCGCCCGCCGCACGGCGCGGGCCACCTGGACGACCTGATCTTCCGACTCCACCGAGCACGGCCCGGCGATGACCACCAGACTGCCGTTGCCGATGGCGACGTCCCCGACGCGAACCATCGATCGCTCCCGCTGGAACTCCCGGCTGGAGAGTTTGAACGGGCTGCTGATCCGAAGGACCTCCTCAACTCCCGCCATCGCCCCCAGCATCTCTCGGAGCTCGGGGAACACCCGGCCGACGACCCCGATGACCGTTCGCTCAACGCCCTCCGAGAGATGGCCGACCAGGCTCAGCTCGCCGAGCCGATCCATGACGGCGTCGATCTCTGCCCGGCTGCTGCCGGGCTGCATCACAACCAGCATACTCATTGGCGCCCCAGGCCCCGCTGGATAGCGCCTTCCCCCTCTCTCTCCGAATTACCGATGGTCGGGCTGGGGCGAGCCCGCCGGCGACACGGAGGCCAGCGCCTCCCGTGCCGTCCGCAGGCGCGCCTCACGCAGGCCCTGCGCGCCGCGAAGGTAGACATGCACGATCTCGTTCAATCGCTTCGTCGTGTTGACGTGGAGGAGCACCCGAATACAGCGCGCCAGCCCATCCGGCACCCCCATCTCATGGGTGCAGATCAGGGCCAGGTTCTCCCAGGAGTTTCCGGCGGTCGCCCCCATCACCCGGGCCGCGACTGCCGGGAACTCGGCGTTCACGTCGGGAGAGGCCGTAAAGATGATACTGGCAATGTCCTCGACGTCGACCTCGTTCGCCTGGACCATGCGCGCGAGCAGCTCGCGCGTCGCCTCGATGATGGCGCTGCGGGTGTTCTCCTCGGCAGTCGTCGCCCCCCGAATGCCCCGAACGTACATCGTCGCTCCCATCTCCCTCGTCAAGCTCCCTTAACAGCAAACGGCCTTTCGCCCAATCGGGGCGAAAGGCCGTTGACCATTCGCGGTACCACCCTGCTTCGCCGCGGCCTCACAACCGCGACCTCTTCCGGTGCGTGCTCCCGCCGGCTCCGCCGGAGGAACAGATACCGTCGCGCGCTAACGGGCGCACCCGGCTCAGCCTACTTGGCCGCCCACGCTGCCCCTCGATGGGCCGGGCAGACGCCCGTTCGACCTGCGGCTCGGGAGGGTAATTCGGGAGTCGGCGTCCGGCAGGCTCGCAGCAACCGCCTGCTCTCTGAACGGGACCGCCGGTCCCTACTGGGTCTCCGTCGTCGCCTTGATAGTCCGGCAGGCTCGCCGCCGTGAACGGCGGGCCCGGTTTCTCCATCAGTGGCCCGCCGTTCACGGCGGCGAGCCACAACACTCCTGCCGGCTCCTCGCGCTTCTGAACGCGCGCTGGTGCGTCCGGCACGGCTATTCTATACCACGTCGCCCCCCAGCCTGTCAAGGGCCGGCGGCCGCCGCGATGCCCAAATTGGCTATTGACATTGCTTCGCAAATGCACTACGCTATGAGTAGAAGATCGTCGCGTTGCCGGTGCGCTCTCAACCGGCCCGTTCGGAGGTGCTGCTGTGTCGCCTGCCAGTATCGTCCTCGGCCTCATCGGGTCCGAGCTGGTCGGTCCCGTCGTCCTCGAGCTTGGCAACCGTGCCGTTCGTTCGCTGACACAGATGCCGGGCACCGGCGAGACCGGTGGCCAGTCCATCTTCTCGTCGCCGTTCGACCCCGAGCCGCCCAACACCGCACGCCTTCGTCTGGCCCTCCCCGGCCTGCGGAACTCCCCCAGGACCGCGCAGGTCGTGGAGCAGCAAGCGCAGTCGCTGCCGGGCGTTTCCTCCGCCCGCGCCAACCTGGTCACCGGCCGCCTGCTGGTCCTCTACGATCCCGCCGTGACCGGCCCCGAAGCCATCGCCACCGCGCTCAGGCGCTCCGACGGCTCGCCGGTCCCCCGGTAGAGCCGTTCCGACAGAGGCCGAACCGCCACGAACGAGGTTTCTGGTTTGATGGTTTGTGGTTTCTGGTTGTCGCCGAAATAGCCGCGACTCAATGCGCAAACCAGAAACCAGAAACCAACAACCAGAAACCCGCCCCATAGCGTCTTGGCGGTTCGTTGACTCCCGATGGCCCCTGCTTGCTGACTTTCCTTTTGCTCGCCTGCATCGTACAATTGTCGTAGAATGACGGTATGTCGGTGCATCGGAGGCTCCTCCATGTCGATGCGTGAACCAGGGGGCGCTGCGCTCAGCCCTCGCTCTGCCTTTGCCGTTGGCGTCACGGCGGCGCTCACGGCCGGCGTCCTGGGACCCTATCTCGGCCGCAACGCCCGGCCGTGGCTGCGGGCCACGGTCAAGCTCGCTCTGGACGTCGTCGAGCGCACCCGAGTCCGAGCCGCAGAGCTGGTCGAAGACGTCGAAGATCTCGCGGCCGAGGCCAGGCGGGAGCGGGAACAACCGGGTACTGCCAGCCAGGCCGGCTAGTGGAACACCACAGTGGTATTGATGGGCTGCGCCCGCCGAAATCTGACGCATGACGCATGAAATCGGCAAGCCGCATCCATCAGAATCCGTGTGGCATGCCACCAGAGCGCAGGTCGCCATCCGGACCGCCCACGTCCTCGCCGGCCGGGTCCGGCTCGCCGTCGGCGGCCTGCGGGGGTCGTCTCAGCGCGCCGCCGCGGTCGAAAGCGTGCTCGGTCGACTGGCGCCCATTCGCCAGGTGCGCGCCAGCGCCGTGACGGGCCGCGTCCTCGTCCTCTTCGACCCCGAGCAGATCGACCTCGACCGGATCGCCGGCGAGGTGGTTCGGGCGTTTAACGCCCCGGCGCCTGCTCGAACGCTCAAGGGGCGCGACGCCTCGCTCGCGGGCGACGTCGTTCGGGTGGTTGGCGCCGGCCTGCTCGTCGGCGGCCTGGCTGCCGTGCGCGCGCTCGGGGGCCTGGCCGCCGTCGCCGCCCTCGCTTCGCCCGGCGTTTCGCTCGCCGTCGTCCTCGTCAGCGGCTACCCCGTCTTCCGCAACGCGCTCCGGGCCTTCGCCGTCGACCGCACCGTCGAGGTCGACAGCCTCATCGGGATCGCGACCCTGGCGGCGCTGGCGCTCGGCGAGACGCTGACCGCCCTCGTCGTCGTCTGGCTCATCGACCTGGGTGAGCTCTTCCAGGCGCTGACCCTCCGCCGGTCGCATCGGGCGATTCGCGACCTGCTGTCGGTCGGCGACGAGTTCGCCTGGGTGCTGGTCCAGGGCCAGGAGATCCGCATGCCGCTCGACCGCGTCGCGCCCGGCGACGGCGTCGTCGCCCACACCGGCGACCGAATTCCGGTCGATGGAGCGGTCGTCGAGGGGCAGGCGGCCATCAGCCAGGTACACATCACCGGCGAGCCGCTGCCGGTGGTTCGGTCGGCAGGCGACCGGGTCTACGCCGGCAGTCTCGTCCAGACCGGACGCGTGGTGGTCCGTGCCGAGCGGATCGGCGACGAGACGGCCGTCGGCCGGCTGATCCAGCGGGTCGAGGAGGCGCGGGAATCTCAGGCGCCCATTCAGCGGCTCGCCGACCGGCTCTCGCGCCGGTTCGTTCCGGTTTCACTCGCTCTGGCAACGCTGGTCTATCTGCTCACGCGGGACGTCCGGCGGAGCGTCACGATGCTCGTCGTCGCCTGCCCCTGCGCGGCCGGGCTGTCGACGCCAACCGCCGTCGGCGCCGCCATCGGCGCCGCCGCCGGGCGCGGCGTGCTCGTCAAGGGCGGGCGCGCGCTCGAAGCCGCAGGTCGGGTGGACGCCATCGTCTTCGACAAGACGGGCACCCTCACGGTCGGCCGGCCCACGATGTGCGACGTGCTCCCGCTGGACGGGTGGCAGCCCGACGCGCTCCTCGCCGTCGTGGCCGCGGCCGAAGTCCATTCGAACCACCCGGTCGCCGCCGCCATCGTCGGCGCGGCGGAGGATCGCCGTCTGGCCCTGCCGCTCCGCTCCGAGCACGAGCTCCACGTCGGCCAGGGCGTCCGTGCGGTCGTCGGCGGCCGGGTCGTCCTCGTCGGCAACCGCCGCCTGCTCGACCGGTATGGCGTCGCCATCGGCGACGTCGCGCTGGACCGGGCACAGGGGTTGGCGCGTCCGGACCGGACGATCCTCTGGGCGAGCGTCGACGGCCGCCTGGCCGGCCTTCTCGGCGTCCACGACCCCGTCCGGGAGCGGGCACGGGAGGCCGTCCGCCGGCTGCGGTCGGCCGGCGTGCGCCGATTGCTGATGGTCACGGGCGACGGCAGCCGGGCTGCCGCCGCCGTCGCCCACGAGGTCGGGCTCGACGAGTTCCGAGCGGGCGTCCTGCCGGAGGAGAAGCAGGACATCGTCCGCGCCCTCCAGCGTGAAGGGCGAGTGGTCGCGATGGTCGGCGACGGTGTGAACGACGCGCCGGCGCTGGCCGTGGCGGACGTGGGCGTGGCCATGGGCGCCGCCGGCAGCGACCTCGCCGTCGAGGCCGCCGACATCGCCCTGGCGGCCGACGACATCAACCAGGTCCCCGACGTCGTCCTGCTCGGGCGGCGCACGCTCCGGACGATCCACCAGAACTTCGCCTTCTCCGTCGGCGTCAACGGCGTCGGCGTCCTGCTCGGCGCCTTCGGCCTGCTCTCGCCGCTCATGGCCGCCGTCCTCCACAACCTCAGCACCGTCGTCGTCGTCGCCAACTCCACCCGACTGCTGGGCCCGGCCCGCCCGCAGAGCGGCTCCCAGCAGCGCTGAACCGGGAACGGGGTTTCTGGTGGGTTTCTGGTTTGTGGTTTCTGGTTTCTGGTTGTCTCTTTCGGAACCAGAAACCACAAACCAGAAACCCACCCCCCATCACACCTCTCCGAGAGCCGGCACCCGGGTGCCGTTGCCGATCTGGGCGCATTTGGCGGCGGCGGTCTCGACGGCGGTGGTCAGCGCGGTTTCGTCGTCGTCGCCGAGCGCCAGCCGAGCGACCAGGGTGCCGCAGAAAACGTCGCCGGCCCCGGTCGTGTCGACGACGTGGACCCACGGCGCCGGCACGCGGATGGAGCGGCGGGAGGGTGTCGCGCCGATGGCTCCGCGGGGTCCCATCGTCACGACGGCCAGCCGTGGTCCCAGGCCGAGCAATCGTCGGGCGGCGCGTAGCGGTGGCTCGCCGGTCAGAGCCTTCGCCGTGCGGGCGGGCGCGACGACGACGTCGGCCAGCGCGAGCAGCTCGTCCACTGCGCCCTTCGGCTCGCCGAGGTCGATCGACACCCGCCCGCCGCGCTCACGCACGAATCGGGCGGCGGCCAGTTGCGCCGGGCGCTGGAAGGACCAGGCGTCAAGATGGAGCCAGTCGGCACGGGGCAAGCTCGCCAGCGCCCGGATGGCCTCGTCGGGCTCGACCGGCGGTGCCGTCGTCGGGCGGTGGACGATGGTCCGCCGCCCGTGCTGGAGCTCCCCCCAGATCTGGGAGAGCCCGGTCACGGCGCATCGGCTGATACGCACGTGCGTCACGTCGACGCCGGCCGTCGCGAAGCCGGCCATCAGCGCCCGGCCCGCCGCGTCGGCTCCCAGAGCGCCGACCCAACCGGCGCGCAAACCCTGGCGCACGGCGGCGGCCAGCGCGACGGGAACGGGGCCGCCGAGCTGGACGTGCTCGGCGGCCGCCGTCGTCTTGGAATCCGGCTCCGGCAACTGCTCGACCAGAAAGATCCAGTCGTAGGCGACGTGCCCGATGCCGACGACGTGGGGCACCCGTGCAGGCCCGGAGCCACAGATCTCAGTCGCCACGGTGTTCTTGCGGTCCCCCCAACAGGATAGCAAACCCAGTGATCCGCCAGGCGCACGGCAATGGTTCGTAGTTGGCGCTTGAGCGCCCGGACCCCGGGATTCTGGGCGCTCAAGCGCCAACTACGAACCATCAGATCAGCCCCGACGGGCAACTGTAGTGCGCCTACAGCCGGCCGTGCGCATTGTAGCGCAACCCACCCCGCCTCTGCGACAACACTCGACGTTGCCGGGGTCCGGCGCTGTTGCCAGAGGCGAGCGACCGGGGTAGAGTAGAATAGAGAATGCGCAGACCGGCGGGCGTCAATGCAGTCAGACAGGAAAATGGGGGCAGAGTAGCTGTGACCTTCGTTCTCAGGGTGCCGTCGCGCCTGACCGGTCGGTTCATTCTCGACTTCCCCGATGGTGCGGCCGAACAGTTCGACCTCGACGCGCGCGACCTTCGATTCGTCGAGCCGGCCGGGCTGGTACAACTTGCCCTGTTGCTCCATTGGCTCGCAGTACGAGCGCCCCGCGTGCAGTTCATGGCGCCGGTCGATGCCGACGCCGGCAACTACCTTGCCCGAATGGATCTCTACGCGCAGGCCCCAGCGGGCATCACGTTGGTCGGTGCGCTCGATCCCCGTGCCCAGACCAGCGCAGACCGTCAGGATGTCCTCGTCCCGCTGCGGCGTTTTCGGACAGACGCCGACGTGGATCTCCTGCAGCGCGAGGTCGAGCAGTTCCTCCGGGGACAGCGCCTGTCCAACCCGCTCTACACAGCAGTCTGGCAATCGGTTGGAGAGCTCTGCGGGAACGCTGCCAGCCACAGCGGTAGCCCCTGCGGCGGCTTTCTTGCTGCACAGACGTATCAGGAAGCCCGGCGCATGTTGGCCATCGGAGACGTGGGTGTGGGCATTCGTCGGCACCTGGCCTACAATCCTCGCTACGTCAGCTTGTCGAGTGACGAGGCGGCAATTCGGGAGGCGGTCAAGCCGGGCGTCACCGGTACGGCCGAGCCCCGGGGGTTTGGGTTCAGCGAGGTCCAGGACCAGGCGGAGGCCGTTGGCCGTGCCGAGCTTTTCATCCAATCGGGGAATGGCTGGGTACGGATTCTCATTGCTGGCGGGAAGAAGCGACAGTCATCGGGAACAACCGATGCCGTGTTCCCAGGCACGCTCGTTCAGTTGGGACTCGAGCGGGTAGCAACTTGACCCGGCCCCGAGGAGGGTCTAAACTGCTGAGTATCGTTCTTTATGAAGGCAATGAACGCGATGAACGCGATCAACACCGTCAGGAGGCGACCGATGCGGTATTTAGTCGTCCGCCATGGCACGATGTTCTCGACGCGAGAACGGGGCGCCGCGGTGCGGGCCGAGATCGAAGCAGCCGCCCGCCAGGCCACTCCTTTCGAGCCGATCGTCGTTGATTTCGCCGGTGTCGAGCTCACGGGCTTCTCCTTTGCCGACGAAGTCACCGGTCGCGTCTATCTTGACCGCATGGCCGGCCAATTGGGCAATCGGATCGTTCTCGTCGCCAATGCCAATGTAGACGTGCTCGATCAGGTCGAGCGGTCGCTCGACCGGCGGCAGTTGATCGGAGCCTACGTCGAGAAAGGGAGCGTACGGCTACTCGGGGCGCCGGAGCACCTGCAACAGACCTTTGCTGCCGCTCGTCGCCGCGGCCAGTTTCGCACGCGGGACCTGGCCGCCGACCTAGGCATTAGCGTGGCCGCCTGTAACAACCGGTTGAAGCCGTTGCTGGAGGCGGGCCTGCTGACCCGAGCGCCCGGCATTCCGCGCTCCGGAGGCCGCGAGTTCGTCTACCGCGTGGCGCTGCCGCAACCCGGGCACGAGCTCGAAGTCGCCTGAAGCCGGGCACCGGCGAGCATGGCCGGGGTGAGCTCTGTTGCTGGTTCAGACCCTCGCCCGATAGACACCGCTCCATTCCGGCTCCATTGACATCCCCTCTCCGCACGCCCTCTGCGTTCTCTGCGTCTCTGCGGTTCGTTCCGCCCGTCTCTGCGGTTCGTCTCCCGTGGCGTTCTCAGCCCGCCCGGGCCGAGCGCACCGCCTCGACGAACCGGCGGGCACGCTCCGTGATCTCATCGAAGCGGCCGGCGGCGACGGCTCTCCGGTCGACGAGCTGGCTGCCAACGCCCAGCGCGACGGCGCCGGCCCGGATGAACTCGGCGGCGTTGGCCAGGCTGACCCCGCCCGTCGGCACCAGCCGCACCTGCGGCAACGGCGCCAGCACGTCCCGCAGGTAGCCGGGTCCGAAGGTCGTCGCAGGGAACACCTTGACGAGGTCGGCGCCGACCTCCCAGGCCGTCAGGATCTCCGTCGGCGTCAGCGCGCCGGGGATGACGGCGACGCCGGAGCGCCGGCAGAGCGCAACCGTGGCTCGGTTCAGCGTCGGCGCGACAATGAACTGGGCGCCGGCGAAGATGGCCGCACGGCCGCTCTCCGGATCCAGCACCGTCCCGGCGCCGAGCAGGACGGCATCGCCCAGGCGTCTCGCCGTCTCCCGAAGGGCGTCGAGGGCGCCGGGGGTCGTCAGCGTGAACTCGACGGTGCGGACGCCCCCCTCATGGAGCGCCTCGGCGACCCGGACGAGCTCGTCGGCGCGCTCCAGGCGGATGATGGCGACGATTCCGGTCGTCTGAATGGTTTCCAGTACCCGTTCACGGTTCCACATGGCTCAGCTCTTTCGGTTGTAGACGTTCATCGCCCGCTCGATGCCCTCGGCGATCATCAGCCGGAGAGCGCCGGCGACCCGCTCGCAGGCCTCCCGGGCGATGGGCTCCTCTTCACGGGAGAAATCGTCCAGGACGTGGCGACTGACCTCCGCCCGCTTCGCCGGGCCGGCCACCTCCGGCCGGCCGATGCCGACCCGGATACGCGGGAACTCCATCGTGCCGAGTCGCTCGACGATCGAGGCGATGCCACGATGGCCGCCGGCACCGCCCTCCGGCCGAATCCGGATCCGGCCAAGCGGCAGATCGAGATCGTCGCAGACGACGATGACGTCGGCGGGCGCCACCTTGTACCAGCGCGCCAGCTCGGCGACCGCCTCACCCGAGAGGTTCATGAAGGTCTGCGGCTTGATCAGCACTACTCGCTCCCCACCAACGATCCCCTGGGCGACGAGCGCCCGTGCCTGACGCCGCCAACTGGCAACGCCCTCGGCCGCGGCGAAAGCGTCGACGCATTGGAAGCCGACGTTGTGGCGGTTGTGTGCGTATTCCGCCCCCGGGTTCCCCAGGCCCGCGATCAGTCTCACGGCGTCCTTTTCCCCTCGCCCCTCTTCCGGCTGCGGCTCGTAGGAACTCGTAGGAACTTGGGGGAGGGCGAGGGATCCGCCCTCCCCCCCGGCCCCTCTCCCGCTGAGAGGGGGGACGAGGCTGCTATCTTCGCAGCAGCGCAACGATCATGCCGACGACGACGAGCCCTGCGCCGACGCCGCCGCCAAACAGGAACGACGAGAGCCAGGGCTCTGCCGAGATCGAGAGGTTGCTCAGCTCGGGCAGCAGCGATTGCCGGCGCGGCAGAGGCGTCGGCTCGGCCGGCTGTGAGACGGGCGTGACGAGAAGGCGCACCGCCGTCCCGATCGCCGGCACGGGCGTCAGGATCGGGGTCTTCGTCGGCATCGGCGTGCGGGTCGGCGTAGCCGTGGCGGCGACGGTCGGCGGCGGCGTCGGCGCTGCGCTGATGGTCGCCGTGCGCGTCACGCCGGCCGTCGCCGTAAGGGTGAAGCCGGCAGTCGCCGTGAGGCCGATGGTTGCCGTAACGGTGCCGCCGGCCGTCGGCCTGATGCCGGCGGGCGCCGTCGGAGTGCTGCCGGCGCCCGGCGTCTCGCCCGCCGCCGGCAGAGGTTGTCGCGTCTGCGCCGGCGTCGGCGGCGCCAGCGGCTCGCGTAGCTCGACAAACTCGATCCGCACCTGGAGATTGGGAGCGACGACGAACTCGAGGGGACGCGAGGGCAGGTCGAGCAGCTCCATCTGGAAGGTGCCGGGGGTCAGCGTGAACTTGAATCCACCATCGGCGGCGGATCCCGTCTCCGCACCACCGCCGGGCCACCGCACCCGGACGCGCGCCCCCGCGACCGGTCCCGTCGCGCCGCGAATGACACCCTCGACCTCCTGCGGTCCAGTAATCGGGTTAGACCGCGGCAGCCAGCGCACCTGTCCAAGGAAGAAGGCAGTGTCCGGTGTTGGCGTCGGGTTCTGGGCCAGCGCACCGGCCGGCCAGGCCAGCACGATGAGCAAGCCGACCAGAAACCAGAAACGAGAAACCCCGAACCCCAAACCCCAAGCCTCGTGTCGGTTCGGGTCGATGCCTTCAGTACGCATTCTTGTCGCGGAAGACCGTCAGGATGGTGCGGAGGATGATCTTGAGGTCGAGCAGCAGGTTCCAGTTCTCGACGTACCACAGGTCGTAGGCGGTGCGCTCCTCGACGCTCGTATTGCCGCGGAGGCCGTTCACCTGGGCCCAGCCGGTCAGGCCGGCCTTCTCCCGATGCCGGTCGAGGTAGCGCGGGACCCGCTGGCTAAACTGCTCGACGAAATATGGGCGCTCCGGCCGGGGGCCGACGATGCTCATGTCGCCCATCAAGACGTTCACGAGCTGCGGAAGCTCGTCCAGCGAGAAGCGCCGCAGAAAGGCGCCAAGCCGGGTCGTGCGCGGGTCGCCGCGCTGCGCCCAGACCGGCCCGGTCTGCCCTTCGGCGTCCACGCGCATCGACCGGAACTTGATCATCGGGAACGGACGGCCGTCGAGGCCGACCCGCTCCTGGACGTAGAAGACGGGGCCACGGGGCGAGGTCAGCTTGATGAGCAGCGCGATGAGCAGCAGCATGGGTGAGACGACGACCAGAACGAGCGCGCTCAAGCAGATGTCCATCGCCCGCTTCAGACTGAGCTTCCAGCCTCGCAGCGCGACGTCGCGGATGGCCAGCATCGGCAGGCCGTTGAGGTCGTTGATGGTCACTTCGGAGGCGATGATCTGGAAGACGTCCGGATAGATCTTGACGTTCGTATGGTGGCGGTCGCACTGGCCGACGACGTCGAGGATCCGCCGATGGCTGAGCGTCGAATCGGCCAGAATCACCTCGCCGACGCCGAACTTGGCGACGATGTAGTCGATGGCCTCCAGCTCGCCGATGACCGGTCCGGCCACTCCGTCGGGAGAGCCGTCCACCCGGACGAAGCCGAGCAGGTCGTATCCGAGGTTGGGCGCGCCGCGCATCTTGTCCCGGATGATCCGGGCCTGCTCGCCGGTGCCCACGACGACCACGCGCAGCCGCCCAACTCCCAGCCGCCGCAGTTGACTGTGGAGCCAGAATTGCCCGACGCGCGCCACCCAGACGATCACCACCGACAGCGCCCAGGCGGTGGTCAGCAATGCGCGCGAATAGGCGAACTCGCCGGCGACGAAGGTCGTCACGGCCATCGTGACGACGGTGGCGATGGAGACGCCGGTAAAGACTCGGTACAACTCATCGATGCGGGAGAAACCGCGCCTCGGTCGGTACATGCCGTGGAAGAAGAAGGTCAGCGCGACCACGGCGGATTGGAGCACGGCCAGGCCGTAGTAGTCGCTGAACGGATGGACCTTCAGCGGCGTGGGGAACACCGCATCGGTCTCGAACCGCAGGACGTAGGCGAGCAGCACCGCCGCGTTGACGGCCACGACGTCGGACGCCGCCAGGAGCGCGAGGAAGATCTGTTCCGCTCGGCTTCGCACGCCGGCCACCCGCCCCGGCTGCGGCCAGCGGACCTCGACCCGGGCGGTTCCGCTCCCCGCAGGTGGATCACCGATCGCGACCGGGGTGCTCAACTGACCCGCTTCTGATCGGCCGGACGGAGCAGGTTCTGGAGGTAGGCCAGGGCGCCCCGCAGGTAGATCGCCCCAACCACCGCGCCGTTCAGGAAGGCGCCTGCCGTCGGCGCATAGTGCTTGCGATAGAAGATCAGCATTGCGCGGTAGAACGTTCTGGTTGCTCGATAGCTCGCCTGTCTGCTGCTCTCCCCTTTGTAGTGGAGGACGGTCACGGCGGGGAAGTACATGACCCGCCAGCCCCGCTGCTTGAAGCGATAGCACCAGTCCAGGTCCTCGCCGTACAGGAAGAACGCCTCGTCGAGCAACCCGCACTGGTCGACGACCTCACGGCGGACGAGCATGCAGGCGCCGACGAGGCTATCGACCTCGGCCTCCTCTTCGGGGTCCAGGTAGGTCAGGTTGTAGCGGGCGAAGCGCCGGCTCCTGGGGAAGCGGC
Source organism: Chloroflexota bacterium (assembly GCA_016199325.1). Next base: position 19,590 of record JACQGW010000008.1, read on the forward strand.
GGCTCAACCCCAGCATGCGATAGAGCGCGACCTCCGGCGTCGGAAAGGAGCGGCGGCAGGCAAGGTCCAGCGACCCATCGGCGCGCACGAGCTTGGGTCCGACGGCGCCGACAGCTGGGTGCGCGATCAAGTAGTCGACGAGCGTGCGAAAGCCGTCGGGCGGCACGGCTGTGTCGGGGTTCAAGAGGAGCAGAAACCTGCCGCGCGCCTGGCGCAGCGCGAGGTTGTTGGCGTAGGCGTAGCCGCCGTTGCGCGGGCTCTCGATCAGCCGGACGCCGGGGAACTCCGCCCGCACCATCGCCGCGCTGCCGTCGCCCGAGCAGTTGTCGACGACGAACACCTCGAAGTCGACGTCCCGACTCGCCAGCACCGACCGCAAGCAGTCGCGGAGCAGCGGGGCGACGTTGTAGCTGACGACGACGACCGATAGATCGGGCATGTCACACTCGGATGTACCGCTCGACAGCCTGGACGAAGATGGTGGCACCACCCACCTGGACCTCGACCGGCTCGGGCATGTAGAACTCGCCCGGCCCCATGCGCGCGAGCGGGTTCGTCAGCTCGATGCGCGTGTGGCAGTTCTCCTCGACGATGCCGATGACGTCGTCGACGAGATGGTCTTCGACGCCGATGAGCACGGTCGAGTTGCCGCTCCGCAAGAACCCGCCGGTGCTGCTGACCCTCGTCGCTCGATAGCCCCGGCGGACGAGCGCGTCGAGCAGTTGATTCGTGTCCTCGTCCTGGACGATGGCCGTGATGAGCTTCATGCGCACGTCCTCCTGCTTGCCCGCTCGCACCGTGATCGGCCGCATGCCGTCCACAGAGAGCGCCCTCGTAGGAGCGCAGGCGTCCCGCCTGCCCCCGGGACGTCGAGCCGAGTGTAGACAGGGCGCTCCCCGACCTGACTGGCTCCGGCGGCAGTATACCCAACGAGCCAGGCGGCGTCAAGTTACAGTGCCGGGGCCAGGCTGCACGCCGCCTGGCCCAACCTCTTGACATGTAACATGCTACATGCTATGCTGGCAGCAGCCTGGGGACCTGGTGGCCGGCGGCTCGGTGAGGGGCCACGACAGACCGGCCCCGGCTGGTGCGGACTATCCGGGTTTCAATGAGACGAGTGCGTGGACGAGTGCAGGTTGGAACAGGTTCCTCGCGGCAAAGACCTGAAGACCGCGGCGTACGAGCGGCTGCGCGACCTCATCGAGCGGGATCAACTGGCGCCCGGCACCTTCTGGGGCGCCGGCGAGCTCTCCGCCCGGCTGGCCGTCAGCCGCACGCCGGTGCGTGAGGCGCTGCTCCAGCTCCAGGAGGAGGGGTTCGTCGAGATCGTCCCTTTCCGGGGCGCCCGGGTGCCCCACTTGACGGCAGACCATATTCGCTCGGTCTATGAGATGCGCGCGGCGCTGGAAGGGTACGCGGCCTGGCGGGCCGCGCACGACCTGCGCGACGACGAGATCGAAACCCTCAAGCAGTTGGCAGAGCTTCAGGCGAGAAACCGCGACAGTGAGGACGCGAGCTGGCTCGAAGCCACCGAGGGGCTGCATCAGTTCCTGGTCCAACGGCTGAACAACGATCTCCTCGCCAAACAGGCAGCCCAGCTCGTGATTCATCATAGCCGGATCCGCCGACTGGCCGCCGGCCTCCGCCATCGCCGCGACGTGGCCATTGCCGAGCATCAAACGGTGACGGCGGCGATCCTCCTGCGCGACCCGGTCGGAGCGTATGACGCCATGACGGAGCACCTGATGTCGGTCGCCGCCGACGTGATTCGGGCGAAGTTGCGTGCAGAAGTCAGTCTGAGGGGGTAACGCCGTGTCGTCGTCAGAGTGTCTCGGAGAATACCTGGCCATCGAGCTGCCGGCTCGCTCGGCCAAGCCGCGCACGGCCGGGTTGACGATGGTGATGGATACCGGCTGGCCGGTCACCTTCGTAGAGAGCCAGTTGGACCTCCTGGGCGCGTACCTCGACGTGGTCAAGCTCTGGGACTGCCACCTGCGAGCGCCCCAGAAGGAGATCCGCCGGAAGATCGCGGCCTACCGCGCCCACGACGTGCGAGTGCAGGCGGGCGGTATCTTCATCGAGATCGCCGAGGCGCAGGGCCGGACGGATGAGATGCTGGAACGGCTGGCAGAGCTCGGCTTCAACCAGATCGAGGTCTCCAGCACCGCCAGCACCCGCCGCGCCGAGGACCTGGCCCGATCGGTCGAGCTTATCGAGCCGGCGCGGCGGTTCGGCTTTCACGTCTATGGCGAGGTGGGGAAGAAGTTCTTTGTCGGGGACGAGACCCGGGTGGCAGAGGACGAAATCAATGAGGAGGTGACGATCAGCGAATTCCGCACCCTGCTCGAAGCAGGCGCCGAGAAAGTGTACTGGGAAGGGCATTTGCTCCGCCGGGTGATGGGCGAGTCGCCTGCCGAGCTCCTGGAGAAGGAGCCGCGCGGGACCGCGCAGGTCCGCCGGGTGGTCGAAGCGGTCGGGCGGGACGCCATCGTCTTCGAGGTCTCGCCGCTGGTGCCGCTCGTCTCACGCCGTTCGCTCCAGTTCTGGCTCATCCGGCAGTTCGGGCCGGACGTCAACTTCGGCAACGCCCGCCTCGAGGAGCTCGGGCACCTGGAAGCCCTCCGCCAGGGCAGCCACCCGGTGTTCGGGTTCGGAGAGGCCGGCAACTACCCGTGGCTGCGATCGGTGCTCAGGCATCAGGGCCAGGCTTCCCAGGCCTGGTGGACCGAGGACCCCGTTCGGGTTGGCGACGGCGATCCCGCGGCTCGCCTGGCCGGCGGCAGATAACCCGCGTTTGGCCCGGCAACCCGAGCAAGCTGTAGTGGACGACCACAGTGGTTTTGATGAGTACGCCTGTCCAGAGGTGACGGAATGACGTATGACGCATGAGATCGGCAGGCCGCATCCATCAGAATCAGCGTGGGAGACCAGTAGTCGTGTGGAGTCGACGGGAGGGAGGCACGGAACCATGAAGTTCTATAGGGTCACGCTAAGCTGTTTGATGGTCCTAGCCGTGTTGCTGAGCGCCTGTGCGCCCGCTCCGGCCGCTCAGACGCCGGCAAAGCCGGCGGCCGCGCCGGTGGCCACCGCGCCGGCCCAGCCCACGGCGAGTCAGCCGGCCGCCGCGGCAACGACCGCCCCGGCCCAGCCGGCCGCAGCCACCGCGCCAAGCCAGCCGGCTGCGCCCACGGCAGCGGCCGCCGCGCCGGTGGCGACGAAGCCGGCCGCCAAGCCGCAGGGTAGCATAGTGGTCGCCCACTTCACGGGACCCGATACCGCGGATTTCACGCTCGACACCGGCAAGCCGTTCCACGCCGAGTGGATGCGTAACGTCGCCGAGACGCTCGTCTTCAAGGTCAAGAACACCCCGCAGATCGTCCCCGGTCTTGCCGAGCGCTGGGAGCGCGTCGAACCGACGATCTGGCGGTTCTTCCTGCGCAAGGGCGTCCAGTTCCACAACGGGCAGCGGTTCGACGCCGATTCCGTGGTCTGGTCGATCCAGCGCGAGATCAACCCGGATCTCCGCAGCAGCGCGCTGTCGTACCTCGCCACCATCGCCGAGATCCGCAAGGTCGACGACTTCACGGTGGACGTGGTCACGAAGGGGCCCGATGCGATCGTGCCGACGCGGATGTTCTACGCCCCGATCCTGGCCGCCGGCCAATCCAACGAGCAGTTGGCGACCAAGCCCATCGGGACCGGCCCCTACAAGTGGGTCGAGTGGGTCCGTGGGCAATACATCCTCTGGACGGCCAACGAGAGCTACTGGGGCCCGATGCCGAAGATCAAGGACGTCCGCTTCGTCGCCCGGACCGAGTCCCGGACCAGGGCGGCGATGATCCAGACGGGCGAGGCGGACCTGGCGCACCTCCTGAGTCCGGAAGACGTCGCCGTGCTCGGGGAGAAGAAATCCCTGAGCCACCCCAGCCTGGAGCTCGCCTTCGTCCGTTTCGGCACCCAGAACCCCGTCGTTCAGGACATCCGCGTCCGCCGAGCGCTGGTGATGGCCATCGACTACGACTCCATCGCCAAGAGCCTCTTCGGCGGGTTCGCCACGCCGGCGACCGGCGCCCAGGTCATTACGCCACTGGCGCTCGGATTCAACAAGGACATCCGGCAGTACTCGTACAACCTGGACGAAGCCAAGCGGCTCATTCAGGAGGCGGGCGCCAGAGGCGCCAAGCTCACGCTCTTCACGCGCGCCGGCTTCTTCCCGCGGGTCGAGGAGCTGGGCGAGTTCCTGACGACTTCCTGGCGCGCCATCGGCCTGAACGTCGAGTTCCGCATCCTCGACTCCGCCGAGTTCGGCAAGAAGATCTACGCCGTGCGGCCGGAGGATGGGCCGGCGGACATGATCCTCGGCAAGCACGACAACGACCTCTATGACTCCAGCAAGAGCGCCGAGGGGTATCTGGCCTGTGGCGGCCGGCTGTCGACGGTCTGCGAACCAGAGATGGACAAGCTGGTGAAACAGGCGGGGAGTGCTGCGGGCGAGGATCGGGCGAGCTTCTATCGGCAGGCCTGGGCCAGGGCGCAGGAGCTGATCCCGTGGGTGGGGATCGTGAACTTCCAGGTTTCCTACGGGAAGACTGAGCGCATCAACTGGGAGGGGGGTGCGCCCATCGACGACAAGATCAATCTGTTGGATTTGTCGATCAAGTGAAAGGAGCGATGGGACCGTGACCACACAGAGCCAGGCGCCACAGAAGACGACACAGACCGAACGCGAGGTCTTCGACTTCGAGACGCTGGAGGTGGGCACCGATCTCGGCAGCGTCGAGTTCCTGCTGACCGAGCAGGAGTTCGCCCACCACCGCCAGGCGGTCGAGTACGCCGACGCTATCTGGGTGACCAATGAGCTGAAGCCGGTTGCCATCCTGGCCCGGCGCCGCTGGCGCTATCGCCCCGGCCAGCGCCACATCAACGCCCGCCACAACGCCGAGTACTTCAACCCGCCCCGCCCCGGCAAGAAGCTGATCTTCTCCGGCAAGGTCATCGACAAGTACGTCAAGCGGGACAAGCCGTACGTCGTGTTCGAGGTCGAGGTGAAAGACGAAGACGGCCTGCTCATCGAGCGCTACCAGCGGACCCGCATGGTATCGGCGCCCAAGCTGGGCGAGAAGTGGTGGGGGCACGCCAACCGGGATACGCCGATCGGGTTCGCCGTTCCGCCGGTCAGCAAGAACATCACCTTCGAGAAGATGAAGTTCTTCGAGGCGATCATCCCGGACAAGGACGCCAGCACCCACGACAGCGAGGACGTCGCCCGCGAAGAAGGGTTGGGCTCGCCCATCGCCTCGGCGCACCACACGATCTCGTACACGCACGAGATGCTCAACAAGTTCCTGGGGCCGGAGTGGACGCGCGGCGGCAAGCTCGACCTGAAGTTCCTGCGGCCGGTGGTGCCCGGCGACACGTTGACCATCAAGGGTGTCGTCAGGGACAAACGGGAGGAGAACGGCAAGGTCCGCCTGATCCTGGAGGTCTGGGGCGAGAACCAGAAGGGTGAGAAGACGGCAGCCGGCGAGGCGAGCGGACTGGTCGAATAGCTACCTCGGCCGCCGGCGCGGTTACGAGAGAGGGCGAACCGCCAAGACGCCAAGAGGGGCTGTTCGTTTGCTTTGTTATTCCTTTCGGAACCTGTTCTCGCGCTCCGTCGAGCGATGGGCTGGCTCGTAGTTGGCGCTTCAGCGCCCGGACCCTTGGTCTGGGTTGTACGGGATCTATTCGACAACCTTCATAGGCGCCATCTACGAACCCGTCCGTTCTCAGGGAAGCATCGCCAATAGGTCGAGGACGATGAACACACAGACTCCGCCGGTCCAGGCATCCAAGCAGGATGAGCTCCCGTGGTTCGATTTCGAGACGATCGCGGTGGGCACTGATCTCGGCTCGGTCGAGCTCCTGCTGACCGAGCAGGAGTTCGAGCACCATCGCCGGGCCGTGGAGGACCCCGAGGCGTTCTGGGTCACGAACGAGCTGAAGCCGATTGGCATCTTGACCCGCAGCCGCTGGCGCAATCGCCCGGGGCAAGGTCAGGTCAACGCACGCCACAACGCCGAGTACTTCAACCCGCCAC
>JACQGW010000043.1 GCA_016199325.1 Chloroflexota bacterium
GACGCATGACGCATGACGCACCGCGCATCACTTCTTCTCGCGCAGCAACCCACACCCCTCGCGCTCGATCGCGTGGATCTTGCCGAGCCGGCGGACGTGGCGCTCCTCGCCTGTGAAGGTGGCTCGGAGGAAGGTCTGGACGAGCTCGATCGCCAGCGCCTCGCCGACCACCCGGCAGCCCAGTGTGAGCACGTTCAGGTCGTCGTGCTCGACGCCCTGATGCGCCGAATAGGTGTCATGACAGGTGGCTGCGCGAATGCCTGGCAGCTTGGAGGCCGCCACCGAGGCGCCAACCCCGCTGCCGCAGATGACCACCCCACGGTCGGCCTCGCCGTTCAAGATGGCCAGGCCGACGGCGCGGGCGTAGTCCGGATAGTCGACGGGCGCAGTGCTACGCGTTCCCAGGTCGAGCACCTGGTGGCCGGCCTCTCTGAGCGCGGCGATGACGCCGGCCTTCAACGGAAAGCCGGCGTGGTCAACCCCGATGGCCACACGCATCAGCCCAATCCCCTTTCGTTGGTGAGCCAACAGAGCCCTCTCTTACAGTATGCACGATCGGCCGGTGCAAATGCACGTCAACTGCGAACCGAGCCAGATTGACGGCTCGGCGACCCGGATGGTATGCTCAGCGCACAACACTCATGAGCACCATCCGGGCGCCGTACCACCGGCGAGAGAAGTCCTTCTACAGCGTTCAGGCGCTCGATCGCGCCGTCGACATCCTCGATTGTTTCGCCGAGGGCAGCGATCTCAGCATCGCCGACGTCGCGCAGCGGATCGAGCTCCCGCGGGCCACCGTCCATCGCCTGCTCTCGTCGCTCGCCGCTCGCCGCCTGGTGGAGCAGGACCACGCCACCGGGCGCTACCGGCTGGGCGTGAAGCTCTTCGAGCTGGGCAGTCTGGTGGGCAATCGCTTCGACGTCAAGAGCGCCGCCGCCGAGCCGATGGCGAGCCTGGTCGCCCGCGGCGGCGAGACCGCTCACCTCGTCCTGCTCGACGGCTGCGACATCCTCTTCGTCGACAAGCGGGAGACGTCGAACCCGTTCCGGATGGTCTCCGAGGTCGGCCGGCGGCTCCCGGCGAGCTGCAGCGCCGCCGGAAAAACGCTCCTGGCCGACCTGCCGGACGCCGAGCTCCGCAGGCGCTTCGCCGACGTCGACCTGCCGGCGCTCACGAGCCGGAGCCTGGTCCGGCTGGACGACCTGCTGAGCCACCTCGCCGTCGTCCGGGCCCGCGGCTACGCGGTCGACGACGAGGAGACCCAGATCGGCCTTCGTTGCATCGGCACGGCGATCCGCAACCATCGCGGCGAGGCGGTCGCCGCCATTTCGATCTCCGGCCCGGTCGTCCGTGTCAGCGACGAGCGGATCGCGCCTTTCGTCCAGTTGCTGCGGTCCACCGCAGACACGATCTCGCGGCATCTGGGCTTCCGCGGCTAAAGCAAGCAGCAGCCAGGGGCGAACCGATCGGTTCGCCCCTCTCTTCGGGCCGAGCCGATAAGACACCGTCTCACATCATGAGATACAGAAGATCAGGCAAAGATCAGGAAGGAGGCTCCCCGGTGACCATTGCAGAGGAACGTCCAGCCACCGCGCTGACGCCCGCCGACCTCGCCGTTCTGGACTCGATCCAGCGGCGAGTCCTCTGGCTGGCCGTCAACATGATCCACCACGCCAATTTCGGCCGGCCCAATCCCGACGGGACGAAGATCGGCGGCCATCAGGCGTCCAACGCTTCGATGGCGACGATCTTGACCGCTCTGTACTTTGCGTTCCTCCGGCCGGGCGATCGCGTCTCGATCAAGCCGCACGCCGCGCCGGCCTATCACGCCGTCCAGTACCTCCTGGGCAATCTCCCCCGGGAGTACCTGACGAAGCTGCGCGCCTTTCACGGCCTCCAGTCGTACCCCAGCCAGACGAAAGACCCCGACCCCGTCGACTTCTCGACCGGCTCGGTCGGCCTGGGCGCCGCCGCGCCGGCCTTCGCCGCGCTCGCCCACCGCTACGCCAATTTCCACTTCGGCCCCTTGCCGGCGCAACGCTTCATCGCCGTCATCGGCGACGCCGAGCTGGACGAAGGGAACGTGTGGGAAGCGGTGACCGAGGAGAGCCTGCACGGCCTCGGCAACATCCTCTGGATCGTCGACCTGAACCGCCAGAGCCTCGATCGCGTCGTCCCCGGCATCCGGGCCGCCCAGCTCAAGGCGCTCTTCCGCGATAGCCGCTGGCACGTCGTCGAGGCCAAGTACGGGCGCCGACTTCAGGCCGCCTTCGCCCGCTCCGGCGGAGAGGCGTTTCGCCGGTGCATCGACGATATGAGCAACGAGGAGTACCAGTTCCTCATCCGGCAGTCCGGCCCTGAGATCCGGCGCCGTCTGACCGACTCCGCCCGCCCCGGCGCCCCCGAGGTCGCCCGTTGCCTGGCCGACGTGGCAGACGGCGCGCTGCCGAGCCTGCTGAGCGACCTCGGCGGCCACGACCTGGCCGAGCTGCTGGCGGCCTTCGAGGCTGCCGATGCCCGCCACGACGCGCCCACCGTTCTCTTTGCCTACACCATCAAGGGCTGGGGGCTCCCCATCGCCGGCGACCCGCTGAACCACTCGCTGCTGATGACTCCGGCCCAGGTCGAGCAGGTGCGCCGGCAGCTCGACATCCCCCCGGACGCCGAATGGGACGCCTTCCCGCCGGATTCCCCAGAGGGCCGCTGGTGCCGGGCCGCAGCCGAGCGGCTCCGCCGGTCCAGGGTCGAGCCCACCGGCCTCCATGTGCCGGATGCGATCCCAGCCAGCCTGAACCTCCGCTACGCCCAGGACAGCTCATCGCAGGCCGCCTTCGGCCGTCTGCTCGGCGAGATCGCCCGCCTGCCGGCCATCGGCGAGCGGGTCGTCACCGCCTCGCCCGACGTCGCGGTCTCGACCGAGCTCGGGACCTGGATCAATCGGGTCGGCGTCTTCGCCCATCGGGCCGAGCCGGAGTATCCCTCCGACGAGGTGAGCCTCGTCCGCTGGCGGCCGGGGCCCGACGGCCAGCACGTCGAGCTTGGCATCTCGGAGACGAATCTGATGATGCTCCTCGGCCAGTTCGGCCTGGCCGCCGAAACCATCGGCCAGCACCTGATCCCGATTGGGACCGTGTACGATCCGTTCGTCTGCCGGGCGCTCGACGCCTTCAATTACGGCCTCTACTGTGGCTCGAAGTTCATCCTCGTCGGCACGCCGTCAGGCGTCAGCTTGAGTCCGGAGGGGGGTGCGCACCAATCGATCGTGACGCCGTCGCTCGGCATCGAGCTGCCGGGGCTGGACGCTTTCGAGCCGTGCTTCGCCCGCGAGGTCGAATGGGCGCTGATGGAGGCGATTCGCCAGTGTGCCGACCGTGCCGGCGGTCGTTCGACCTACCTCCGGCTCTCGACGAAGCCGGTTGACCAGGGGCTGCTCAAGCCGGCGCTGGCGCGCCTGGGCGAGGAAGAGCTGCGCCGCCAGGTCCTGGCCGGCGGCTACCGGCTCGTCGACTGGCGCGAGGAGGCGCCGGACCTCTCGGCCGGAGACGTCGTGCAGATCGCCGCAGTCGGCACGATGGTTCCGGAGGCGGTGGCGGCAGCACGCCGGCTCCACGCCGAGGGGATCGCGGCGAACGTCTTGAACGTGACGAGTCCCGGCCGGCTCTACCGTGGCCTCTGCCACGGTCGGCGGCAACAGGCACGGCAGGGGATGCCGGCGGACACTATCGGCCCCCTCGCGCACCTGATTCCGCCGCAGGAGCGCCGGGCGCCCATCGTCACCGTGCATGATGCGGGCTCGCACGCCCTGGCCTTTCTTGGCAGCGCCTTCGGCGCGCCGGTGATCCCGCTGGGCGTCGAGGAGTTCGGCCAGTCGGGCAGCCGAGCTGATCTCTACGCGCACCTGGGCATTGACGAGCAGAGCATCTTCGACGCCGCGCTGCTCGCGCTGGATCTCGTCTAATCGTTGGCGGCCGGGACCGAGGGTGGTAAGCAGAAGCAGTGAACCGGAGAAGCGAGCAAGAGCCGTGACCTGGCTTGCTCTCCGGTTCCGACCCCTGACCCCTGACC
>JACQGW010000059.1 GCA_016199325.1 Chloroflexota bacterium
TCACGAAGCGCTTGCCAGCCCGGTTGACGATGATGGAGCCCGGCAGGGACCTGACTGGTATGACTATGCGGTTCAGGGGTTGGCCGTCGACCATCTCGCCGGGGATGTGCATCGTCGTCGAGCCGACGTGCTCCGTCATGTTCCGCAGGCTCGCCCCTACCTCCATGCACATGAGCAGGCCGTCGCCGGTGTTGTACGGCGGACTCCCCGGTCCCACTATGGGCACGCCGAGAAACCGATGGATCAGGGTAGGGTTCCACTCGAAACCGGCGCAGGCCAGGATCACTCCCAGCCGGGCCTGATACTCCTCCTTCTGGCCGTCGCGCTCCGCGTACACGCCCGCGATGCGCTTGCCATCCCGCATCAATTGCACGGCCCGGGTGCTGGGGATCAGTTTGACCCCCGCCCTGAGGCACAGGTCCATGATCTGGCCAATCCCCGCGCGCCCATACCCGACAATGCCCTCTTGCATGCGCTTGCCGAGCAGCGCCCAATCCCAGCCCGCCAGGTTTGATGAGCCGCCCCATTGCTCCATTTCGTTGTACGTCGCTGCGATAACCATTTGGGAGCTGCGGAGGAGGCCTTTCCATTGGTCGAGCCGGTTGGTGTCAAAAAGACCCGGTTCCAGAGAGCGGCCGGTGGTCCCTCCCGGGAATTCGGGATGGTAGTCTACGAAATTGGGACACGGCGCCCAGCGCATCCCCTCCGACGTCATCCACTCGATCATCTTGGGGCCCCGGTCCACGTAGGCCACGATCACCTCGTCGGGAACCCTGCCCAGGGCCAGCCGCCTGATGTACGTGAGGGCCGCCTCGCGAGAATCCTCGAGTCCGGCTGCCTTCATCAAGGGGTTGTTGGGAACCCACATAATGGCACCGGACCAGGCCGTCGTGCCGCCGAACACTGGGGCTCGCTCCAGGAGGACGACGTTGGCGCCCCCCCTGGCCGCCGTGAGCGCCGCAGAAAAGCCTGCCCCTCCAGATCCAACTACGACAACATCAGCTTGCACAGTTTCCCTCCACGGTCAACTCTCTTCACATATTTCCCTCGTCGGCGGCGGGCGCCATGCCGTCGTCGACGGAACGGAGATCCAGACCACTGCTACAGGATCGACAGACCGATCGGTCGGTTTCTCCTTGTCTGGCGCGCTCGTAGCGGCTGCGGACACCGGCGCCATTCTAGCGATCGACAGGAGCGACGGAGAAGGGCCGCCGGGGCCAATCTGTGGCCCAAAGGTGCCAAGCGTTAGAGGTTTGTGGTTTCTCGTTTCTGGTTTGGGCTACGCCGACACCCTCGAACCAGAAACCCGTCCCGATGCCTCTGCGGTTTCGTTCGGCGCGCTCAGTTGATCACGAGCCGCGAAGAAAACGGCACGCCCAGGCGTGCCAGACCCTCCACCGCCTGGCTACAGACGGCTACGAACTCCGGCTTCGGCTTGACCGTCTTCGGGTCGTAGAACTCCGGAAACTGCTTGTAATACGACACCTTCGGCTCCCGCGGCACCGCTTCGTCGACCTTCGCCATGATCGCGTTGACCAGCGCGTTGGCCCGCTCGCGCTTCATGCCGGCGGCACCCCGCATGACATCGCCGAGCACGCGCACGCCTAGGCCGTTGCCACCTCCGCCCCAGAGATAGGCGACACCGCTGCACGTCGTGACGATCGTCGAGGCTGCCTGCTGGTAGAGCCATGCCGCGGTGCCGCGGTAGTACTGATTGGCGGAGGCGACGCCCCCTGTCGGGATTCGCAGGTTGCGCTCGGCGGCGCGAGCGGCCGCGCTATAGGTCCACATCGCCTCCCGCGTTCCGCCTTCCCCATCCAGGTGGCTCGTGAAGAAGCTGCCCACGGTGCCGTGGCCGTAGGCCAACTGGCCCAGCATGTTCGCCATCAGGCCGACGGCCGCACCTTCCGGCCCACCGCACAGGCCCCCGATGGTGGACATCGCGCTCGTCCAAGGCACGAAGCCGTTCTGCTCGGCGAAGTAGGCCGTCAGCAGGCGGGTCCAGTCGATCTTCTGCTCCGGCATGATGTGGATGCCGAGCTGCGTGTTGGATTGATCGCGCAGTCCGGACTTCAGCACCGCCAGCACGCCGCCGAACGTAAACACCGTGCAGAGCACCCCCAGATGCATCCCGGTCCGGCCTGCCCGACGGAGCGCCTCCAGCAATGCCCGCTGCTCCCACAGCCCGCAATGCACTTCTGTGATCGTCCCCGACTTCGGCACGACGCCTCCCACCGCGGCGATACCGCCGGAAACGCCCATCCCGCGGTTCGTCTCCTCCTGGGCAAGCGACTGGAAGTAGGGGATGTGCCAGTTCTCCTGGACAGTGCCGGTCCCACCCGCCATCAGGACGGGGATCCGGCTATCCTCCCCGGTCCGGTACTTGATGCAGATCTCCTCCTTCCCCCGGCCGAAGACCTGCTTGCGCTGGTTCTCCCGGTAGTCTCGGGCGATTGCTTCGACTTCCTCCCTGGTGAACTGGACCACCCGGAAGGTGTCGATGTGGTACAGCCCGACGTCGGCCAGCAGCTCGACCGCGGCGTGGAACACCGCATCGGCCGTGGCGTCGTCGACGATCAGCTCCTCGAGGTTGTACTTGATCGGGTACGTCTTGACGAGCTGCCGCATCTTGCGGACGATCGCCAGGTCGAACTCGTCGTTCTTCATCACCGGCCCGGTCACGGACCGGCGCTGAAAGTCCAGGATCGGGATCATCGTCTACCTCCTCATATGTTGGGAACTGATGCTGCGATCAGATCAACGCGCTGCTCTGCCATTGCCTCTCTGTCCTGTCCGGGCGCATCACCGCGAAAACGGCGAGGCCGACAGCGGTCAGCGCCGCCGCGGCGACGTACATGGTCGGGAAGTCGTAGGCTTCGGCCACCCAGCCAAGGATCACGGCTCCCAGACCGACGCCGCTGTCGAAGGCCGAATAGTAGGTGCTGCCGCCGCGTCGGGCGGGCGGGAGCAGGTCGGCAACCACCGTCCCGCCCGCCGTGGTCACGATCCCCCAACCCAGACCGTGCGCCAGCCGGACGGCGGCCAGCCAGACGATCGAGGGCACCAGCGCGTAGGCCAGACAGACCGCGATGAGAACTCGCGCGTTCTGGTGTCCCTCTTTCTCCCTGTCCTGGACCCAGCGGTCATGCAGCGGCGCAATCGTCTGCGCCCACAGCTCGCGCTCTTTCGCCGGCAGCTCATACACGACCGTGCCGTACTTGGACATGGACTGCTCCAGGTACTTCGTCCTCAGGCCGGCTGCCCCACCGCGCTCCTGGTGGGCCGCAGGATGCCGAAGAGCACGACGCCACAGGCAGCCAGGGCTCCCGCGACGACGTACATCACCGGGTAGCCGAACGCCTGGGCGACCACCCCCAGCAGGATCGACCCACCGCCGATTCCGATGTCCAGAGACGAGAAGTACGTGCTGTTTGCCGCGCCCCGCCGCTCCGGCGGCACGCCGTCGACGGACATGGCCTGCAGCGTCGGGTGAACGGCGCCCGTCGACAGGCCCATCAGGACGGCGGCCAGCAGGAACGTCTCCAGGTTCGTCGCCGCGGCCACCAGCAGCATCGCCACCATCGCGATCAGCAGGCCGGGCACGACGACGACCGCCGGGCCTCGTTCGTCGTAGAACCTCCCCGCCACGGGACGGACGAGCAGCATCGTCAGCGCGTAGACGGCGAAGTACGGCCCGATGTTGCCGACGCCCCGCTGGAGCGCGTGGACGGGGAGAAACGTGAGGATCGCGGCCGTCGTGAACCCGCCGCACAGAGCGATGGCCGACGGAGAGAAGGCTCGGCGCTCGAAATAGGCCGGCGGCGGCCCCTCGACCTTCGCCGGCACCGGCCGGTAGTGGATGGTCCCCGCCAGCAGCACGGCGACCAGCGCGATGGCCGCATTGGCGACGAACAGGGTGCCAAAGCCGAAGCTGTTCACCAGAACGATCCCAACGGTCGGCCCGATCGCGCTCGTCAGCGTCGTGAACATGCCGTAGTATCCGATGCCCTCGCCGCGCCGGGTTGGCGGGACGGCGTCGGCGACGATCGTCCCGCCTCCGGTCGTCACGATCCCGAAGCTCAGTCCATGGATCAGCCGCAGGGCACCCAGCCAGAGGATGGTTGGAACCACGCTATAGGCAAGGAACACCGGGACCGCGGCTACCAGACCAAGCAGGTAGATGCCGCGCCGCCCCACCCGGTCCATCCAGCGGCCCGACCAGGGGCGGGCCGCCAGCGCGGACAGCGCGAAGATGCCCATGATGAGCCCGATGACGGATTCCTGGCCGCCCAGGCTCTTGACATACATCGGCATCGTCGGCATCACCGTCTGGAAGCCCCCCATTGCCAGGAGGTTGACCAGACAGATCAGCACGAAATTCCGCGTCCAGATGGACTCCCGCGCAGACGCCGTGGCGCCTGCCGTAGCCTTGCCGGACGGCGCCCGCTCGCTCACGCGCGTCGCGGCCTTCTCTGGTGTGCCCAATCCTCATCTCCCTTTCCGCCGCCACCACCTTCGTGCGCCGGCTCGGCATTTCACGGAACGCCTATCATGGTCGAAGGCAACCAAACGGCCAGGAATGGGGTGGAAGAGATACATGACGATCAAGGTGTCTCCAGGCTACGCGATCACCAGCCGCGACGACAAGGGCACTCCCAACTCTGCCAGCTTCTCCGTCGCCCGACTGCACAGCGCCGCGTACTCCGGCTTCGGCCGAACCGTCTTGATGTCGTACAGATCGGGAAACAGCTTCGCCGTCGCCGACGCCGGGATCTGCTCCATCAGCTCGTCGACCTTCGCCATGATCCGGTTCACCAGATCGTTGACCTTGTCACGCGGCATCCCGGCAACCCCGTTCAGGATCTCGCCGGTGATGCGGACCTCCAGGCCGGTGGTGCCGCCGATCCAGCAGTAGGCCATCCCGCTGGCCGTCGCCGAGATCGCCGA
>JACQGW010000060.1 GCA_016199325.1 Chloroflexota bacterium
CCCGACGACGACCGCCAGCGCCTGGACGTGCCAGATCTCGATCCCACCGGCGGCGACCAGCCCGGCGATGGTGGCCATCGCGACGCCTCGCACGGCATCCATGAAGATCATCAGCCGCCGGCGTGCCAGGCGATCGGCGAGCACGCCGCCCACCGGCAGCAGCAGCATGGTGGCGACGCTGAAGAGCACGAGCACGGTCGCCATGGCGACCGGCGAGTCCGTCAGGTCGTAGACCAGCCAGGGCAGCGCAACGGCGGAAACGCTGTCGCCCAGGTGCGAGCAGGCCTGCCCGCCCCAGAGCAAGGCGAAGGAGCGGTGTCTGAGTGGAGACAGCAGGGCAAGAGGAACCAGCGATGCTCGCGCCATCAGCCGCTCCGGTTCCACCGTTTTCGGCAGCATAGCAGACGTCAAGCGATGGCGCAAGTGATCACAGGGTTCGCTGGCTGCTTGCCCGGGCGAGTCGGCAGATGTTCTTGGCGTCTTCTTTCCGGACTGAGGTTAGCGGCGATCATTTCGGGGTCCACTCCCATCCCGCCCACATCAGTCGGCTGCTGCGCAGCATCAACTGGAGCCTGCAGAAGCCGATCACCAAGGCAACCCAGCGGGACGAGGAGGCGATCCGTCGCTGGTCCGAGGAGCGGTGGCCGATGCTCCGAAAAAAAGCGGATGCGGAAGGCCGCACGATCGTGTGGGTCGATGAAGCCGGGTTTTCCCTGCTGCCTGCCGCCGTCCGGACCTCTGCGCCCCGGGGCAAGACGCCGATCCTGCGGGTGCCCTGGACGCGGGACCACCTGGTGGCCATCAGCGCGTTGACGGTCGACCTTCGGCTCTTGCTGTTGATGCAGGAGCAGCCCTTGGACAGTGACGATGTCGTGCGCTTCTTCCGGCATCTGCTGCGTCACATCCCGGGACCGTTGCTGGTGATCTGGGACGGCTCGCCTATCCATCGCAGTCACGTCGTCAAAGCGTTCCTGGCCAGTGCGGAAGGGCAGCGGATCCAGCTCGAACCATTGCCCGGCTACGCACCGGAGTTGAACCCTGACGAAGGCATCTGGCGCTACCTCAAGCACGTCGAGTTGCGAAATGTCTGTTGTCCCAGCCTGTCCGCGCTGCGCGATGTGGTTCGGCTCGCGGTCAAGCGATTGCGCCACAAGGTGCGCGTGCTGGCTGGTTGTATCCAATACGCCGGCTATCAAGTTTAGATCCTGACGCTGAGGTCAATAGCAATCGGATGCAAGCAGCTCAAGGAACGCGCGCGGGCTGAGAATGGAAACTCCTTGGCAACTGCCGAGTTTCAACAACTTCGTATCGCCGGTGACGAGGTAGTCGGCAGGGGCAGAGACCGCTGCGGCGAGGATCTCGTCGTCCTCCGGATGGGTGGCCACACCCGTCACTTCCACGGTCACGGCAGTCAGCGTGGCCCGATGCCGCAGGAGGAACTCGGCGCTGGCCACTTGCTGGGCCGTGACCCACCGCCGGAAACATGGCTTGGTGAGAAGGCGACGAAGCTCGCTGAGGATATGCTCCGAGATGACCAGCTCAAACCGGCCGTCGCGCCACGCCCTCAGGATCTGACCGGGCGAACTGGCCGGGTGCAGGAAGCCGGCGAAGCCCGACGCCAGCACGTTCGTGTCCAGGACAGCGCGCGTCACGACGCGCGCACAGATCGCTGCCGCCGCCTGCGGTTCTCTCGACGCGTCTCCGCAAGCGCGCGGGCAACCTCACGTTCGATCTCCTCCGACGGGACTTCCCTGAACGCCTGACCGATCTCGTCGAGGATTGCGAACTCGTGGTGACGCTCCTCGTCGAGACGGTTGAGGCGTTCGAGATCCTCCGCCGAGACGATAGCAGCCATCGGAATGCCACTCTTCTCCACGATCACGCGGGCCTCCCGTCTGGAGACTCGATCGAGGAGCTGACTGAACTGCTGTCTGGCCTCCGAGACGTTCATCGTTTGGATCGTCGGCACGCGCTCGCTCATCTCAGTATCCATCCCGCGAGGAATCAGGAGTGTCTTCATCAACGAAGACTAGCACAGCCAGCAGTGCAAGACAAGGAAGAAGTGAGGTGATAGGCGCACCGTTTGAAGCCCGCTGTGGCGTCGTTGTCGGCGCTAGAATCGCGTGGTAGACTACGGCAGCAACACCCGTCGACTGAGAGGATTCGAATACCGCGCAGGTCCTCCAACAGACAAGCAGTAGGGAGATGGCTGGCTCGGTACGGTCGCCTTGCCACGGTCCTGGCCGCCCTCTTTCTGCTGCTCTCTCTCGGCCAGCCGTCGCTGTCCGGCCCGCTGGAGCGGCTGCCGCTGCTCACGCGCCATCCCATCGTCGGCGTGCACACCCGGCTGACGGACGAGGTCGAGGAGTGGAAGATCGAGCGCTCCCTGTCGATGGTTCGCGAGATGGGCGCGGCCTGGATCGTCGAGTACTTCCCCTGGGCGTACGTCGAGCCGCGGCCAGGCGAATACGATTGGCGGCACGCCGACCTCGTCGTCGACGCCGCCTATCGGCAGGGGCTGCACGTCGTCGCTCGGGTCGACTACGTCCCGGCCTGGGCCCGGCCGAATCGCACGACCAGCCGCTATCTGGAGCCGGCGCAGTACGACCTCTACGCCGAGTTCCTGTTCCGGTTCGTCAAGCGGTATGGCGAGCGCATCCGCTACTACCTGATCTGGAACGAGCCAAACCTGACGGCCGAATGGGGTTTCCGGCCGGTCAGCGCCGCCGAGTATACCGAGCTGCTGCGGGTTACGTATCGCCGGATCAAGGAGGCCGACCCGGCCGCTCAGGTGGTTGCGGCGGGGCTGGCGCCGACGCTGGAGCGCAGCGAGCAGGGGCTCGACGACCTGTCGTACCTCCAGCAGATGTACGATGCCGGTGCCCGCGATGCCTTCGACGCCATGAGCATCCACGCCTACGGCTGGAAGTTTCCGCCCGACGACCCGCCGGCACCCGATCGGATCAACTTCGCCCGCGCCGCGCTCATTCGCGACGTCATGGTGCGGAACGGCGACGCGGCGAAGCCGGCGATCATCACCGAGGGCGGCTGGAACGACTACCCGCGCTGGACCAAAGCGGTCCGACCGGCCCAGCGGGCCCAGTACACGGTGCGCGCCTATGAGAAAGTCGAGCAGGATTGGCCGTGGGCGCTGGCCGTCTGCCTCTGGCAGTTCCGCCTGCCCACGAACGCCCGCAACTACAACGACGGCTTCACCTTTGTCACCGTCGATTTCCGGCCGCGGCCGGTCTATGAGGCCGTGAAAGCGTGGGCCACGAGGTAGTCGGCTCGGAGGTCGCGATTCCAGACACCAGGGGCAGGCTTCGTCTGACCACGCTGGCGAGCATCACCGGCTTCGCCGTCTTCGCGCTGCTGGTGGTGCTGGTCCACGCGCGGGTGTTCGCCCGCCTCGATTGGACGGTTGCCAGAGCCCTGGCCCGCTGGCGGTTCGCGCTCTTCGAGTGGCAGCCGTCCGTCTGGCAGCTCCTCGATCTGGTGTCGTCGGCGGTGACCGTCGTCCTCTCGGCCGAGCTGGCGGTGCTGTACGCACTGGTCGCGAGCGCGCTGCTCTGGCGCGCCAGTCGCGGCCGCTGGTCGCTGGCGCCGCTCGCGTTCGTGCTGCTCGTTCCCATTGAGATGAACCTCAAGCTGCTGGTCGACCAGCCCCTGGTCAGGCCGGCGCCGCACGGCATCCGCCACGCGGCGCCCCGCGATCGGCCGACGATCAGCTATCCGTTCACGACCGTCAGCCTGCGGGGGGCGTTCCCGAGCGGCCACGCCACCCGGACCGGCTTCCTCTGCACCTTTCTGGCGGTTGTGCTCTGGCAGCGGGGCGGATGGGCGAAGCGACTCGGCATACCGGGGCTCATGGTGGTCGCCGCGTTGTTCGGGTTCACCCGGGTCTACGTGCGCGACCACTGGCCGATGGACGTCGTCGCCGGGCTGGTCTCCGGCGGCGCGCTGGCGCTGCTCGTCGCGCCGCCGGTTGCGCGGGCCGCGCCTATTGGAGCAGTTTCGAGAGAGGCCGAACCGCCAAGGCGCCAAGGACGCCAGGACGAACCGGATGGGGGTTTCTTGACCCAATGACCGGCCGGCGTTCTTGGCGTCCTGGCGGTTCGTTGTCTGTCGGAACCGCTCTAGCGGGCCCCTGCTGGATGCCGGCGCGTCTCACGCTGGTCGTTGATGGCCCGGACGAAGTCCAGCGGGCGGATGACGTGCCGGTAGGTCTGGCTCGGCTCGTCGGAATCCTCGTTGGCCGTCAGGACCTGCACGCTGCCGTACCCGAGAAGGCGACCGAGCAGCGGCTGCTCGATGTGCAGGTCGTTGATGAAGTCGAGCGATGAATCGAAGGTGTGCTTGTTGAGCACCCCTTCGATCTGAATGACCCGCCGGCTGGTCACCACGTACTCGGTCGCCCGCCAGCGGACGTAGGCCACCCCGACGCCGAGCACGCCGACGAGCGCAGCCGCATCGCTGGCGAGCAGGAGCGCCGACCGAAGCGTCTCCTGGCCTGCCGCCGGCTGCCAGGCGAAGGTGCCCACCAGGGCCACCGCCAGCGCCGCGCCGATGAGCAAGAACCACCGGCCGATCGCGGCGAAGAGGACGATCGCGTGCTGGCGAGCGATGTAGACGATGGTCTCCCCGGTTCCAAGCAACTGCTCCCGATATGGCCGCCCCATAGTGTCCACTCCTCCCGAAAAGCTGTCAGCGGTCGGCAGTCGGCAGTCGGCAGTCAGCGGAGCGGAGACACGGTAAGTCTGACGCGAACCCTTGCCCCCTGACCCCCGACCCCCGACTGCTGACCGTTAGAGTATAGTCGAAGTTGACAGAGCGTGGGGGTTGGTGTATGCTCGGTTCACTGGACCACGTGCGATGAGGCGGCCCCGCGCCGGGCTGACTGTATTCGCCGAACGCTCTCGCAACCCCCGGTCAAGGTGTGGCTGTGGCGGCCTGGTCATCGAAGGCAGGCCGAGGGAAAACATCAAGGAGGTGTACGCGCGATGCCTGGGACTCCCTATCGACTCACCCCGTACTACCACAAGGAGAAGGAAGCCGGAGCGACGTTTTCCGAGCGGATGGCCGGCTGGCGAACGGCCGTCCACTACGGCGATCCGGTCGCCGAGCACCACGCCGTACGCACCGCCGCCGGTGTGTTCGACGTACACACCCAGGGCGAGCTGCTGTTCCAGGGCCCCGAAGCGCTCCTGGCCGTGCAGCGGCTGTACGTCAACAATCTCGACGTGCCCGTCGGCCGCGCCGTCTATACCCAGATGTGCAACGAGAACGGTGGGATCATGGACGATACCATCACCTACCGCCTCGAGCCGAACGTGTTCATGGCCGTGACCAACTCGGTCAACCGGGATCGGAGTGCCGCCTCCATCAAGAAGACGCTGGCCGAGTGGGGGATTTGCGCGACGGTCACGGACGTGACCAGCGGCACTGCGTATTACGAGCTCCAGGGACCCAACTCCCGCGCCGTCCTCCAGCAGTTGACAGACACCGATCTGTCCAACGAGAAGCTGCCGTACATGCGGGGCACGTACGGGAAGGTCGCGGGCGTCGACGCGTTCATCGCTCGCTCCGGCTTCACCGGCGAGCTGGGCTACGAGCTGTACTACCCGGTTGACTGGGCCGAATACATCTGGGATGCCGTGATGGAAGTCGGCCGGCCGTTGGGTCTGCGGCCGTGCGGCGGCACCGCTCTCGGTTCGCTCGCTCTCGAGAAGGCGTACGTCGGCTACGGCCGGGACATCAACGAGCGGACCTCGCCCTACGAGGCCGGCATCGGCTGGACCGTCAAGCTCAACAAGCCGGTCGACTTCGTCGGCAAGGCGGCGCTGGCCAAGCAGAAGGCGGAGGGCATCACCCGCCTGCTGATGGGCTACGAGGTGGACGACGGCAGGACCATCGCCGACGTCGGCGCCAAGGTCTCCATTGGCGGCAAGGAGGTCGGCGAGACTACCAAGGCCGGCTTCGGGCTCACCGTCCAGAAGCCCATCGGGCTCGTCTTCCTTCCGCCCAACACGCCGCTGGGCACGAAGATCACCATCCAGAACAAGGCGGGCGATCTCGCTGCCACGGTCGTCGAGCGGCCGTTCTACGACCCGGCGGGCCGAAGGCTCCGAATGTGAATTCGTGGTTTGTGGTTTCTGGTTTGCGATCTGCGGTTGTGACGACGCTCCCGAACCAGAAACCCGACACCGCAGACCGGAGACCCGTGTCCCGGTCACGTTGGTGACGACACGCCGACAGAGGACGGGCTGCGCGAGAGGTTGACGAAATCGCCGGGTAGACCGGGGAGGGCAACCACGAGGGCTTGTCCCTCCGACTGACCGGCTGTTCCGTGGGGGCGATCTCCCCGTGGTCGCCCCCGTCTCCGTACGTCCGGTCAGTTCGTCAATGCTGCCAGCGCCCGGACTGCGGATGCCCGGGGAACGAGCGCTCAAGTGCCAACTACGAACCATCCGTCACCCTGTCGAACTGCCAGATCGTCACTTCTCTGGGCAACCCGTGGCTCCCTCGGCCTGACCGGCGAAGGCAGGCCGAAGAGACAACACCAAGGAGGTTCACGCGCAATGCCTGGGACTCCTTATCGAAAGACCCCGTACTACTCCAAGCAGAAGGAAGCCGGAGCGACCTTTGTTCAGCGCCCGACGGGCTGGATATCGGTCGTCCACTACGGCGACCCGGTCGCCGAGCACCATGCCGTGCGGAACGCGGCCGGCACGTTCGACGTACATACCCAGGGGGAGCTCCTCATCCAGGGCAAGGACGCGGTCCTGGCAGTGCAGCGGCTGTACGCCAACAACCTCGACGTTCCCGTTGGCCGCATCGTCTACACCGAGATGTGCAACGAGAACGGTGGCAGTCTTGACGACTGCCTCATCTGCCGCCTGGAGCCGAACGTCTACATGGTCGTGAACACGCCAAGCGTCCGCGACCGCAGCGTCGCCTGGATCAAGCAGAAGCTGGCCGAATGGGATCTCTGCGCGACGATCACCGACGTGACCAGCGGCACGGCCTACCTCGAGGTCCACGGTCCGAGCTCCCGCGCCATCCTCCAGCAACTGACGGACACCGACCTCTCCAACGAGAAGCTCCCGTACATGTGGGGCGCACACGGCAAGATCGCGGGGATCGACACCTTCATTGCCCGCTCGGGCTACACCGGCGAGCTGGGCTACGAGCTCTACTTCCCGGTGGACTGGGCCGAGTACATCTGGGACGCCGTGCATGAAGCCGGCCAGCCGCTGGGCCTGCGCCCGTGCGGCGTCACAGCCCTCCTCACGCTCGGGTTCGAGAAGGCGTATATGGGCTACGGCCGCGACATCAACGAGCACACCACTCCCTACGAAGCCGGCATCGGCTGGACGGTCAAGCTGGACAAGCCGGTCGACTTCGTCGGCAAGGCCGCACTGGCGAAGGCGAAGGCCCAGGGCATCCCCCGGTTGCTGAAGGGCTTCGCGGTGGACGACGGCAAGACGGTCGCGGACGCCGGCGCCAGGGTCTCCATCGGCGGGAAGGACGTCGGCGAGACGACCAAGGCCGGCTTCGGGCTGACGATTCAGAAGTCCGTCGGGCTCGCCTTCGTGCCGCCCAATACGCCGGTGGGCACGAAGATCACCATCCACAACAAGGCGGGCGATCTGAGCGCGACCGTCGTCGAGCGGCCATTCTACGATCCCGCGGGCAAGCGGCTCCGAATGTGAGGCGGAGGTTAGTGGTTTCTGGTTCTCGGTCGTGACCCCGCTTCCGAACCAGAAACCTGAAACCACAAACCAGGAACCCCGGGCGCGGTCCGCCGGCCCGGTCGCGCTGGTCTCGACGGTTCATGACCCGGAGGCGCGGCTGCTGCCGCGGCTGCTGGCGCTGTGGTCCGATGCCGTCGCGCTGTACGGCGCGCAGTTCGCCGTCGCGACCCGACGGACCCATCCGGCGATCCTGGAGCGGCTCGGCGCCGGCGGCCGGTGGCAGTTCGAGGACCGGCCGGGCGAAATCGGGTCGGCCCGGCGCCAGGCCGTCTCCCTGGCCGCTGCCGCCGGCTTCTCGGCCATGCATTACTGCGATCTCGACCGCTGGCTTCACTGGCGCCAGACGAGCCCGGCCGAGCTGGAGCAGGTCCTTCGCCTCATTCCCACCGTCGACTTCCTTCTGATCGGCCGGACCGCTCGTGCCTTTCAAACCCATCCGCGCGTCCAGACCGAGACTGAGGCGCTGACGAATGCCGCCTGCTCGGCCTTCTTCGGGCGGGAGGTCGACGTCGCCGCCGGCTCGTGCGGCCTGGCCGGGCTCGCCGTGGCGGCCATCCTGGCCGAGTCCGTCGAGTCGACCAACGCGACCGACGCCGAGTGGCCGGCGATCGTCCACTGCCGCGGCGGCACCGTCGCCTATCGGGCCGTGGAGGGGCTGGAATTCGAGACCGCCGCGTACTATCCAGACCAGATCGCCCGCGCCGGCGGGCTCGGACCCTGGCTCGAAGCGCGCTCGCGATCCCTTGCCGAGTGGGACGTCCGCACACGCTTGACCTACGAGTCGGTCCGGGCGTTGCGGCGTGTGGCGGAGGGCTGTAGCTCGTAGGAACTCGTAGGAACTCATAGGATCTCGCATATGCATCCAGGTAGCCTGATCCGACAACGGCCCCTCTCGGTCCCGCCCGTTGGAGGAGGAGAGCAGAGCGGCTCCTTCCCCGCGGACGGAGAGGGCTGGGGTGGAGTTCTCGGATAGGCTCCAATACGCCAGTAGGACCAGGGGTGCATGCGGAGGCGCGGAGGCTACGGAGGCGGGACGCGCGGGTTCGTAGTGCGCACTCGCAAGTGCGCTCCCCGGCGTCAATGTTCTGACCACGCTCGTCGGCGAGCGACGCCGACGAGGATGACCGAACCGAGCCGCGAACGTGAGTGAGCCGTTCCCCAGCGGGGTCCACCCCCGTGCGCCGGGGAACGGCTCACTTACGTTCGCCGCTCGGATTGTCCGCGTGCTGCGGCCTCCGCGCTTTCGCATGTGGGTCTTCGTGGGGGCTTTGTGGTGCGAAGCGCGGCAACGAGTCGACTGCTCTCAGGACTCGATGGACCTGGTCTTCTCCGTCGACGTGATCCACCACGTCAGCGACTTCGCCGGGCACTATCGCGCGGCCCGGCGAGTGCTGAGAGCGGGCGGGAAGCTCTGCACGGCCACCGACTCGGAATGGATCATCCGGCATCGCCGGCCGCTGGCCGTCTACTTCCCGGAGAACGTCGAGGTCGATCTGAGCCGCTACCATCCGATCCCGCAGTTGCGGGCAGCCCTGGCGGATGCCGGCTTTGGCGACATCCACGAGGAGATCGTCGAGCTTGGCTACGATCTCGCCGACGCCGGGGCGTACCGCAGCAAGTCCTTCTCGTGCCTGCACCTGATTTCGGAGGACGCGTTCCGGCGGGGGATCGAGCGGCTGGAGGCCGACCTCCGAGCAGGCCCGATCCCGTGCCTGTCTCGATACCTGCTGTTGTGGGGAACAACGTGAGTGAGCCGTTCCCCGGCGCAGGAGCGGACCGCGCGCCGGGGAACGGCTCACTCACGTTTCGCGGCTCGGAAAGTCCGCGCTCCGCGGCCTCCGCGTCTAATGGCGCTAACGTTTCACTGGGCATTGGAGTTGTTCTCTGAGACGCTGGCGGGCCTCGGCGCGTGAGCCTTTGAGAAAGGGATAGGCACTGGGGCGTCTCCGCACCGCGCGTGGTTCAATGCGAAAGCGCA
>JACQGW010000061.1 GCA_016199325.1 Chloroflexota bacterium
CCGCGCGGACGTCGACGTCGGCGAAGAGCGCAATCTTGTCGCGGATGTCGTCCGAGAGCGGCTCCGTCGAGCGGCAGACGACGACGTCGGGGGGGCTGCCGATGCGGCGGAGCTCGTTCACCGAGTGCTGGGTCGGCTTCGTCTTCAGCTCCCCGGTCGAGGCGAGATATGGGAGCAGCGTCACGTGGATGTACAGGACGTTGTCCCGGCCGACGTCGTTGCGCATCTGGCGGATGGCTTCGAGAAAAGGCTGGCCCTCGATGTCGCCCACCGTCCCGCCGACCTCGACGATGACGACGTCGGCGCCCGTCCGGCGGTGCACCCGGCCGATCCGCTCCTTGATCTCGTTGGTCACGTGGGGAACGACCTGGATGGTCCCGCCGAGGAAGTCGCCCCGCCGCTCCTTCTGAATGACGGCGCTGTAGACCAGCCCGGACGTCACGTTAGACGCCTTGGTCAGATTGATGTCGATGAACCGCTCGTAGTGGCCGAGATCCAGATCTGTCTCGGCGCCGTCCTCGGTGACGAAGACCTCGCCGTGCTGGTAGGGCGACATCGTCCCGGGGTCGACGTTCAGGTAGGGGTCCAGCTTCTGGACCGATACCGAGACGCCTCGGCTTTTCAGCAACCGGCCGATCGAGGCGACGGTGATTCCTTTCCCGACCGAGCTAACTACGCCCCCGGTAACGAAGATGTATTTGGGCATCGCTCTACCTGGCCTCCATTGGTCGTCTGGTCGTCCGGCATCCCATCGGGGACGATACCGGCGATACGACGGATAGGGGGCATCCCGGGGTATTCTCGGGGGTGCCGCTCAATTGTACCAGATCGGCTGATCGCTGTCACGGGATACGCAGTCGGCAGTCAGCTCTCGAGGGAGCGACGCCACGACAAGCCCGCCTCGACACCATCACCGGAAGCCAACTGCCGCCTGCTGACCGCTGACCCGGCATGGCATATAATACGGACTCACAACGCATGACCACCGAGACGGCCGCGACGTCCCCTCCCGCCAGGCGCTCCCGCGGGATCGGCGCCATCGTCGCCGACGCGCCGAGCCAGGCCCGCCTGTTCGGCCGGCGGATCGGGCAGACGCTGGCGCTGCTCTGGGAGGCCGGCCCCGGCGCCACGCTTTCTCTGGCGCTCGCCGCCATCCCTCAGAGCCTTCTGCCGGCCGCCGCCCTCTGGGTGATGAAGCTGCTGATCGACGCTGTGACGGCGCCGGCGCCGTCGGCCGCCACGATCTTCACCCTGCTGGCCCTCGAGTTTGGCATCGGCGCGGCGGTGATCGCCTTCGAGCAGGCCATCCAGGCGGTCGAGCAGGTGTTCGGCGAGCGGCTGACATACCGGGTGACGAATCGCTTGCTCATCTGCGCCGCCGCGCTCGACCTTTCACACTTCGAGAACCCGGCCTTCTACGACCAGCTCCAGCGCGCCCAGCGCGAGATCGGCTTCCGACCGATCAACCGGTTGACGCAGGTCGTCGGGCTCGTCCGGAGCGGGCTGTCGCTGGCGGCCATGAGCGCCCCTCTCGTTCGCCTCAGCCCGCTCATCGTCGTGGCCCTCGTCGCCGGATTCCTGCCGGCGCTCTTCACCCAGGGGCGGGCCGCGCGCCTGTGGTATCGGCTCATCCAGGGTCGAACGCCCGAGACCCGGCAGATGCTCTACTTGAACTGGATCCTGACGCATGACCAGGCGGCCAAGGAGGTCCGCGTCTTCGACCTGGCGCCCTATCTGCTCGGCCGCTACCGGGCGCTCTTTGACCGGCACCACGCAGAGACGCGAGCGGCGGCGTTCCGGCGGGCGATCCTCTCGGCGCTGGCCGGCATCTTCGGCAGCGGCGTGATGATCGCCTGCGGCGGGTACGTCCTCCTGGAGGTCGCCGCCGGCCGGTTCACGGCGGGTGACCTGGCACTGACGGCGGCGGCGCTGCTGGGCGGCGTCGTCCAGCTCCGGGCGACCCTGGGCGCCGCCGCCGCCATCTACGAGCACGGCCTCTTCCTCGACGACCTCTTCAGCTTCTGGCAGCTCAAGCCGGCCGTCGTCTCGGCACCCGAGGCGCCGGCGATGGCCGGTCGAGTCGAGCGGGGGATCGCCTTCGACCACGTCTCGTTCCGCTACCCCGGCGCCGCCGACGAGGCCGTGCGCGACGTCTCCCTCTCGATCGCGCCCGGCGAGACGGTGGCGCTCGTGGGGGAGAACGGTGCCGGCAAGACGACGCTCATCAAGCTGCTCTGCCGGCTCTACGACCCGACGGCCGGCAGCATCCGCATCGACGACGTCGACCTGCGGGCCGGCGATCTCGGCTCACTCCGGTCGCGTATCGGCGTGCTGTTTCAGGACTACACGCGGTATCACCTGCGGGCGCGGGAGAACATCGGGATCGGGCGGGTGGAGGCGGTGGACGACCTGGCGCGGATCGTTCAGGCGGCGCGGGAGAGCGGCGCCGACGCGGACGTCCGCCGGCTTCCGGACGGATATGACACCATCCTCGGCCGCTGGTTCGAGGGCGGCCAGGAGCTCTCCGGCGGCGAGTGGCAGAAGGTGGCGCTGGCGCGCGGGTTCATGCGGAACGCCGACATCCTCGTGCTGGACGAGCCGACCGCCAGCCTGGACGCCCGATCCGAGTACGAGGTGTTCCAGCAGGTTAGAACCTTCCCCGAAGGAAGTAGTACAGGAGGCGCGGCGCCTCGTTGGCGATGGCGCTGACGCCCCGGCGGGTTTGCCACCAGCGGTCGAGGTCGAACTCGCGCGGGGGGACCGGGCAGGCCAGGACGGCGACGCCCGGCGGGAGCTGGTGGCGCAGGCTGAGGGCCGTGCGCCGCATCCGGTACGCCTGGCCGACCAGAATGACTCGCCGGTAGCCGTCCCGGACGATCACGTCCCGGACGGCCACCGCCTCTTCCTCCGTGCTCGTCGGCGTCCGGTCGAGGAAGCGGAGCGCCGCCCGCGGGACACCGCGCCAGGCCAGCTCCTGGGCGTAGAGGTCGCTCAGATGGTCGGTGAGGACGCCCGGGGTTTCGGCCGTGCTGAAGTCGGACACGACGACCACGGGCGCCAGCCCGGCGCCGTAGAGCTCGGCGGCGCGGATGGCGCCGGCGCGGCCGGTGGCGTAGGTCAGGACGATGGCGTCGGACGGCAGGATCTCGTCGCTCGTCGCCAGCGCCGCGACGACGAGGCCCGGCCCGACGCTGAGGCCCGCCGCGGCGAGCACCAGCACGGCGGCGAGAAGAAGAAGTTGAAGACCTCGGGACACCCGTTTTCCTCTCGGGATATTGTCTCTAATCGATAATTACAGGGCCATATGCTAGGCTCTCAGGACCAAAGTACTATAGTCGGCGCCGAGCGGCTGTGTTAGACTGTGGCCGTCCTGGATGCCACCGGCGACGGTGTGGTCCGGGAGAAACTGCCGGAGGGAGCGTACAAGCAAAACCATGACGATGCAAGTACCGCTAGCGGCCCGGCTTCTCCGAGTCGGCGCTCTACTCACTACCCTGGCAGCGGTCACGCTGTCGGGCTGCGCCCCGGCGGGGATCCCCGCCCTGACTCCCAACGCCACCGCGCGCCCCCCCGCGACCACTCCTGCATCCAGGGCCGTGCTGCCCGCGCCGACTTCCGCCGGCAACTTCCTGCGCACCGAAGGCACCCGGATCGTCGACGCCGCCGGGCAGGAGGTCCGTCTGACCGGCGTGAACTGGTTTGGCTTCGAGACCGGAACCTACGCACCCCACGGCCTCTGGTCCCGCAACTGGGAAGACGTCCTCGACCAGATCGCCTCGCTCGGCTTCAATCTGATCCGACTGCCGTATTCGAACCAGATGTTCGACAAGCTCGCCGTCCCGCAGGGCGTCGACCCGAAGCTGAACCCGGACCTGGACGGCCTGACGCCTATCCAGATCATGGACAAGATCGTCGAGGGCGCCGGCAAGCGCGGCATCAAGATCCTACTAGACCGCCATCGCCCCGACGCCGAATCCCAGTCCGAGCTCTGGTATACCGACGACGTCAGCGAAGAGGTCTTCGTCGCCGACTGGGTCATGCTGGCACGGCGATACCGCGGCAACGACACCATCATCGGCGCCGACCTCCACAACGAGCCGCACGGCAAGGCGACGTGGGGCACCGGCGATCCGAAGACCGACTGGAAGCTGGCCGTCGAGAAGGCCGGCAACGCCATCCTGGAAGTCAATCCCGACTGGCTCATCGTCGTCGAGGGGATCGAGAAGTACAACGACGGGCTCTTCTGGTGGGGCGGCAACCTCAAAGGCGCCGCCAAGCATCCCATTCAGCTCACGGTGCCGAATCGCCTCGTCTACAGCCCACACGACTACGGTCCGTCGGTCTGGAAGCAGTCATGGTTCACCGACCCCTCCTTCCCACAGAACATGCCGAAGATCTGGGACGACCACTGGGGCTTCATCCTGAAGAACGGGACGGCGCCGCTCCTGCTCGGCGAGCTTGGCGGCCCGTCGCTCGGCCAGGACACCGACGGCACCTGGCAGCGGGCGCTGCTGGACTACGTGAAGGAGCGCAACATCTCCTGGGCCTACTGGGCGCTCAACCCGGACTCGGCCGACACCGACGGCATCCTCGAGAAAGACTGGAAGAGCGTCAACGCCAAGAAGCTGGCCTACCTCAAGCCGTTCATGGCGCCGATGATGACCGTGAAGAACCCGTCGGCCATCGACAGGAGCGCGCAGCCGATGGCCCGGCCCAAGCCGATCCAGCCGATCAAGCTGAACGCCAAGGCGCCCAGGGAGGAGAAGACGGCAAACGTGCCGATCCACCTCCAGATCGCCAACACGACGGGGAACCCGCTGCCGCTGGCCGACCTGGAGCTGCGGTACTGGTTCGACGCCGGCGCCGTGAAGGCGCTGGATCAAGTGGTCGAGCTCGACTGGACCGGCATCTCCGGCAAGCTTGTCAAGACGGAGATCGCCGAAGACGCCCGGGACGGCCAGACCCACGTCCTCAAGGTGTCGTTCCTGCCGGACGCCGGCGCCGTGCCCGCGAAGAGCACGCTGGACCTGGTCATGCGTGTCCACCAGAAGAACTGGGGTCAGTACGACCTGTCCAAGGCGTGGAGCCATCGGCCCTCGGATGACCTCAAAACCTGGGAACGCGTCGCCCTCTATCGGAAGGGGCAGCGAATCTGGGGGCAGGAGCCCCGTGGCAGTGAGAGCGCAGCGTCCGAGTCGGCCTCGGCCCGTGAGGCGCCGACTGCCGAGTCTGGGAAGAAGTAGCGCCTGCGGGGAGGGCGGGCCCTCACCCCCGGCCCCTCTCCCGCTCGGCGGGAGAGGGGAGACGGAGGGGGGGTGAGGGCCTTGGCGCGGGCGGGCCCTCACCCCCGGCCCCTCTCCCGCTCGGCGGGAGAGGGGGGACGGTTGTACTACAAAACGGCACGAAATGGCGCGAAAGTCGCGAAAGGAGTGGCGTGCGGCTGCTCGGCGACAGGCGCTCGGTTCGTGCCTTTTCGCGTCGTTGCGCGGCTTACGTGGTCCAAACGGCTCCCCTCTCCCGCTCGGGGGGAAAGGGGCCGGGGGTGAGGACGAGTCCCCCGTCTCCCCTCTCCCGCTCGGCGGGAAAGGGCCCGGGGGTGAGGACGAGTCCCCCGTCTCCCCTCTCCCGCTCGGCGGGAAAGGGGCCGGGGGTGAGGACGAGTCCCCCGTCTCCCCTTCCCGCTCGGGGGGAAAGGGCCCGGGGGTGAGGACGAGTCCCCCGTCTCCCCTCTCCCGCTCGGGGGGA
>JACQGW010000046.1 GCA_016199325.1 Chloroflexota bacterium
CGCTTCACCGGTGGCCTGGACCTGCCCCGCGTGATCCCTGGCGGACGTGGAGATTCCTCGCTGCGGCTCGGAATGACAGACGGTGGTCCTTCGCACGGACCGGGGCTGGCTCCAGAGCTGGATTACATGCTCGCGGGGACCGACGGAGGCCGCGACCATCCGAGCCGCGACCGGAAGCGTGGGAGCTCGCGGGAGCTTGCGGGGACCGACGGAGGCCCCGACCATCCGAGCCGCGACCGTGAGGGAGCGGTTCCCCGGGTCTCAGCCGCCGGACCGAGCCGGAACCGGTCCGGCGCCGGCAGGAGAGGGAGTCGCCCGCACACCGTGTCCCTCAGGAACAAGCGGGCCACAGTCCTCCCTGGTTCGCCCCTCCCGTTCCCACCGGCCCTGGCGCCGCTGGCTGCGGGGGACCGCTCCCTGACGGTCGCGGCTCGGATGGGGCGGCGGGGGACCGCTCTCTTACGGTCGCGGCTCGGATGGGGCCTGCGCCGCCACCAGCTCCACCGCCGTTCGCAGCGCCTCATCGATGGGGACCGCGCCCGGCGCACCGCCCTGAGCGAGATCGCGGGTGCCGCCGCCGCGCCCGCCGATCCCCGCGACGACCTTCCCGAGCAGGGTGTTCATGGCGAAGGGCAGGCCGGACGTCTGGGCGAACACCAGCGCCGTCTTGGCGCCGGTCGAGCCGAGCAGCGCCACCGCTCGTTCCATCGACGTCAGCCGCATCGCCAGCCGCTTCAGGTCGTCGGGCGAGCGGTTCGGCAGGCTCCGGCCGACGACCCGGATCGGCCCGCCCTCGGCCTGGACGACCGCGGCCGCGGCGAGCAGCCCGGCCGCCTCGGCGTCGAGCAGTTGCTCTTTGAGCGCAATCAGGCTGTCCTTCTGCGTCTCGATCTGGTCGAACAGGCGCAGAACGGCCGCCTCGACCTCGCGCTCGCCGACGGAGAGCCGCTCGGCCAGGCGCCGGATCGCCTCGTGCTTCCAGCCGTAGTCCTCCAGCACCCGCCGTCCACAGGCGAACTCGACGCGGGTCTGGCCGCCCCGCCGTTCCCATCGGCGGATCTTGATGGGGCCGACCTGACTGGCGTGCGCCACGTGCGTCCCGCCGCAGGCCGAGGCGTCGAAGCCGGCGATATCGACGATCCGGATAGTGCCGACCCGTTCGGTCGGCTTGCGCAGGCCGAAGCGATCGAGGTCGTCGGGGGCAGCGTAGTGAACGGTGATGGGCCGGTTGTCCTCGACGATCTCGTTCGCCAACTGCTCGGCGGCGGCGATGTCCTCGGCCGCCGGCGACGGGACGTCGAGGTCGATCGAGCAGGAGAGCGCGCCGAGGTGAAACGACGTGGTGTGCGCCTGAATCGTCCGCTCGAACGCCTGGGAAAGGATGTGCTGCCCGGTGTGCTGCTGCATGTGGTCGAACCGGCGCTGCCAGTCGACGACGCCGGCGACCTCGTCGCCAATCGGCGGCGGTGCGCCCTCGACGACGTGCAAAACGTCGTCGCCGTCCAGCACGTCCCGAACGGGAAGCCCTCCAAGGGTGCCAAGGTCGTTCGGCTGCCCGCCCGAGGGCGGATAGAACGCTGTCCGGTCCAGCACAATAGCCGGCTTGCCCCCAACGGCGCGCACGTCGACGACGTGCGCCGTGAAGCGGCTGAGAAAGCTGTCACGATAGTAGAGTCGCTCGGTTGGCACAGATCACCCCTGCATGACGTCTCAACAAAGACCAGGCCCAGATGGTATGATACACGATGTGAACCGCAGAGGCGCAGAGGACGCAGAGAAGGACGCGGAGACAGAGCCGGAGGCGGGTCTCAGCCGGGTGAACCGCAGAGGCGCAGAGGACGCAGAGAAGGACGCGGAGACAGAGCCGGAGGCGGGTCTCAACCGTTTGACGCAGGCGGTGATCGGCGCAGCTATCGAGGTGCATCGTGTTCTGGGACCCGGGTATCTGGAGTCAGTCTACGAAGAAGCGATTTGTGTTGAGCTCCAGTTGCGAGGCGTGCCGTTCGTTCGCCAGGTTGCCATGGACGTGAGCTACAAAGGCCACGCCGTCGGCGAAGGACGGCTCGACCTCCTGGTCGGCGGCCACCTGATCGTCGAACTGAAAGCTGTCGAGGCGTTGGCTCCCATTCACACGGCCCAGGTCATCTCCTACCTCAAAGCAACCGGTCACCATCTGGGCCTGCTGATCAACTTCAATGTCCTCGTGCTCAGACAAGGCATCAGACGTGTCGTGCTATCCCAAAACAGAACGTCCTCTCCGCGTTCTCCCTCTGCGTCCTCTGCGCCTCTGCGGTTCAAATCTGGTCAAGGGAGTTGACTGTGCAGATCGGGCTCGCGCTCACCGAGAACATGCCGTTGCCGGCGGAGGCGCCGTTCATCTATCAGGCCGTCAAGGCCGGCTATTCGAGCCTCTGGACGAACGAGGGCTCTGTTCGTGATGCCTTCCTGACGTGCGCCCACCGCTGGCAGACGGCTCAGGACGCGTTGCCGGGAAATCGCGACCGGCGGTCGATCGGCACCGGCGTCTCGGTCGTGCCGGTCCTGCTGCGGACGCCGACGGCGATCGCCATGAGCGCGCTGACGGCGGCCGATCTCACCGAGGGGACCTTTATCCTGGGCGTCGGCTCCGGCTCACCCGCAGGCCATGCGACGGCGTACGGCACACCCGTCTATCCCGTCATTCCCCTGATGCGCGACTACCTGACGGTCCTGCGCCGGCTGCTCGACGGCGAAACCGTGACCTACGAGGGCTCGGTGCTGAAGATCCGAGGCGTGCGCCTGGGCGCCGAGCCGAAGCTGCCGGTGCCGCTCCACCTGGCCGCGCTCGGGCCGCGGATGCTCCACCTGGCCGGCGAGCTGGCCGACGGCGTCCTGCTGAACTGGTGCACCGCCGAGTGGGTCGCCTGGTCCCGTGAGCGCGTGGCGGAAGCGGCGCTGCGGGCCGGCCGCGATCCCTCGAAGGTGCTGATCGGCGAGTACATCCGGGTCTGCATCGACGACGACGTCGCCGCCGCTCGGCGGGCGTTTGCTCGCCAGGCGCTGAACTACTCCGGCGCGCTCACCCCCGGCAGCCACTACCGTCTCCATTTCGAGCGGATGGGCTTCAAGGCCGTGCTCGATCGGGTGCTGGCGCTCCACCAGTCGGGAGCTCCCGAGGAGCAGGTGCTCGGCGCATTGCCCGACGAGCTGCTGCTCCGAGTCGGCTACTTCGGCGCCGCTGCCGGTGCACTCGCCGCCCTCCGGCGCCTGTCGGCCGGACTCGACATCGCCGTCGTTCGGATCGTCCCCTCCTCAACGGAGCCGCGATCCATCCATTCGGTGATCGACGCGTGCCGGCCGCCCTGGGAATGACCGGGCGGTTTGACAACCGGCCGCCGGCAACAGTATCATCCGCCGGAGTGCCTCGGTGACGACCGTTGCCAACCTGGGCGAGTTCGGCCTGATCGACGCGATCGCCGCTCGAATCCGGAAGCGCCAACCGCCGGCGCGCTTTCCGGCGCTGGCGATCGGCATCGGCGACGACGCGGCCGTCTGGCTGCGTGGCGACCAACTCGAGCTGGCCAAGACCGATGCGCTCGTCGAGGGGATCGACTTTCTGTCGTCGGTGGCGACCTGGCCGGAGGTGGGCTGGAAGGCGCTGGCCGTCAATCTCAGCGACATCGCCGCGATGGGCGGCCGCCCGGACTACGCCCTCATTACGCTCGGCGTCCCGCCGCAAACGGCGGCCGACGCCGTCTTCGGCCTCTACGACGGCATGCTCGACCTTGCCGACCGATTCGACGTCGCCCTGATCGGGGGCGACATCTCGTCGGCCAAGGAGGTTTTCATCTCGATCGCGCTGACCGGGGTCGGCATTCGGCGGTCGCGGGGGCAGGCGTTGCCGCTGCTGCTGCGCTCGACGGCTACGCCCGGCCAGGCGCTCGCCGTCACCGGGACGCTGGGCGCGTCGGCCGCCGGTCTCCGGATGCTGCTCGCCGGGCAGCAGCTCCCGCCGGACGTCACGGCGTTCCTGCGCAACGCGCACCTGCGGCCCGAGCCTCGGCTCGCCGAGGGCTGGGCGTTGATCGGCGCCGGCGTTCGCTGCGGCATGGACGTGAGCGACGGTCTCGTCGCCGACGTCGAGAAGCTCTGCCGGGCGAGCAGCGTGGACGCTGTCGTCGAGGTCGAGCGGCTGCCGGTCGACGCGCGCGTCCGGTCGACCTATCCCGATGTCTGGCAGGAGCTGGCCCTGACCGGCGGTGAGGACTTCGAGCTGGTGATCGCCGCGCCGCCGGCCCGCATTCGGGCGGCCCAGCGGTCGATGGCGACGCCGCTCACGATCATCGGCCGGATCGAGGAGGGCAGCGGGCACGTCCGGGTGGTGGACGATCGAGGGCAGCCGATCACGCTGCGCCAGCGCGGCTGGGTCCATTTCTAGTGGAATCGACCTGGGAGGTGGTGACGGCCAGTCCGGCTGAGACCGAGCGGCTTGGCCGGATGCTTGGCGAGCTGGCCGAGTCCCGCGACCTCTACCTGTTGCAGGGTGAGCTGGGGGCCGGCAAGACCCTGTTCGCCCAGGGAATCGCCGCCGGGCTCGGCGTCGACGTCGTTCCATCCAGCCCGACGTTCACTCTCGTCAACGAGTACGCCGGCCGCCTGCCGTTGTACCACGTCGACCTCTATCGGATCGGCAGTGCATACGAGGCAGCGGCGCTCGGGCTGGAGGAGTACGTCTACGGCCCCGGCCTCACGGTGGTCGAGTGGCCCGAGCGCGCTGCCGAGCTATGGCCCACCGAACGGTTGCTCATCCAGTTCGAGCGCCTGGGCGACCACCAGCGGCGAATCCGCATGATCCCGACCGGCCGTCGGTATGAGCGGCTCGTCCGGCGAGTGATGAGTGATGAGTGATGGGCGAGATCCCTGCATTGTCATGCTGAGCCGCAGCGAAGCATCTCCC
>JACQGW010000054.1 GCA_016199325.1 Chloroflexota bacterium
CCCGCGGACGGGTAGGGCTGGGGTGGGGTTCCCGGATTGGCACACACTCGGCCCCCCTCCCCGCCGTCATGCTGAGCCCCAGCGAAGCAACTCCCCGGGTGGTGCCCGTTCGGCCCGGGGAGATGCTTCGCTGCGGCTCAGCATGACGGCGGGGAGGGTGGCCGAGTGAGAGCCAATCCGGGAACCCCACCCCAGCCCTCCCCGTCCGCGGGGAGGGAGCCGTTCTGCTTCCCCCTGCCGACGGGGGGACCGAGGGGGGTCCGTTCTGGGAGAGGCTCGAAATCACCCGGACCTGGGATCAGCCTCTGCCGACTTGACCTTCAGCGTGGCGGGGTCCACGACGACGCCGTATTGATCCCGCGCCTGCTCGACGCCGACGTAGCCGTCGGCGACGTCGGCCAGGACGCGGGCCAGGTCGCGCGTTTGCGGGTCGCCGAATCCGCCGCCTGCGGGTGTCAGCAGCACGGCCACGTCCCCCTGCTCCAGGCTGAGGACCCCCTTGCGGAGCGGCTGGCCGTTGTGGAGGATGGCGCCGGGCTCGCCGGCCCTGCCGCCGAAGATGCCCTGCGCCGGGTTCCGAACGCGAGGCCGGTAGAAGGTGAAGTCGACGCGGGTCTCGTCGAGGTTCTCGATCACGATCTCCTGGCCGCAGCCGCCGCGGAACCGGCCGGGGCCCCCGGAGCCGGCCCGCAGGCTCTTCTTTGAGACCAGCAGCCTGGTCTGCTGCTCGAACAGCTCGACCGGCGTGTGACAGGCCGTGATCGGGAACAGCCTCCCGGAGGCGCCGTCCCGATGGTGAGCGGCGCCGAGCCCGCCGGCCTGGAAGAAGCTGGTCAGGACGCGCTTGCCGTCCTTCGGCGCCCGGTCGGCGAGCAGCATCCAGCGCGTCCCCATCTCGGCCGTAACCTTGTCCGGGATCACGCGCGCCAGCGCGCCCATGATGTGATCGGGCAGCAGGTGGGTGATCATCGTCCGCACGTCGACGGGCGCCGGCCTCGTCGCGTTCAGGATCGAGCCTTCCGGTGCGATGATGCTGATCGGCCGGATCACGCCCTCGTTGGTCGGCACGTGTGGCGCCAGGACCGCCTCCAGCGGGAAGAGCGTGGACGCCTCGGTGCAGTAGAGCACACAGTTGACGGACGCGGTCATCGTCTGCGGCGACGAGCCGGTGTAGTCGACGGTCAGCTCGTCGCCCTTCACGGTGATGCGCGATGTGATGCGGATATCCTCCTGGAAGCCGTCGACCCAGGTCTCGTGGTCGTAGGCGCCGTCCGGGATGGCACGGATGGCGTCGCGCATCACCTGTTCGACCCGTGCCTGAATGACCCTTGAGATGTCGGTCAGGTCGTCGAGGCCGTACTCCTCCATGAGCTCGACGAGGAGGCGGGCGCCGACCTCATTGCCGGCGACCATCGCGCGGACGTCGCCGATCTGCATGTCCGGCGCCCGGACGTTGGCGGCCAGGATCTGGAAGATCTCGTCGGTGGGAACGCCTCGCTTGTAGAGCTTCATGATCGGCAGACAGAGGCCCTCTTCGAAAACCTCCGTCGCGTCGTGGGGGCCAAAGCGCCCGCCGATGTCGGAGATGTGGACGACCGAGCCGGAGAAGCCGACGAGCCTGCCTCGATGGAACACCGGCGTCGCGAGGTGGATGTCGGGGTAATGGCCGGACGACAGCCAGGGATCGTTGACGATGATGACGTCCCCCGGCTCGATCCGCTCCGATGGGAAGACCTTCAGGATCTCCTTCATGCCGGCAGGGAACGTCGTGACGAACATCGGCACGCCCTCGTCGGACTGGGCGAACGACTCGCCCCTGGCGTCCGTCAGGACGAACCGGAAATCCCGCGACGTGTGGACGATGGTGGAGAACGAGGTTCGGAGCAGGGTTGCCGCCGCCTGGTTGGCGATCGAGATCAACCGGCTCCAGATGATCTCCAGGCTAATGGGATCGAAAGCCATCGACTCGTGCAACGCTCCTGTGCTCATCGTGGAGCATCGTATGCGTTTGCCGTGCGGACGTCAAGATCGCGGGCTAGGCGCGCGTCTCCGCGGGCGGCGCCGTCCTCTCCCAGCGGAAGGCGAAGGCCGGGCAGCGCTGGCCCGGCACCGAGTCGATGGCCTCGGGGCGCTGGAGCACGCAGCCGATGGTGTCGAAGTACAGGCAGTTGCCGCACGAGTGCAGGTGGAAGCCACACCGCAGGCAGCGCTCCTCGGCCGACACCGCGCTCAGGTCGCCATAGTACGGCCGATGGCAGAAGAAGCAGCGCCCGGCGACGCGACCGCCGGCGGCGCTGGAGTCGGCCGCCGATCGATGGAGTGCAGCAGGCCGGACGAGCAGGAGCGGCACGGTCGACCGCTGGAGAATCCCCGTCGCGACGCTGCCCATGACCAGCCGGGCCAACCCGCCGCGTCCATGGGTCGCCATCACGATCAGGTCGGCGCTCTGCTCACGAGCGATGGTCGCGACGGCCTGCGCCGGCTGGCCAAGCACGCTCTGCACGGTGACGTTCCTTCCGGCGGCGCGGAGCCCCACGGCGCACCCCTCCAGGTAGCGCCTGGCACCGACCAGCTCGGGCTCGGGGTCGAACTCGGTGAACGCGTACCCCTCGGCGTACGCGGACGTTGGCGGCTCGACGACCTGGAGCAGATACAGCTCAGCGGCGAGACCTCTGGCGAGCTCCGCGGCCAGAATCAGCGCCTCTTCGGCGAGGTCGGAGCCGTCGAGCGGCACGAGGATGCGCCGGGCGCCGCCGCTCCAGCGCCGATCGGCGGTGGCCGGCATCAGGAGCACCGGCGCCTCGGCCCGCCGCAGGACCTGGTCGGCGACGCTACCGTAGATCCAGCGCCCCAGGCCGCTCCGGCCGTGGGTCGACATAACAATCAGCTTCGCCTCCCGGCGGCGGGCGGCGTCCAGGATGGCGGATACCGGGTCGTCGTAGTACACGACCGACTCGGCCTCGACGCCGTCGGCGCGCACCCTCTCGGCAACGGCCGTGAGATCGGACTCCGCCTGCTGCGTCAGGGCGACCTGCGCCTCGGTCGGATCCGTTCCCGGGAAGGTGTGCGCGGCGACGGCCCGGACCAGCACCAGGTGGCCGCCCATCGCTCGGGCGAGCGGCACGGCGTACGGGAGGGCGCGCTCGGCCAGCGACGAGCCGTCCAGCGGGACCAGGATGGTGGCAAACATGGCGCTGACCTCCTTTCACGAACAGGATAGCTTCTCCAGGTTGCACGGCCCGTGACAGTACGTAAACGATTGGTACAAGGGACGAGGTTCAAGGTTGGGAGACGTACGCTGAGATTGGAACCCAAACGGGCGGATCCGACAAGTCCGCTTCCGATTGGCTCGCCCGTGCATTGTGTCATGCTGAGCCGCAGCGAAGCATCTCCCGGACGCTGCCCATGCGGGGCGGGGAGATGCTTCGCTGCGGCTCAGCATGACAGACGGGGGGAGCGGCCACGATCAGTACGTGGCGTGCAGGATGCACCACCAACTTTGAACTTTGAGCCCCTCTACGGCAAGCGCCGGAGCCGCAGGCGGGCGTCGAGCGCGACGGCGCCGCGGCCGACCTGTTGGACGATGACCGGGTTCAGGTCCAGCTCGGCTACCTCGGCCACGTCCTCGACCAGTTGCGAGACGCGCAGGAGGAGGTCACGCAGCGCGGGGATGTCGGCGGGCGGGCCGCCGCGGAAGCCGTCGAGGAGCTTGACGGCTCTGACGCTGGCGATGAGCTCGTCGGCGTCGAGATCGGTCAGCGGGGAGATCCGGAAGGCGACGTCCCGGATCACCTCGGTCATCACGCCGCCCATCCCGAAGGCGATCAGCGGGCCGAAGATGGGATCGGTGACGACGCCCACCAGGCACTCGACGCCGCCGATGACCATCGGCTGCACCAGCGCGCCCTCCATCGCGTCGGCCAGGCCGCGGGCCGCCAGCGTCTCGGCAATCGACCGGTAGGCGTCTGCCGCCCCCTCGGGAGTTCGGATGCCCAGACGGACGCCGCCGACGTCGGTCTTGTGGAGCACCGATCGGGAGATCAGCTTGACGGCCACCGGTGTCCCAAACCGCCGACTCGCCGCGGCCGCCTCTTCCGGCGAGTGGACAATCACCCCTTTGGCCGCCGGAATGCCGTAGGCGCCCAGGACGGCGCTCACTTCGTCCGGCAGCAGCCACGGCTGCTCCTCTCGCTCCAGCGCACGAGCGACCACCGATCGGGCCGCCTCGGCGTCGACCCCGGCGAGGACGGGGATCTGACCGGCCGGTCGGCGGAGCCAGGCGCCGTAGGTGGCGGCATGGCCGAGCGCCCTGGCCGCATCCTCGGGGAAGGTGTACGACGGGATGAAGGTGGCCCCGCGGAGCGCCAGGGGAGTGCTCTGTATTCCGGCAAAACAGGCGAGCACCGGTTTTGCGGGCGGCGGGTCGCAGGCGGCGGCGACCGCGGCGGCGACGTCGGCCGCGGCGGTGACCAGCGGCGGGATGAAGAGCACGATCACGGCGTCGACGGCCGGGTCGGCCAGCAGGTGGCGGAGCGCCTCGCCGTAGCTGGCTGCCGGGGCCGACGCCAGCATGTCAACCGGATTGGCGACGGCCGCCTCTGCCGGCAGGATCGCCCGCAGGGCAGTCTGGGTCGGCTCCGACAGCGGCGGCACCTGCAAGCCGTGGGCCTCGCAGGCGTCGGCACAGAGGATACCCAGGCCGCCGGCGTTGGTGAGAATGGCAGCGCGGTTGCCGGCCGGCGCCGGCTGGTGCGCCTGCAGCATCGCAACGTCCAGCAGCTCCCCGAGCGTGTCGCACCGGATGACGCCGGACTGCCTGAACAGCGCGTCGACGGCGACGTCCGAGCCGGCGAGGGCGGCGGTGTGCGAAGCCGCCGCACGCTGGCCGGCCTGGCTACGGCCGCCCTTGACCGCCACGATGGGCTTGCCGGCGCCGACGCGGCGAGTGACCCGGGCGAACCGCCGCGGATTGCCGAACGACTCCAGGTAGAGCAGGATGACGCGCGTCGCTTCGTCCTCCTCCAGACGCTCGATCAGGTCGTTGGAGGAGAGGTCGGCCTTGTTGCCGACGGAGAAGAACGCCGAGATGCCGATCCCGAGCCGGCGGGCCTCTTCGAGGATGGCGATGCCCAGCGCGCCCGACTGCGAGATGACCGCGACCTGGCCGGGCGGCGGCAGGCTCGGCGCAAACGTCGTGTTGAGCGTCCCCATCGGTCCGTTGATGAGGATGCCCATGCAGTTCGGGCCAACCAGCCGAGCACCGCGGGTGCGGCAGAGCCGGAGCAGCTCGTCCTGGCGCCGCCGCCCCTCGTCGCCGATCTCGGCAAAGCCGGCCGAGATGACGACGAGCCCGCGCACGCCGGCGTCGAGGCACTCGCGCACGACGTCGAGCACGGCGGCGGCCGGCACGGCGATCACGGCCAGGTCGACCGGCTCGGGAATAGCGGCAATGGTCGGGTAGGCCCGCACGCCGGCGACAGCGCGCGCGGCCGGGTTCACCGGATAGATGGCGCCGTCGAAGCCGCCGGCCAGAAGATTGCGAAAGAGCTCGTGTCCGATGGTGCCCCGGCGGCGCGAGGCGCCGACGACGGCGACGGCTCGGGGTCGAAAGATCGGCTCCAGCGAGGCGACGGCGGCAACGTGCATGCGGGCGTCGGCGGTCGCCACGTAGCTCGGATCCGGTCGCTGGTCGACGTCGACCTCGACGGTGTCCCCGCCGAACCGCCGCCTGGTCTGGAAGCCGAGGTCCCGGAGCAGGTGGAGCATGGCGATATTCGACGAAAGGACCAGCGCCAGCAGGCGCCGGATCCCCTCGCTGCGAGCGTCCCGGGAGAGCCGCTCGAACAGAACCGTCCCGATGCCGCGCCCATGCTCGGCGTCCTCGACGATGATGGCCATCTCGGCGCGCCTGGGGTCGCGCAGACGGTAGTACGAGGCCAGACCGACGATCCGCCCGTCGAGATCGGCGACAAGCGAGTGGCCCGACGTCGCCCGGTCGATGGTGTCGGCGTCGACGCGCACGCCGGCCGAGTGGAAGCGGAACTGCCAGCTCTCCGGCGAGACCCGCCCGAACAGCGCCGCAACCGCCGGCCGGTCGACCGGCTCGATCTCGCGGATGAGCACCTGACCGCCGTCCCGCAGGAGCGCAAACTCGCCGTGTCCCATGCTCGTCCTGACCTCGCGCAAGATGGTCGCACGTATCTTACCCGAACAAGCACAGGCGTCACAACGGGACGGGTTCAAGGTCTGAAGCGGCTCCGAGAGACAACGAACCGCCAGGACGCCAAGATCGCCAAG
>JACQGW010000055.1 GCA_016199325.1 Chloroflexota bacterium
GTTCTACATCGACGAGCTGATCGCCTACGGCGAGCGGCGCGCGCGGGCCGAGGTTGCCAAGCTACCGGAGGGCGTCTACGAGGCCGAGGCGTTCATGGACGACGACGGCATCGACGACCAGTCGTACCGGTTCCAGGTGAAGATCACCATCCGCGGCGGGCGGATCGTCTTCGACTTCACCGGCACCGACCCCCAGCGACGCGGCCCGATGAACTCGAACAAAGTCATGACGACGATGGGCTGCCTGTACGTCCTCAAGTGCCTGATGGACCCTGACATCCCGATGAATCAGGGCTTCTACCGCCCCTATGAGATCGTCGTGCCCGAGGGCTGCTGTCTGAATGCCCGGCGGCCGGCGGCCTGTGTCGGCGGGCTGGAGAACATCGTCCGGGTGACCGATATGATCTTCAAGGCGATGGCGCCGGCCCTGCCGCACAAAGTGGTGGCGGGCACCAAGGCGATGATCTGCCACACCGGCTTCGGCGGCCTCCACCCGGTAACGGGTGAGTACTACACCTTCATGGAAACCATCGCCGGCGGTTACGGCGGCCGCCACGCCTCCGACGGGCCCGACGCCGTCCAGGTGCATCTCCAGAATACGCAGAACGCGCCCATCGAGGAGACCGAGCTCAACTACCCGGTCGAGATCGTCCGCTACAACCTCGTCAACGACTCCGAGGGCCCCGGCAAGTTCCGCGGCGGCCTCGGCCTGCGCCGCGACTACCGGTTTCTCGACCACGAGCCCTCGTTCACCTTCCTGGCCGACCGGCGGAAGATCAAGCCCTGGGGGCTCTTCGGCGGCATGTCGGCACGGCTGGCGAAGTACTGCATCATCCGGGATGGCCAGGTTATTCCAACCGGGTCGAAGACGACCTTCATCGCCCGGGAGGAGGACGTCATCTCGGTTCAGAGTTGCGGCGGCGGCGGCTTCGGGCACCCGTTCGAGCGGGATCCCCAGCGGGTGCTGCGGGACGTCGTCGAGCGGAAGGTCAGCGTCGAGCGGGCAAAGCGCTGCTACGGCGTCGTCGTCGACCCCAATACGGAAACGGTCGACGAGGCTGCGACAGCGACCTACCGGGCCGTTCACCAGCCCGAAGAAGTGCCCAACCGGGACGAGATCTTCTTTGGCAGTCGAGCGATCAGCTATTAGCTGTCAGCGGTCAGCCAACGGCGGTTGTGAGCTGCCGGCCGGCAACCGGCAGCCACGAACCGCGGACCACGGACCATAGACCACAAACCATAAACGGAGATACGCTGTGACGACGCAACGCAAGTTCCGACTCGGCGTGGACATCGGCGGGACCTTCACCGATGCCATGCTCATCGACGAGGCAACCGGGGACATCCGGATCGGCAAGGTGTCCTCGACGCCCAGGGACCCCTCCGTCGGCTTCCTGGAGGCGACCGAGCGCATGCTTCGCCAGGCCAGCCTGTCCCCCGAGGAGATCACCTACGTCGTCCACGGCACGACGGTGGCGACGAACGCCATCATCGAGGGCAAGGGCGCCAGGGCCGCGATGATCTTCACCGCCGGGTTTGGCGACCTGATGGAGATCCAGCGGCAGATCCGGCCGCTCCTCTACGATGCGCAGTTCGAGAAGCCCAAGCCGCTCATTCCCCGGAATCTCTGCCTGGAGGTGCGCGAGCGGGTCAACGCCCGCGGCGAGGTGCAGGTGCCGCTGCACGAGGAGGACATCTACAAGGCCATCGCCGTCATGCGCAAGTACGGCGTGATCTCGGTTGCCGTCTGCTTCCTCCACTCCTACCTCTACCCGGCGCACGAGCAACGGGTCGGCGACATCCTCCGGCAGGAGTACCCTGAGGCGAGTATCTCCCTCTCCTGTGTCGTCTGTCCGGAGTTCCGCGAGTACTTCCGGGCGTCGACGACGGCGATCAACGCGCTGGTCCGGCCGGTCGTCGGGCGCTACCTCGACAGCATCGAGCACCGGCTGCGGGACCGGGGGCTGACGGCCGAGCTGCTAGTGATGCAGTCGAGCGGCGGCGTCCTCACGTTCGAGACGGCGACGGAAAAGCCGGTCTACATGGTCGAGTCGGGCCCGGCGGCCGGCGTCATCGCCGCGACCTACCTCGGCAGCGCGCTCGGCTACCGGGACGTCCTCTCGCTGGACATGGGCGGCACGACGGCCAAGGCGGGGATGGTCCAGAACGGCCAGCCGCGCGTGACGAAGGAATACGAGGTCGGCAATATCGCCCACACGGGGGGCGTGGGCCAGGCCCGATTCGGCGGCTATCCCATTCGGACGCCGGTCATCGACCTGGTCGAGATCGGCGCGGGCGGCGGGTCCATCGCCTGGGTCGATCCGGGCGGCATC
This sequence comes from Chloroflexota bacterium, assembly GCA_016199325.1. The sequence goes on from JACQGW010000055.1 coordinate 2,334, forward strand.
CTGCGGGTCGGGCCGCAGTCGGCGGGGGCGGACCCCGGCCCGGTCTGCTACAACCGGGGCGGCACCGAGCCGACGGTGACCGACGCCAACCTCGCCCTCGGGCGGCTGAACCCGCGGTACTTCCTGGGCGGCGAGATCGAGCTGGACGTCGAGGCGGCCCGGCGGGCCATCGAAGAGCGCTGCGCCAAACCGCTGGGGCTGGATGTGACGACGGCGGCCCACGGCATCATCGAGATCGCCAATGCGGCGATGACGAACGCCCTCCGGATCGTCTCGATTCAGCGGGGGTACGACCCGCGGGAGTTCGTGCTAGTGGCGTTCGGCGGGGCTGGACCGGCCCACGCCAACCGGCTGGCGGAGGAGATGTTCGTGCCGGTGACGGTCATTCCGATGAGTCCGGGGATCACGAGCGCGATGGGGTTGCTGGTGACCGATCTCAAGCACGACTACTCGATCACCCGGATCGTGCGGACGGATCGGCTGGACCTGGCGGAGATCAACGGCATCTACCGGAAGCAGGAGCAGGAAGGGGCGGCGATGCTCGCGCGGGAGCGGGTGCCGGCCGACGAGATGGAGTTCGTCCGGCAGGTGGACATGCGGTACGTGGGCCAGTCGTACGAGCTGACGGTGCCGGTGCCCGGCGGCGAGCTGACGCGCGCGCACATCAACCAGATCGTCGAGCGGTTCCACGTCGAGCACGACCGGGCCTATGGGCGGGCGGCGCCGGAAGAGCCGACGGAGTTCGTGAACCTGCGGCTGACGGCGGTAGGCTCGATCGCCAAGCCGCGGCTGCGGGAGCTCTCGCCGAACGGGGCGCAGCCGGCGGACGCGCTTAAGGAGCATCGGAAAGTCTACTTCGCCGAAGCGGCGGGCTACGTGTCGTGCCCGATCTACGATCGATACCACCTGGCGCGCGGGGCTCGACTGGCCGGCCCGGCCATCGTCGAGGAGATGGATTCGACGACGGTGATCCACCCCGGCTTCTTCGCCGAAGTGGACCGATTTGGGAACCTGTTGCTGCAAAAGGGGTAAGCACACCGAACAGTACGAACCGCAGAGGCGCAGAGGACGCAAAGGCGGGGTTTCAGGTTTCTCGTTTCTGGTTTCTGGTTGTCTCGATGTCAGTCGTCGTTTCCCAGATAACGAGGAGCGGCAATGTTTGACTGTCTGATCGTGAATGGGCGGGTTGTCGACGGCACCGGCAGCCCCTGGTTTCCGGCCGACGTGGGGATTCGGAACGGGAAGATCGCGGCCATCGGTAAGCTGGCGGGGACGGCGGCGGCGCAAACCGTCGACGCGACCGGGCTGGTCGTCACCCCCGGCTTCGTCGACGTTCACAATCACTCCGACTTTACGCTGCTGGCCAATCCGTCGGCCGACTGCGCCGTCCGTCAGGGCGTCACCACCCTCGTCGTCGGCAACTGCGGGCTGAGCGCCGCGCCTATCCGTGAGCCCGAGCTGGTCGGGCGATTCATTTATGGCTACGTGCCGGAGGTGCCGATCACCTGGCGCACCTTCGGCGAGTATCTCGACCGCGTTCAGGCCGGGTGTACTGCCGTCAACGTGGCGGCGCTGGTCGGGCATTGCTTCATCCGCTCGGCCGCCATGCGTTTCGACGCCCGTCCACCTACGGCAGCCGAGCTGGCGGATATGCGCCGCCTCGTCCATCAATCGCTGGAGGAGGGCGCCTTCGGCCTGTCGTTCGGCCTGGAGTACGCGCCCAGCTTGAACGCCGACCTGGCCGAGATGGTTGAGCTGGCCGGCGTGGCGGTCGAGCACGGCCGGCTCGTCACCTCCCACATCCGCAACCGGGACTTCCACTACGTGCGGGCGGTCAAGGAGATGCTGGCGCTGGTCGAGGCGACCGGCGCGTCGATGCAGATCTCCCACCTGACGTCCCGCTACGGCGCGGCCCGCAGCGATGATGCGACCGTCTGGCGGCTGATCGATGAGGCTCGGGCGCGCGGGTTCGACATCACCTGCGACATGATGCCGAGCCGGTGGGGGTTTGCCCAGTTGTCGAAGGCGCTGCCGGCCTGGGCCTTTGAGGGCGGCACGGCGCGGCTGGTCGAGCGACTGCGGGATCCGGCGATGCGCGAGCAGTTCAAGGCGTACCGGTATCCTCAGGTGAAGGCGCTGGCGGCCGGCAAGTGGGACAAGCTGGTGATGGTGCTTGCGAAGCGGTCGCCCGAGGTAGTCGGGAAGACGCTGGAGCAGGTCGCCGGTGAGCGAGGATGTGATCCCTACGACGCAGTGCTGGACATCCTGCTGGCCGAAGGGGAAGACGCCGACGGCATCTTCATGGCGGTCGAGGACTACGTGGACGACGAGATCCTGCGCCAGGCGCTCACCCATCCGCTCTACATGTTCCAATCCGACGGTTGGGTGGCACCCTACGGCCCGGTCGGCCCGATGGTGAATCCGCGATCCTACGGGTGGGTCGCCACCCTGCTCGGCGAGCTCGGGCGGGACCGGGGCTGGTTCCGGCTGGAGGACGCCGTTCGGCGGCTCACCTCCTTTCCCGCTCAACGGCTGGGAATCACCGACCGGGGGCTGCTGCGCGAGGGCATGTGGGGAGACGTCGCCATCTTCAACGCCGAAACCATCGCCGCCAACGACACCCTCTTCGATCCGGGGCGGTACCCCAGCGGCGTCGAGCACGTGTTCGTCAACGGGCAGTGGGTGGTCGAGAGGGGCAACCAGACGGCCGCGCTGCCGGGGAAGGTGCTGCGGGCATGAAGGACGCGTCCGTTCTTTGTGAAGGAGTTGACAAGGCGCGGGCCGTATGATAGCCTTGCACCCTGACTGGGTTCAGGCGCTACCTTGGTGCTCAATCATTGGGGGTTGCAGGATGAGCGTGCTACGGCTGGCCTTCGTCTTCGTGTTTGTTCTCGGCAGCGCCGTGTTTCTGGCCGCCTGCGGCGGCGACAACTCGGCTGAGATCGCCAAGTCATTCGTCGACGCCGTCGTCATCAAACACGACGTGTCGGCGGCGATGAAGATGCTGGATACCAGCGGCAAGGCGTCGGTCGACCGCGCCGGGGCCGAGAAGCGCCTGACCGACATGATGCCGAAGCTGAAAGCCTTCGACGTGCGAGATCTGCGCATCGAGCCCAAAGAGACCAGAGAACCGTCGGCCGAGGACAAGGCTAAGGGCATCAACAAGATTCGGTCGTTCGACGCACTCTACTCGGTGCGTTCGGGCGACACCGGTGGTGCCTTCGTCGAGTCCAAGGCGGTCGTGACGCTGGTCGAGATCGCCGGCGCCTGGGCCGTCACCGCCTTCGAGATTCCGACAGAGGCCAAGCGCGGCTAGTGGTCCACCACAGTGGTCTTGATGGA
>JACQGW010000049.1 GCA_016199325.1 Chloroflexota bacterium
GCCCCCCCCCCCCCCCCGAAAAGAGGTGGAACGGGCGAAACCTTCCATCGGTTCCCTCCGTAGCGAGCGGTCGGCAGTCAGCCGTCAGGAACGTCGACGCTGATGGCTGACCGGTAACTGGTTTCGAGCGGCTGGTCGTCAGGAGTGAGCCGTCGGCAGCCCTGGTGCCGACGGCTGGCCGCTTTCCGTCACGGCTGCTGGCCGAGCCGGACCCTTCGGTTCGACGTGCCTATCGCAGCCAAATTGTGTTCAGGTAGAGGGCTGGCCGGCGGCAAGCCGGCCGGTTGTTTTCGAGATTATAGCCTGGAACCAGGCGTTCGTCAAGAGGGAGACGCGCATTCGCGTCGGGAGGAGGTATCCCATGGAACGACGAGTCCATTGGGACGTCAGCCGATGACCAACCGTACGCTACGCGGGGATGAGCGCGTAGCCGAACGTCTGGGCGGCCCGCCGCAGGTCGGCACCCCAACAGACGAAGGTGACGTCACCCGGCTCCCCGAACTGCCGAAGCGCAGCCAGATGCACCGCGTCGTAGGCACGGAGACTCGGCCGCTCGGCCAGATCTCCGGCGTGGCAGATCAACGGGCCATCGACGGCGATCTCGGATACCCCGTCCCAAAGGCGCTCCAGCGCGAGCACGACCCGATCTCGCCGTGTTAAGCTTCGCCGGCCCACAGTGCCCGGACGTGTCGGTCACTCTTGCGGGCATGATGAAACCCGACGAGCGTTCCCTCGTCGATCTCATCGACCGCTGAGTGGCTGTCCCAAAACTCCGCCTCTTCCTCGACGGTTTCAAAAGGCGGAATCGGCTTGATGGCTGCCTTGCGCCGTTCAATTCTCGTCATCGTCTCGGTCACCACCCTTGGTGGCTGCCGCCTCAGGCACTGCGGTCCTCATGCTGCCGCAGATGCTCTAAGATCCACATCCGCACCAGAGTGGTTGGACCTACCCCCTGCTCGTGGGCCTTCTGCCGCAGTTTGGCAAGGGTAGTCGGATCAAAGCGCACGGTGATGCCTTCCGACAGATTCGGTGCGAAGCGAACGCGCACCGGGTTGAACTCATCCCAATATTCTGCGGGGTCGTGGCTGTCCCAAAACTCCGCCTCTTCCTGGTCACTCTTGAAGTGCGGGATCGGCGGTTTCTTCATTATTCGCCCTCTTGCAGTCATAGGTCTTCACCTCCTCTCGCCTGACGGTAGATGCGGCGGAACTTCCGGCTGGCCGGATAGGACGTGACCGGCCGGTAAGCGTCCGCTTCCTCTGTGGGAGCAAGAATCACGGCGAGCATCCGTCGCGCTTTCGTTGGTCCGATCAGGATAAGCCGTCCACTGTATCCCTGACGGACGAGAAAGTCACCGTGACAGACCTCCTCCACCTCGTCTGGGGTGATCCCGTGGCGGGCAATATGGGCGACCTTGCTCGGGTCCCAGCGCAGCTGGTTGACGACGATGATGGATTGGCCGTGCTCTTCGATACATACCCCCTCAGTAAGATAGAATCATTGTAACGCAATGCGTTACAAGAAGTCAAGGGTCAGCCGAGGATACAGCACAATGGCTCGATCGGCCTATCTCATCAAGGCAGTTGAGGGACACTACCCTCCTGTAGGAGCAGCTTCGCCAGGGCGCTCGTGTCGGCGTAGACGATCATCGCCGCTGTTCGGAGAGGTAAACCGATGGAACTCGAAAGGCCGACCCGATGAGGACCGCAGCATCAGGCGAGCCAACACTTGAGGAGGAGCTTACCGCCGTCATCGCGGAGATCCGGAAGCCCGTCCCGCCCGCGGAGATTGAACGTCGGCGCAAACTGGTCGCCAGGATCCTCCGGCGACGAGCGACCATGCCGCAACTGGGCATCTCGACGGCCGAGCTGATCCGGCAGGTGCGGGAGGAGCGGCCCAGTTCCTCGTCGATGATGACCTTGCGTCGGCGAGGGTTTCGAGCCGACGCAGCACGGCATCCTGGACGATAGGCTCTCCCAGGAAAGCAACCCGGTCGCCCCGGGTGTACTGCTCGATCAGGCCGATGCTCTCCTGAATGTAGCGGAGCAATGCCTCATCTCGCTCCGTATCCCTCATAGTGGAATCGCCTCTGCCTTGATCCGGTCGGCAACCGGCGAAGGGTAGGCGATCTCGACGACGTCGACCTTCCGGCCCAGCGCCTCTTGCAGGTCAAGGATGAGCTCACTCAGATCGAACAGGGTGCGCCCTGGCTCGAGGTCGACGAGGAAGTCGATGTCGCTCCCAGGCCCCGCGTCGCCGCGGGCGACGGAGCCGAACACCCGGACGTCGTGCGCGCCGTGCCCGGCGGCGATCCGGAGGATCTCCTCACGCCGTGCTCGCAGGCCCTCGATGGTCGGCCTGCCATCGCTGCGCATCGTCCATAGCTCCTTTCTGACTCGAAACGCATGGACAGCCTCGTCTTCGCCGACCCCGTCCTCGGCCAGCAGTGCCTGGAGCTGCTCTACCGCCTGCCTGAGCGCCAGCATCTCCTGCTCGTCCGCCCGTCTATGGGCCGGAACGTAGTAGCCCACCGTCTGGCCGTGCCGGGTAACCGCAATCGGGACCGGCGAGTCCAGATACTCGGCCAGGTCCTCACGGAACTCCCGCACGCCCACCCGAATCAGCCGGCCTGCCATGGCTTGCCTCCTGCGGCTTGTGTACACATAGCGTACACTACCACACGATGTTCTGCAATTCTCGCTCGGCGGATCGGGGTTGCCAGGGATGGCAAGACGCACGTGCCGGTTCAGTGATACCCTGGAACTTTTCCCGACCACACGGCGTCATCAGAGTATCCGAGGAGTGTTGCTCCTCATTGTTGGAGGTGACGCCGTGATCTCGCGTTGGGTTCTCCTCCTTCCTGGCCTGATCGTCCTCGTCCTCGTCGCCTGTGCGTCCCCAGCCCCCAGCCCGGTCTCCGCTCCGGTCGCGCCCAACACCGCATCGCCCGCGGCGCCGGCGCCGGCCACCGCTGCGGCCAGGCTCGCGACACCAGCGCCGACGTCGGCTCCGGCGCCAACTACGGCTCCGGCCGCAGCCCCGACGAAGCCCGCTGCTGCTGGAGCGGCTGCGGCGGCCGCCCCGCGGGCGGCTGAGGCGCTGGTCCCGGCTCCGGCGCAGTCACGCGTCTCGGCGACCGACGCGCCCGGCAGCACGGAGCTGCTGATCAACCAGAACCTCGGCCGGAAGATCATCTACACGACCGACATCACGATGCTCGTCGAAGACGCCGGCTCGTTTCCCAGCGCTGCTGCCAGGATCGCCCTCGGGCACGGCGGCTACGTCGCCGGCGTTGAAACGCGAGAGGAGGCCGGCATCCCCACGACCATCGTCCGTCTCAAGATCCCGCCGGAGCGATACGAAGCCGCGATGAGCGGCCTGCGCGGTCTGGCCCTGGAGGTACGTGGCGAAAAAGCCACGACGCAGGACGTCACCGAGGAGTACAACGACGTCCAGACCCAGCTCGCCTCGCTCGAGGCGACCCATGCCCAGCTTCTCGAAATCCAGAAGCGCGCCACCACCGTCGACGAGGTCCTGCGGGTTCAGCAGCAGGCCGCTCAGGTGAAGCTGCAAATCGACCGGCTGAAGGGCCGCGCGACCGCGCTCGACCGCCTCTCTGAGTTCGCCACCATCACCGTCAAGGCGCTGGCCGCCGCGGCAGCCATCGAGCGCGACTACGTCTCAGAGCGGGCGGCCCTGCGTCGAGCGAACAGCGCCCTCGCCAGCCTCGACGCGCAGCTCCGGCGCTCGCGCACGCCGGAAGAAGAGGCCGGCATTCGCGATCGGATGGGCGAAACGGTGCTGGAGGTCTCCCGCCGAAAGGCGCGGCTGGACGACCTGGAGCGGAAAGCCGAGCTCGCCAGGATGGCGCTGCCAAGATCGGAGGATGCCCCCGCCGCGCCCCAGGGGACCGACACCCTCCCGCAGCAGCACATCGAGGCCAGAGTGGCGCTCCGCCGCGCCGAGTATCAGCAGACCGAGCTCACCAGAGCACTGCGCGCCGGCGTGCCGGGCGTGGACCCGAAAGATCTCAGCAAGGCCATTCTGGAGGTGAGCCGTCGGACCGGCGAGCTCAAGGCCATTCAGGAGCGCGCCAATCAGCTCGGGATCACCCTCCCGACCTTGACCGCGGAGCAAGAGGCCGCGCTCTCGGGCATTCCCGCTGCATCGGACGGTCCCGACATCCTGGCCAGCATCCGTGCGGCCTGGGAGTCATCGCTCCGCTTCATCGTCCGCGTTGCCACGAAACTGGTCAGCGCGGTGGTCTTCCTGTGGTGGCTCTTGCCGCTCGCGGCGGTCGGCTTCTTCGTGCTCCGCCGCCTCGCGCCCACGATCCGCCGCAGGCTCGCCCCTTCGCACGGGTCGATGGAACCGGGCTCGGTGAACAATCGTCATGCTGAGGCGTAGCGAAGCATCTCCCCGGCTCGAACCAGCGGCGGCCGGGAGATGCTTCGCTACGCCTCAGCATGACGGGGGAGGAGCAGCAGCAGCGACACATGACTTCCCAGATGCACTGCTACCCTCCGACCCCCGCCCCCTGACCCCTGGCCCCGCCCCCCTACGCCGACACAGCGGCCAGGTCGTCGAGCAGAGACTGGAGGCCGAGCTCCTCCAGCTTGCGGCGGCTGGGAACCGTCGTCGCCGGGTCCCAGTCCATCGCCTTCAGGTAGTCGGCGTTCTGCCGCGCGGTGTCCACCGTCACGCCCCGGACGTTGCCCTGGGTGAGCGGGGGATTGCCGACGGCGATACCCGGCATCTGGAAGCGCAGCGGGTTCAGCCCCTCGCGCAGGTTGAAGGCGTGGCGAATGATGGCGATGCGCTCCCCCGCCTGGAGGGCATCGTCCAGCGCCCAGGTCCGCCCGGTCACCGCCGTCATGAAATCGGGCCAGGTCGAGATGGGATAGGAGAGATACCCGAAGAGGCACGCGCCGGCGGCGTTGACGAAGTGGACGGCGCAGACGAGCTTCTTCGTGAACTCGCCCTTGGCGCCGTAGTCGTGCTTCTCCGGAACGTCCGGCATGTCGGGCCAGGGGATGAGCTCACCGCCCTGGGTATGGCGGCCTGGCGTCGCGTCGAGCTGGTAGGTGATGGCAAGGCCCGGCGTGAAGCGCGGGTCGTGCATCGGGACCTCCTGGCCCTGGACGTGGATGGCGCAGACCTCGCTACCGCGGCCGATCCGCTCCGCCGCCCGCTTGACACCGTCGGCCAGAACGTCGCCGAACCCCTCGCGGCGGGCGATCTTCTCCAGCATGGCGTTGATGGCCTGGTGGTTCCCCCAGGTCAGCTCGATCCCGTCGGTGTCGGCCTTCGTCAGAATCCCGCGCTCGTAGCAATCCATGGCGAAGGCGATGGCGCCGCCCGCCGAGATCGTGTCCAGCCCGTAGCGGTTGCAGATCTGGTTGGACTTGATGGTGCTGGCGAAGCTATCGTTCAGCAACAGGGTGCCGAAGGCGCAGGCGGTCTCGTACTCGCTCTTGTGGTCCCGCACGCCCTGATACGGCCCCGCCTCCTTGACGGACATGTGGCCGCCGCAGGACATCGTGCAGCGCCAGCAGCCGTACTTCTTGTCCTGATAGGTCTTGATGAGGAGGTCGTCCTTGAACTGCTCCTTGCCCGTCGGGAAGTCCACCGTGCCGGCGCCGAACCAGTTCTTGACCGGCGAGTCGCCGTTCCAGGAGGAATCGCCGAGAATGCCGACGGTGCCGTAGTTGCGCAAGATGTCGTAGAAGCCGGTGTGCTGCTTCATGTACGACCGCCGGAGCTGCTCGGCCCTCCCGAGGTCGGCGACGGGAACCTTCTGCGTGCCCTTCACGGCGATGGCTTTGAGATGCTTCGAGCCCATGACGGCGCCAACGCCCGATCGCCCCCAGGCACGGCCCTCGTCGTTGATGATGCAGGCGATCAGGCTGAGCGTCTCGCCGGACGGGCCGATGCTGGCGACCTCGGTGCCCCGCCCGTGGCGCTGCTTGAGCCGCCGCTCGGTCTCGGCGGTATCGAGGCCCCAGAGGTCGGCGGCGTCCCGGAGCCTGGCCTGCCCGTCCTCGATGGAGAGATAGACGGGACGTTCCGCCTGGCCGGTGAAGAAGATGGCGTCGTAGCCCGCGAACTTGAGATGGGGGCCGAAGGTGCCGCCACAGTTGGCGTCGCCCCAGGTGCCGGTAAGGGGCGATTTGCAGACGACGACCGAGCGGTTGCCCTCGATGGCGGGCGTACCGGTCAGCGGCCCGGTCAGGAAGCCGAGGATGTTCTCCGGTCCGAGGGGATCGACGCCGGGGCGCAGCCTATCGTAGAGCACTCTGGCTCCGATGCCGTAGCCCCCGACGAACGCGCGGGCCAGGCCGTCGTCGAGGGGTTCTGTCTGAATGGCGCCACTCGTCAGGTCAACCCAGAGGTTCCGTCCCATGTACCCGTTCGCCATAGCTGCCCTCCAGTGCAGTATTCTTGCGTCATCCCGCTTGACGCGACCAGGTGCAGCCCATTACAGTACAATTGCGGGGGCATGTCAAGATGCAAGGAAGATCGTCAATGACAACCACCAAGTTGCCGATCGTCGACGGGCGGTCCCAATCGTCCGGGTCGGCGCGGCCCGGTTGGATCCGGGTGCGCTGGTCCCAGGGGCAGAACTATTTGGACCTCAAGGGGCTGATGCGGGGCCTTGGCCTCCACACGGTCTGCGAGGAGGCCCACTGTCCAAACATGGGCGAGTGCTGGGAGCACCGGACGGCTACGTTCATGATCCTCGGCAGGGTCTGCACGCGAGCCTGCCGGTTCTGCGCCGTCGAAACGGGCCGGCCGGACGGGCTGGACGAGGACGAGCCGGAACGGGTCGGCGAGGCGGTCCGCAACCTCGGCCTGCGCCACGCCGTCGTCACCTCGGTCGCCCGCGACGATCTGCCCGACGGGGGCGCCCGCATCTTCGCGGAGACGATCCGGGCGATCCGGCAGCACCTCCCCACGTGCAGCGTCGAGGTGCTCATCCCCGATTTCAAGGGCGATGACGCCGCGCTGGCGACCGTCCTTGCCGCGCGTCCGGACATCCTGAACCACAACGTCGAGACGGTCGCCCGGCTCCAGCGGAAGGTCCGCGCCAAAGCCCAGTACGACCGGTCGATCTTCGTTCTCCGTCGATCGAAAGCCCTGGAGCCGTCGGTTCTGACCAAGTCCGGCCTGATGCTCGGCGTCGGCGAGACCTGGCCGGAGATCCTCCAGACGCTCGGCGATCTGCGGGCGGCCGGC
>JACQGW010000050.1 GCA_016199325.1 Chloroflexota bacterium
CTGCCCCCTGGCCCCCGACCCCCGCTCTACGAGGGGCATGCTTCTTGCTTATGAACCCGACGGCAGCGAACTCGGGTGAGCCCTCAGCCTCCGCCGAACGGTCGTTTTGCCAGGGCGGCCGGCTGCTCCCCTTCTCGTCCTGCCAACGGTGTGTAGGAGGGGGCTTGGTGATCATCAGACAGCGCAGTTCGAAGCTCGACCCGTTCCTGTTGCACGTCGTGTACCCGTTCTTCCATTCGATGGGTTGGGCTTGGGGACTTCGGCTCGCCCGGGCCTGGAATGGGCTGACGACCGGAGTTGAGCGAACTGAAGTGCGTTCGGGGGTGTAACAATGTTCGGTCAAGTTGGGACAGCGGCTCGTTTCTTTCTGATCGGTTTGGGTGTTGGATTGCTGACCGCGCCCCGGAGTGGCCGGGCGACGCGGCACTTGATCCAGCGGACGACCGGCGACCTTTTCCAGAGCGTCACGGGCGGGACCGCGATGGGGATGACCCACCCCAAGATGCGCATCGGCCAGCCATACGAGACCGAGGCGTACGGCTCGGTGCCGCCGATGGAGGAGTTCCCCACCGCCTGAGTGTTCTCCTGTTAAGTCGGTGAGACCTCACTCCGGGGGACCGGGGTGAGGTCTCGCGTCCGGCATCCTTCGGGAGTGAGGGCGACGCGGTCCTGGTGGAACACGACGGTAATATTGATAGGTAGCGCCCGTCGAACGCTGACGTAATGACGCATGAAATCGGCAGGCCGCATCCATCAAGATTCGTGTGGCCGGCCACTAGACCGTTTCCCCCGTATGCCCGATCGCGCGGATCAGAGGCCCATGCGCATTGCCCAGATCGCCCCGTTGATCGAATCCGTCCCGCCGGTCGGCTATGGCGGCACCGAGCTGATCGTGAGCCTGCTGACCGACGGGCTCGTCCGAGCAGGCCACCGGGTGACGCTGTTTGCCAGCGGCGATTCCCGGACGGCGGCCCGGCTGCGGTCCGTCATTCCCAGGAACCTGCGCTGCGCCGGCCTGGGCGGCGCGCTGAAGGGGCCAAACGTTCACATCTACCACCTGCTCAACGCGGTTGCCTGCTTCGAGGAGGCGGCCGACTTCGACCTGATCCATAACCACGCCTGGGTCGAGACGATGATCGTCGCCGCGCTGGTCCGAACACCCCTGCTGACCACGTTGCACAACCTCGTCGACGAGCACGCCGCTCGTGCCTGGGACGTCTACCCCGGCTCCTACAACACGACCAGTTGGTCGGCCTACTGCCATCTGCCGGCCACGCTGCGGCAGGATCCGCGGAGCCGGTTCGCCGGGTTCGTCCATCACGGCATCGACTACCGGAGCTTCCCGTTCTCGCCGCGCGGGCAGGGCTACCTGCTCACGCTGAACCGGATCTGCCCGGAGAAGGGCACGCACGAGGCGATCGCCGCCGCCCGCCGACTCGGTCGGCCGCTCGTCATCGCCGGAAAAGTCGACGACGGCGATACGGAGTATTTCCACTCCAGGGTCGAGCCGTACGTGGACGGCCAACACGTCCGTTACGTCGGCGAAGCCGACGCCGAAGCCAAACGGCTGCTCTATGCCGGTGCCGACTGCCTGCTCAACCCGATTCGCTGGCCGGAGCCCTTCGGCCTCGTGATGATCGAAGCGATGGCCTGCGGCACGCCGGTCGTCGCGTTCGACTACGGCGCGGTGCCCGAGATCGTCGCCCACGGTCGAACCGGCTTCGTCGTGCGCGACGTGGACGAGATGGTCGCAGCGGTCCGGCGCGTCGAAGAGATCGACCGCCGCGCCTGCCGCCGGCACGTCGAGGTCGCCTTCAGCCACGAGCGGATGGTCGCCGACTACCTCGACCTCTACGAGAAGATCCTCGGCCAGGCGAAACGATCGGCCGCGTGATTCCGGCTCCACTCCCGTATGACGCATGACGCTTGACGCATGACGGCGAACCGATCGGCCGCGTGACACCGGGGCCACCCCGGCAGCACACGAAGGGGCTGCCGGCCCCCTTTCTGGCATGCATCTTGCACGGCGAAGGGCGCGCGCCCCGTGATCGGGTGGGGAACGCCACCCATCAGCGCACCGTCTCTCCGCTCGTCGACGCGCCCGCCTGGGCCTGCAAGGAGGCACGATGCAGATCGAGCAGTACGCCGCCATCCGGGGCAGTCTTGACGAGGTCTTTCGCTACGCCGCCGACGCCGCCCACTGGCCGGCGCTCCTGCCGCTCTACCGCTCGGTCTCCGTACTCGCCGACGACGGCCGGCAGCGCACGCTCGACGTCGTCGCTCTTCGAGACGGCATTCCCGTGCGCTGGCAAGCGATCCAGGAACGCTTTCCGGCCGAGGGCCGCATCACCTACCGTTTCCTTGGCGGCCTTGCCCGCGGTTTGACCGCCGAATGGCAATTGAAAGGGCAGAGCGGCTGGGTCCACGTCCGCGTCGTCCACGACTTCGCGCTCGATTGGCCCGTCCTCGGGAGCTTCGTCGCCGATCGGATCAGCCGCTTCCTGGTTCGATCCCTCTGTACGCAGACCCTTCAGGGCATCAAGGCGCTCGTCGAACACGCCGCGCCGGACCCGCCGCCGGCGCACGACGGGCGGGCGGTCGCCGCCGATGGACCCGCCGGGGTGCCGCCGGGGGATTCTGCTGACCCATGGACATCGGCCGGCGGGCTCTGGATCGCGTCGTAAACCGGGCGGCCGGTCGCTTTGGCCTAACCTTCGTGCAACTGGCAGCGGGATCGACCCCTGCTATTCGGCGGTCGACTCACCCCAAGCCGGCGAGACGCCGGCGCTCCCAGACCAGACGCCCTGCGCCTCATCCCCAGCGGTTCAGATCCTGGTTGCACGAAAGTGAGGTTAGGAGCTGCTGCCACCGGCAACTCCGCCTGCCTGCTCCAGGATCAGGTTGCCCTGGCCGTCGACCGAGCCGCGCCAGCCGGCGTCGACGACGACGGTGGAGTCGCGCTCCTCGACAATGGCCGGTCCGGCGAAGCGCTGTCCTGCCTGCATGCCGTACCGGTCGTACACGGGTGTGTCGACGAAGCCGACCCTCTTGAAGAACACCGGCCGGGTCGCCTTGATCGCGGCGGCCGCTGTGCCGTTCCCGTTGCCGGCGGCGCCGGGCGCCGGAGTGGGGCGCGGCTTCTCGACGGGGCCGATAGCGGTCAGGCGGACGTTCACGATCTCCGTCGGCTCCGACGGCTCGGCGTAGCCGTACGCCTCTTCGTGGGCCCGGTTGAACGCCCGAACGACGTCGGCGAGGATGGCCGGCTCCAGACAGGCCGGCGGGACCGGGATCGTCAACTGGTAGGACTGGCCCACGTAGCGCATCTCGAGCCGGCGAGCAAACTGCACGGCGCTCGGCGCCACCCCCTCGCGTTCGAGCGTCGCCCGGCCCTGCCGCTCCAGCTCGACGAGGAGCTGCTCCAGATCGGCCACCTCGGTGCGATCCGTTCGCTCGATCCTGGTGACCGAGTACTCGTGCTTCAGATCGGTCACCAGGAGGCCGAGGGCAGAGGCCAGCCCGGGGCGGGGCTGCACGACGACGCGCGGGATACGCATCTCCGCAGCCAGCGCGCCGGCGTGGAGCGGCCCTGCACCGCCGAAGGCGACCAGCGCGAAGTCGCGCGGATCGTAGCCGCGCTGGACCGAGATGACCCGGATCGCCCGCACCATCGCCGCGTTGGCGATCTCGACGATCCCCAGCGCCGTCTCCACGACGTCGAGGCCGACCCGCCGAGCGATGTTCTCGACGGCACGGCGGGCGGCGCCGACGTCCAGCGTGATCTCGCCGCCGAGGAAAAAGTCCGGATTCAGGCGCCCCAGCACCAGATTGGCGTCGGTGATGGTGGGGTCGGTCCCGCCCAGGCCATAGCAGGCCGGGCCTGGAGTGGCCCCGGCGCTGCGCGGGCCGACCCGCAGCTTGCCGCCCGAATCAACCCAGGCGATGCTCCCACCGCCCGCGCCGATCTCGACGAGGTCGACGGCCGGCGTCAGGATCGGATAGCCGCTGGCGCCGGTAAACCATTCCCGAGCCTGATTGGCCTCCCCGTTCACCTCGAACTGGCTGACCATCTGCGGCTGCCCGCCGCGGATCAGCCCGAGCTTCGCCGAGGTGCCGCCCATGTCGAAGGCGATGAGGTTCGGCGTCGAGAGGTGCTCGCCCAGGTACGCCGCGCCCATCAGGCCGGCGGCCGGCCCGGATTCGAGGATGTGGACCGGCCGCTCGGCGGCGACGTCGAAGGCCAGGACGCCGCCGTTGGACTGCATAACCCGAAGCTCGGCCTGGAGGCCGGTCGAGGCGAGCGCCTCTTCGATCCGGCGGAGATAGTCGGACACGACGGGCCGGAGCCCGGCGTTGATAGCGGCCGTGCAGGCGCGGGGGAACTCCCGGAACTCGGCGACGAGCTCCGCCGAGAGCGAGACTGGGATGTTGGGGAGCTCGACGCGCAGGATCTCGCCGACGCGCCGCTCGTGGGCGGGATTGCGGTAGGAGTGCAGGAGGCAGACGGCGATGGCGTGGACGCCCGCCTCTCGGAAGATCGCGGCCGCCGCCCGGACGTCCTCCTCCACGAGCGGCGCCAGGGCGATCCCCTCCGCCACCATGCGCTCTCGCACTTCCAGACAGAGGTGCCGGGGCACCAGCGGTTTCGGCTTCTCGGCGAAGACGTCGTAGGGGTCGGCCCGGACCTGCCGGGCGATCTCGAAGACGTCCCGGAAGCCGGCGGTGGTGATGAGCCCCGTCGGCGCCAGTTTCCCTTCGAGCACCGCGTTCGTCGCGACGGTCGTGCCGTGGGCGACGTAGCCGACCTGGTCCGGAGCCACATCGGCTTCGGCGAGGAGCCGGCCGACGGCGGCCAGGAAGGCGCGCGAGGGATCGTCCGGCGTCGAGAGGACCTTGGCCGCCGCCAGAACACCGGTCTGCTGGTTCCAGAGAATGCCGTCGGTAAAGGTGCCGCCGACGTCGACGCCGATGCGCCAGGGTCCGTTCACGCTCCTACCTCCTCCAGTTGGTCCGATCGACGGCGCCGGGCTGGGGTTTCCTCGACGGTCTGCACGAGCGGATCGACGACGAGGCCGTAGACCTCTCGGGCCCGCGCGCGGGTGACTTTCCCCTCGATCACGTCTCGCAGGACCAGCGCCGGATCGCGCGCCAATGGGTCCCCGTAGCCGCCGCCGCCGCACGTCTCATAGCTGACGACCTGCCCGGGCACGACGGCGAACGTCGTTTTCGACGGCAGGTCGCGGCGCTGGCCGTCCGGGCCGAGCAGCGTGTAGCGGGCGGTCCGTCCCGGCTGGCCGCCGCCGAGCCCGAACGGCGGGAACTTGCGCCGGTCGGCGAGGACCGTGAAGACCACCTCGTGGTCGCGGAACGTGTAGTCGCGCCGCACCCCCAGCCCGCCGCGGTGCTCACCTGCCCCCTCCGAGTCCGGCACCAGGCCGTAGTGCGTCGTCAGCACGGGATAGCCGACTTCAACCTCCTCGACGGGCGCGTTCTGCGTGTTCTGGTGATGCGTCTGGCTGGCGTCGATGCCGTCCTTGCCCAGCCGGCCGCCGTAGCCGCCGGCGATGGTCTCCAGGAAGCAGTAATACTCGCCGCTCCGGGGGTCCTTGCCGCCGAAGGACACGTGGCAGACCATCGCCTTGCAGCCGGCCGGCACCCGTTCCGGGATGCCGGCTGCCAGCGCCTTGAAGAGCACATCACATTCCCGGTTCGAGACCTCCCAGCCCCCGGCGACGCCGACGGGCGCCTGGGCGTTCGTGACCGTTCCCTCCGGCGCGATCACCTCGATGAGCCGGTAGAAGCCGTCGTTCGTCGGGATGTCCCGGTCCATCAGGCACCGGATCACGTACACGCACGACGCGTGCGTCTGCGTGAACGTCGCGTTCATCGGCGAGGGCCGTTGCGGATCGGAGCCCGTGAAATCGAACACGACGCGCCCATCGTCGACGGTGATCTTCGCCCTCAGCCGGATGGGCTCGTCGGTGATCCCATCGTCGTCCATGAGCTCCTCGGCCTCGTAGACGCCATCGGGGAGCTTTCGCAGCTCGGCGCGTGACCGCGCTTCTGTGTAGGCGAGGAGGTCCTCGACGAACGTCTCGAACTGCGCCAGGCCGAAGCGGTCGAGCAGCTCGACCATACGGCGTGCTCCGAGGTTGTTGGCGGCGATCTGGGCGCGGAAGTCGCCGGCCGTTTCCTTCTTCGAGCGGATGTTCGCGAGAATGAGCTTGAACATGTCCGGATGCAGCCGGCCGTTCTCCACCAGCTTGACGATGGGGAAGATCAGTCCCTCCTGGTAGACCTCCTTGAAGGCGCCCAGACTGCCCGGCGAGCCGCCGCCGACGTCGACGTGGTGGGCAAGGTTGGCCGCGTAGCCGCAGATTTCGCCTTGATAGAAGATGGGGGCGATGACGACGACGTCGTTCAGGTGGACGGCGCCTTGATAGGGATCGTTGACGACGAGCTGGTCGCCGGGGTTCAAGCGTTCGGGGCCATAGGCGTGGATGGCGCGTGGCACGAGGACGTTCATCGCGCTCAACTGGCACGGTTGCGCGGCGGCCTGGCCGATGAGGCGTCCGTGGCGGTCGAGGATGCCGCACGAGAGGTCGAGGCGGGTCTTGATGTTCGTCGAATAGGCCGACTTGGCGAGCGCCACGCACATCTCGTCGGCGGCGGCGACGAGCGCGTGGCGGATGACTTCGAATTCGACCGGGTCGACTCCTGGCAACGGCGGACTCCCTTCTGACTGGCTGCGTCGACGTTCTGCCTGTTCGAGACCGCACCCTGGTGGCCTGCTACGCTGGTGCTCATGGATGCGGTCTGGCGATTTCGTGCGTCATGCGTCATGCGTCATTCGATCGGTTTTCGACGGGCGCTCCCCATGTCACGATGGTATTCTACTGGCCGGTGGGTTGCTCGTCCATCGGCGCCGGGCACGGCACGGATGCGGCAGGCGCGATTGGCTGGCGCCGATGAGGCGCACCATTATAGCACGTGGATAGCACCTGCCGTCCTGGATAGCAGTGGACGGCACCAGCGCCGGCGTATTCACGGCAGCGCCGGCCGGCAAACCTTGCAGGGCCGATAGCCGGCGGCGCGGGCCGCGGCGGCCGAGGGAAAGGCGACCCGGTGCGCCGGAGTGATGCGCGGGCCGTGGCGACAGGTCGGGAAGCAGAAGATGTGCGTCGTATCGCTGCCGTAGAACTGGATCCCGGCCGCGGCGATGCGCGCTAGTTCAGCCAGGTCGACACGCTCGGCGGCCAGGATCTCCCGCTTCGCCTCAGCGCCGAAGGCGTACTGCCCCGGGTCGCCGCCGGTCCGGACAACCCGGTGGCAGGGGATCAGCAGCGGGATCGGGTTCCGGCCCAGCGCCGTGCCGACCGCCCGAACGGCGCCGGGCCGGCCGATCTCCCGAGCGACCCAGCCGTAGGGGCGGACCTCGCCGCGCGGGATCTCGGCGGTCTTCTCCAGGACGGCGCGCTGGAACGGCGAGAGGTCCGTGAGGTCGAACCGCAGCGGCCGCCGCTCTCCCGCCAGCGTCCGAATCACGGCACGCTGGAGCGCAGACGGCGGGCTCGCGGCCCGCCGGACCGCCCGGCCGGTCCGCGTCCGATAGGCCGCCTCGAAGGCGCCGTCGTCGCCCGCCGGCGTCAGAGCGACGATGCCGCTCTGACGGTAGGCCACGTAGGCCGCGCCGAGCGGCGAGTCCACCGTAAAGTACCGGTCGCCCAGGCCAACCTCGTCGAGAACCGCCTGAGCGAACCCAGCCGGCGCACGCACGTTCCCAAGCGACCGCAAGTCCCGAGCAAGCGTATCGGTTGCCCTCGGAGTATCCAGTGTCACGTCAGCACCTCCTCATCAGCGGTCAGCAGTCAGCGGTC
>JACQGW010000051.1 GCA_016199325.1 Chloroflexota bacterium
AACAAGTTTTCCGCCCCAAGACGTCTAGCGATCTCGGCGCCCTGGCAGTTCGGCCGCTCTCGGCGCTGCGCTGGAGGCCGAGGCGTTCTACTCGGCCTTGTGCGCCGGGGCGAGCTGGATCGGCTCGGACGAGGGGAGCGTCGCCGGAGCTTCCGGCTCAGCGGGCGGCTCCAGCGGCAGCTCGCGGCTAACCTCGTAGATACGGACCTGAATACCCGGCCGCTTGTAGCGAGCTGCCAGAGCCCGCGCGGCCTCGACGGTCGTCGCCTCCAGCACCTGTTGCTCAACGGACCAGGGCGTTTTCCATCCCAGAACGACGAGATACATCATGCACGACTCCTTCACCCGCAGCTTCGTACGCGATTCTGTAGCCCCGGTAGCATCTGGACGACCGGTGCGACCTGGAGGCTGTGGCGGTCCGCTATCGGCATGATTCTACCACGTGCGGCCAGACGTGGCGTCGTCGACGTGGATGACGTGGCCGGCGGCGGCCCTGACCAGGCGATCCTCAATCGCAGCGCCAAGGCCCCTCGTCCCGAAGCTGCGCGCCAGGATCGCATCGACGCCGGCCGCGTCGAGCCGCCGGACCGCGCCGAAGAGGTTGCGCGCAACCGCCGGCAGATCGTCGAGGGATCCGGGCGCTTCGACCACCGCCCCCGGCGCGGCCGAGAGGGCCGGCAGGTCTTCGGCGGCGACAAGCAAGCCGACGCGCTTGCCCTCAGCGGCAAGACGAGCGGCCTCGGCGGCGAGTCGGCGGCGAACGGCGTCCGACGGTCCCGCGAAGAGCGTCAGCGGCGACCGGGGCGCGTAGTGCTTCAGCATCATGCCCGGTGCCTGCAGCGGCTCGCGCGCTCGCCCAACACCCGCCGGAGCCGCACCCCGGACGTCCGCGCCGAGCACGGTCCGAATCTCCTCCAGGCTGACGCCGCCCGGTCGTAGGATGGCCGGCGGCTCCGCCGTCAGGTCCAGGACCGTCGACTCCACGCCGATAGCCGTCGGCCCGCCGTCGAGGATCAGATCGACCTGACCGGCCAGGTCGGCGATCACGTGCTGGGCCGTCGTCGGGCTGACGTGGCCAAATCGATTGGCGCTGGGAGCGGCGATTGGAACGCCGGCGGCCTGAATCAGGGCGAGCGCGACGGCGTGGGACGGCATCCGGACGGCGACGTTCGGCAGCCCGGCGGTGACGGCAGAGGGGACCCGCGGCGCCTTCGGCACGATGACCGTCAGCGGGCCCGGCCAGAACGCCGCCGCCAGGCGTCGGAGCGTCGGCGGCACGGCTGCGGCGACCCGGGCAAGTTGGTCGAACGCGGCGATATGCACGATGACGGGGTCGTTGGTCGGCCGCCCCTTGGCGGCAAAGAGCCGTCCGACGGCCGCGCCGTCCAGGGCATTGGCGCCCAGCCCGTAGACCGTTTCTGTGGGAAAAGCGACGAGGCCCCCTCCCTGAATGATCGCCGCGGCGCGGGCGATGGCGGCCGGCTCCGGCGCCTGGGGGTCGACGACGAGAACCGGCACGGCGGCGTTCCCTGATTGCTGCTGCGTGGCTGGCCCCCTGCCGATGGAAGTGTTCGATCGCCTGTTCGGGTACAATAGAGTATACGCAGCCCGTCACCGCCGTGTCAAAGCGTCCGGCGGCTCTGCCTGGTTCCCTGGCACATCACTTGCATCCCATCCAGTGGTTTGCTGTCGCTGCGGCCGGCAGGCCCGACGCTCAGCGCCAGCTTCCCGAGAGAGGCGGATTGTGGAACACAACGGCCAGCCGACCGTGGTCGTCGTTGAAGACGACGAGTCCATCAACGAGCTGCTCCGGACCCTCCTCGTCGACGAGGGGTTTCGCGTCGTGCCGGCCTGGAACGGACAGGAAGCGCTCGCCCTCGCCCGGCAAGTCCATCCCGACCTCATCACGCTGGACCTGGCCCTGCCGGCCGTCGATGGGCATACCGTACTCCACAAACTGAAGGAGAACCCCGAAACGCAGGACATCCCGGTCATCGTCGTCTCGGCGTACACCTACACCCTCTGCCCGGATGACCGGAAGCTGGTCGTCAGCATCATCCAGAAGCCGTTCGATCTGGGTGACTTCCTGAACGCCGTCAGCCACGCCGTACGACCGGCCGGCTGAGCACCCAGCATGGCCCGGGAAACGCACATGCGGTTGCCGTTCCTGCGTGCGCGGCCGAGATTCGGGCCGGCCGTGCTGCCGCAGAGGGGTGGAGCGATGGCTTCGGATGCGCCCGGCCTCCTGCTCGTGCAGATCGACGCCCTGGGCTACCACCACCTGCAGCAGGCGATGGCCGCCGGCCATCTGCCCTACCTCCAGACGCTCCTGGAGGCCGACCGAGTCCGGCTCCAGCGCTGGCGCTGCGGCCTCCCCTCGGATACGCCGTCGGCGCAATGCGGGCTGATGTACGGGTACCACCACGACGTCGTCGGCTTCTACTGGCTCGACCGTGCCGCTGACCGCTGGGTGAACTGCGCCAACCCCTGGCATGTCGCCGAGATCGAACGGCGCGTCGCCCTCGCCGGCAAACCCGGCCTGCTCGAAGGCGGGCACGCCTACGTCACCGTCATCTCCGGGGGCGCCCGCCGAGCCGTCTGCTCGACCAGCCGGGTCGCCCCGGACGGCCTTAACCTGGCGGCGCTCCTGGCGATCGTGCGGCGGCCACAGGCTCTCGCGGCCGGCCTGGCCGCCGGCGTCGGCGATACGCTGGCCGAGATCGGCCATTACGCCCGCGGGGGATACCGGCAGGCGTCGGTGCCCAAGGAGCTCCTGTTCCTGGTCGCGCGGCTCGTGCTGAACGTGGCGCTTCGGCAGGTCGCGGTGACCGGCGCCCTCGAGGACCTCCGCCGCGGCGTCCCCGTCATCTTCGTCGGCCTTTCCGGCTACGACCTCGTCGCGCACTTCTACGGGCCGAACTCCGCCAACGCCTTTGGAACGCTCGGCGGCATCGACGGCGCCGTCGCCCGGCTCCATCGGGCAAGCCTCGCCGGGCCGCACCGCTATCGCATGATCGTCTTCAGCGACCACGGCATGACGCCGGCGGTTCCCTTCGCCCGCCTGTACGGTCGGCCCCTGGCGCGCCTCATGCTCGACCTCGTCCCGGGCGAAGGCGTGGAGACCACGGTGGAGCCGCGAAAGCAGCCCTCCCAGGACACCTGGCTGGGACGGCTGATCGACGGCCTCTCCTCCTGGATGAGTCAGGCGTCGGTGCTGACGCCCCGGGAGACGCTCAAGAGCCGGCAACTGGCGGTCGTTGCGACGAGTCCGGTCGCCCACGTCTATC
Organism: Chloroflexota bacterium; assembly: GCA_016199325.1. The sequence continues at coordinate 3,288 of JACQGW010000051.1, forward strand.
TCAAGGGCACACGGCGCCGACTGGACCTCTCCGAGGTTGCCGCCAGACATCCCGCGCTCATCGACGCCGTCGCCGGCCACGAGGGCATCGGGGCGGTGGTCGGGCGCGAGGGCGACGCCATCGTCGTCATCGGGAAGGCCGGCCGGCTCCTGATCGGGCCGAACGGCTCGGTGGTCGCCGGACGCCATCCGCTGGGCGACCTCGAAGAGCCGGCGATCATGGCCGGCCAGCTCCGCCGGTATGCTCTGATGCCGAGCGTCGGCGACCTGATCGTGTTCGGCGCGCGCCGGGGCGACGCCGTCGTCTGCTTCGAGGACCAGGCCGGCACCCACGGTGGGCTCGGCGGCGAGCAGAGCTTCCCATTCCTCATCCACCCGGCGGAAGATGACCTCGACCTCGAACACGTCCGAAGTGCGACCGATCTCTACCCGATCCTCAGCCAGCTCCGGAGCCCACACGCCCTCGGCGTCGTCGATCCCGTGTCGCGCGGCCGCCAGGGCACTGGAGACTAGCGACAACGCGCTGATCCTGCGCCCGGCGATCGTGATCCCACGAGAGGACGCCTGGAGGAGGGCAGGAAGCTCCTCCTGACGTGCAGCCACCACCGTCAGGCGTGACGCATGACGTATGACGCATGCCGTATGCCCCGAAGGTGGTAGGCAGATGGACGGGTTTGCGCGATAATATGGCTCGCGTACCGCCTATCACGCAACGGGGAACGGGGTGACCGTGGGAGCAGAACCGAGCGTCAAGATCGCGCCGTCGATTCTGTCGGCCAACTTCGCCTGCCTGGGCGAGCAGGTCCAGGAAGCCGAACAGGCCGGGGCCGACTACATCCACGTCGACGTCATGGATGGCGTCTTCGTGCCCAACATCACCATTGGCCCGCTCGTCGTCGAGGCGATCCGGCCCCTCACCCGACTGGCGCTGGACGTCCATCTGATGATCGTCCGGCCGGAGCGCTACATCGCCGCCTTTGCCGCTGCGGGCGCCGACCTGATCACCGTCCACGTCGAAGCGTCGCCGCATCTCCACCGGACGGTTCAGGCGATCAAGGAGCTGGGCAAGAAGGCGGGTGTCAGCCTGAATCCGGCGACACCGCTGACCACCCTGGAGTACGTCTTGTCGGACGTGAACCAGGTGTTGTTGATGACCGTCAACCCCGGATTTGGCGGCCAGACGTTCATCCCCGGCTCGCTTCAGAAGATCGCCGCGCTGCGCCGACAACTGGACGAGATGGGGTCGGCGGCCGACCTGGAGATCGATGGCGGCGTCAACGAGAAAACCGCAGCGGCCGCCGTTCGGGCGGGCGCCCGGATTCTGGTCGCCGGTTCAGCCGTCTACAACCACCGCGAATCGATCGCAGCCGGCATCGCCCGGCTCCGTGCGGCAATCACGCGGAACGTGCCGCCAGATCGGTGCTGACGGCACGTCGCGCGAAGGTGGAGGCCGTCAGGCGATCTTCTGCATGGTTCGGAGGCAGCGGGTGCAGATGGCGACGCGGCGCCGCTGGCCGTCGATGGTCACGGCCCGCTGCTGAACGTTCGGCTGAAACGCTCGATTGGTCTTGCGGTTCGAATGGCTCACGTTGTGGCCGAAGATGGGCGCCTTCTGGCAGATTTCACACTTCACGAAATGCCCTCTTTCCGTCGTCGAGGCTTGAAGCTCGCAGAATACGCAAACGCAACGCGGATCGTATCACGGATCGGGTCGTCGTGGCAAGCAGGTTGGGGAGGACCAGCGGAGATGACGCCACCACCGGCGCAGACGTGTGATGGTCGGGGACTGAAGCGAGCCGTCGAAGTTGCGACGGCCGCCCTGGAACGGCAGGCAGCGGTCGTCAACGCCCTCAACGTTTTCCCGGTGCCGGACGGCGACACCGGCACGAACATGCTGCTGACGCTGCGGTCGAGCCTGGCGGAAGCTGCCGGCAGCACCGAGAGCGCCGGTGCGTTGGCCGCCCAGCTCGCCCGCGGCGGGCTGATGGGCGCGCGCGGCAACAGCGGGGTGATCCTGTCGCAGATCGTGCGCGGCTTCGCTCGGGCGCTTGAAGGTCGCGAGACGTTCGGACCCCGTGAGCTCGCGGCCGGGTTCGCGCTGGCGGCTCAGGCGGCCTACGAGGCCGTCAGCCGGCCGGTGGAGGGAACGATGCTGACGGTCGCCCGGGAAATGGCCCGCGCGGCCTGCGCTGCCGCCGATGCCGACGGCGACATCGTCGGGGTCCTGGCCGCCGCCACCGCCACCGGACGGGCAGCCGTCGCCAACACTCCCAATCAACTGGCGATCCTGCGCGAGGCGGGCGTCGTCGACGCCGGTGGCCAGGGGCTTCTCGTCCTCGTCGAAGCGGTGCTCCGGTTCGCCCGCGGCGAGTCGGTGGAGATCCCGCTGCAGGAGCCGGCGACGGTGCTTGACATCCAGGCCCTTCCGTCGCTCCACGCACATGTCGAAGCAGGCGGCGTCTACGGCTACTGCACGGAGTTCGTTGTCCAGGCCACGACGGAGGCCATCGACCTGGCGGCGCTCCGGGCCGGCATCGAAGCGATCGGCGATTCGACCCTCGTCGTCGGCGACCAGCGGGTGGCCCGGGTCCACCTCCACACCTTCGACCCCGGCCGGGCGCTCACCTATGCCGTCGGTCTGGGAACGCTCCACCGGATCAAGATCGAGAACATGCAGGAGCAGTACGAACGGTTCCGCCAGGAGGAGCCGGCGATGCCCGGCGCCGGTCGGCGGCCGGATAGGGGCGTCGCGGTGGTGGCGGTCGCCGCCGGGCCCGGCCTGACCAGGGTCCTGCAGAGCCTTGGAGCAGCCGCCATCGTCGGCGGGGGACAGGCGGCCAATCCGAGCGCGGAGGAGCTGCTTCGGGCGATCGAGGCCGTCCCGGCCGCCGAGGTGATCATCCTGCCGAACAACAAGAACGTCGTGCTCGCCGCCCAGCAGGCCATCGGGCTTGCAGAGAAACGGGCCTGCGTGGTCCCGAGCCAGAACGTTCCGCAGGGCATCGCCGCGCTGCTCGCCCTGAGGGCCGAAGCCGGGATGGAGGAGAACTGCACGGCGATGACCGAGGCGATGGCCGCCGTGCAGGTGGCCGAGGTCACCAGCGCCGTCCGGGCCGCGCAGATGAACGGCCTGACCGTCGCTGCCGGGGAAACCATCGGGCTGATCAACGGCCAGCTCGTCACCGCCGGGCCGGACGCCACCTCGGTGGTGCTCGACCTGCTGGCGCGCCTGGGGGCCGATCGGCGTGAGCTCATCACCATCTACACGGGCGAGGGCGTGGGCCACCCGGGCGCCGACGATCTCCGCGATCGGGTCCGGCACTGCTTTCCGGGGCCGACCGTCGAGCTCGTCGACGGCGGCCAGCCGCACTACCCGTTCATCCTCTCGGTCGAGTAATGCCGCTGGTGGGCGCACCGCCCAACGCCAACCGGGAGGGGAAGCCCGAAACGAAGACCGAGATGAAGACCGAGATGAAGCCCTAGATGAAGCCCTAGATGAAGACCGAGATGAAGTCTCGCAGGGGGAGAAGCTGCCATGGCCCAGGAAGTCCGTATCATCACCGATTCGACCGCCGACCTGCCGGCCGACATCGTCCAGAAGCTCGGCATCACCGTCGTCCCGCTGGACGTCCGGTTCGGCGAGGAGGTTTTCCAGGATGGGGTCGAGCTGGCGCCGGCCCAGTTCTACGACCGGCTGGTTCGATCGCCACACCGACCGTCGACCAACCAGCCGTCGGTCGGGCGCTTTGTCGGGGCGTACCGGCGCCTGGCGCCCGGCCCGATCGTGTCGATCCACCTCGCCGCCACTTTCAGCGGGACCATGAACTCGGCGCTCGGCGCGGTCCGTGAGCTTCCCGATCTGCCCATCACGGTAATCGACTCCCAGACGGTAACGATGGGCCTGGGTTGTCTGGTCATGGCGGCGGCGAGAGCGGCACGGCAGGGCGCAACGGCCGCCGAGGTGGCCGAGGTGGTTCAAGCGTCGATTCCCAGGACGCGCGTCTTCGCGGCGCTCGATACCCTCGAGTTCCTCCGCCGCGGCGGCCGGATCGGCCCCACAGCGGCGTTCCTCGGAACGCTGCTGAACGTCAAGCCCATCATCCAGGTCCAGGGCGGCCAGGTCCTGCCGGTCGAGAAGGTGCGGACCCAGACGCGGGCGATCCAGCGGCTGGAGGAGATCGTCCGGGGCATGGGCGACGTTCAGGAGCTGGCGATCCTTCACAGCGGCCGGCCCGACCTGGCGGAGCGGCTGCGGCAGGCGCTGGCCGACCGCCACCCGGTCGAGCTGACGCCCATCGCCGAGATCGGGACGGTGGTGGCGACGCACGCCGGCCCCGGGGCGGTCGGCGTCGGCGCGCTGCTCCGCTAGGCCGACCCCATGCTGCTTCTCCCGCCGGACCGCTACCCCCTGACGCCGGGGGCCGAGCTAGCCGATCGAACCGAGCGCCTCCAGGCCGCCCTCGCCGCGGCCGGTCTGGACGCGGCGCTGATCGTCCAGCGCACCGACCTCGCCTTCTTCGCGGGAACGACCCAGCAGGCGCATCTGATCGTTCCGGCAAGCGGCGCACCGCTCCTGCTCGTCCGCAAGAGCTTCGAGCGCGCGGCGGCCGAGACGGCGCTCGCCGACGTCGAGCCGCTGCCGGGCCTGCGCGAGCTACCGGATCGCGTGCGCTCCCTCCTGGGCGGCCCGCCGGCCCGTCTGGGCCTGGAGCTGGACGTGCTGCCCGCGGCGCAGTACTTGCGTTATGTCGAGCTTTTCCCGAGTGTGCGCTTCGCCGACGTCGCGCCGCTGGTCCGGCGCGTGCGGGCGGTCAAGTCGCCGTACGAAATCGACCTGATCCGGACCTCGGCGGCGCTCGGCGACCGGATCCTCGCGCAGACGCCGGCCCTGTTGCGGCCGGGGATGACCGAGCTGGAGCTGGCCGCCGAGCTGGAGGCGTTTGCCCGCCGGAACGGCCACGAGGGCCTGGTTCGCTTCCGCGCCTTCAACCAGGAGCTGTTCTACGGCCAGGTCGCCGCCGGACCGGCGGCAGCCGTGCCCAGCTTCGGCGAGACGCCACTCGCCGGCCTCGGCCCGAACCCGTGCATCGCCCAATCGGCATCGCATCGGCCGATCGGCCGCGACGAGGCGGTGATCGTCGACTACGTCGCCGTGCGCAACGGCTATCTCTCCGACCAGACACGGTTGTTCTGGATCGGGTCGCTGCCGCCGGTGCCGGCGCGCGCGCAGCAGGTCGCGTGCGAGATCGAGGCGGCCGTCCGGGAGATGGCACGGCCTGGCGTCGAATGGAGTGCCGTGTACCGGACGGCCCTGGCCATCGCCGAGCGCGCCGGGCTGGCCGAGCACTTCATGGGCTTCGGCCCGAATCGCGTCGGCTTCGTCGGTCACGGCGTCGGCCTGGAGATCGACGAGCTGCCCATCCTGGGGCGCGGGCGCGACGAGCCCCTCGCTGCCGGCATGGTCGTCGCCGTCGAGCCGAAGTTCGTCTTTCCCGGCCTCGGCGCCGCCGGCGTCGAAAACACGTACGTCGTGACCGAGACGGGGCTCGACTCGTTGAATAGGTATCCGCTCGGCGGTGACCAGCCGGCCTCTCCTGGCGGGTCGAGGTAGAAGACGGGTCGCCCCGCAGAGACGCAGAGAACGCAAAGCAGCGCGCGGAGGAATCCCCGGCGGTTCCGATGGACGAACTGATCGAGCGACTAAGGAAGATCCTCGAGCACGAGCGGCGGACGGGCTGCGGCGACGTCGTCGTCAGCCGCGGCCTCGAAGGTTTCCTGCACCACTGGTCCGCGGAGGCGGTGGAGGCCGCCGGGGGCACGCCGTGGCAGGAGCGCGTCCGGGCTTTCGCGGCGAATCTGCCGGCCTATCGGGCGATGCAGCCCGCTCAGCGCGCCGGCTGGATTGCGAACGCGCTGGCGTGGCTGAAGGAGGGCGCGGGGGGCGCGCCCTCACCCCCGGCCCCTCTCCCGCCCGGCGGGAGAGGGGAGACGAAGGGGTCGGCAGGCGGGCGAGGCGCGCCCTCACCCCCGGCCCCTCTCCCGCCGGGCGGGAGAGGGGAGAGAGGGGCACCGGGGGG
>JACQGW010000004.1 GCA_016199325.1 Chloroflexota bacterium
ACCTGGATGCGTGTGTTCATCTCCATGAACGCGAAGCTCCCGCTGGGATCGACCAGGAACTCGAGCGTGCCGGCGCCGACATAGCCGATGGCCTGGACCGCCTGGACGGCGGTCTCGCCGAGCCGCGCGCGCTGCTCGGGGGTGATCGAGCAACTGGGCGCCTCCTCGAGCAGTTTCTGATGGCGCCGCTGGACCGAGCACTCGCGCTCGCCCAGATGGATCCCGTGGCCGTACTGGTCGACCAGCACCTGGACTTCGACGTGGCGGCAGTCGACCAGGAACTTCTCGAGGTAGAGCGCCCCATTGCCGAAGGCGCTCTGCGCCTCGCCGGCAGCCAGGGCAAAGCCATCGACCAGCTCGGCCTCATCGCGGGCGACGCGCATGCCGCGGCCGCCGCCGCCGGCGGCGGCCTTCAGAATCACCGGATACCCGATCTTCTCGGCGCTCGCACGCGTTTCGGCCAGGCTGGTCAGCGGACGAAAGGTCCCCGGCAGAACCGGCAGCCCGGCCTCATGCATGATCCGCCGGGCGAGCGCCTTGTCGGCCATCTCTTCGATGACCCGGGCCGGAGGACCGACGAAGACCAGATCGTATTGCTGGCAGATCTCGGCGACGTACGGGTTCTCGGCAAGGAAGCCGTACCCGGGGTGAACGGCGTCGCAGCCGGTGATGAGCGCCGCGCTGATGACGTTGGGGACGTTCAGGTAGCTCTTCGTCGGGCTGGCCGGCCCGATGCAGATCGCCTCGTCGACGAGCCGGACCGGCAGGCTGTCCCGGTCGGCCTCGCTGTAGGCGACAACGGCGCGCAGCCCCAGCTCCTCGCAGGCGCGCAGCACGCGGAGCGCGATCTCGCCGCGGTTGGCGATCAGCACCTTCTCGATCATCAGTGCATGACCATGCCGCCGTCGACCGTCAGCACGTGGCCGGTAACATACGCAGCCGCGTCGGACACCAGGAAGTCGACCGTGGCGGCGACCTCCTCGGCGGTGCCGAACCGGCCAAGCGGAATCTGCTTGAGCGCCTCCTGCCGAATCTGATCCGGGAGGGTGCGGGTCATGTCGGTATCGATGAAGCCCGGTGCGACGGCGTTGACGGTGACGCTGCGGCCGGCGACCTCCCGGGCGGTGGCCCTGGTCAGGCCGATCAGGCCGGCCTTGGCCGCCGAATAGTTCGCCTGGCCGGCGTTGCCGACCAGGCCGGTGACGCTGGACACGTTGACGATTCGGCCCCAGCGTTGGCGGAGCATCCCACGCAGGGCGGCGCGCGTGCAGACGTAGGCGGCCTTCAGGTTCGTGTCCAGCACGGCGTCCCAATCGGCCTCGGAGAGGCGCAGCAGGAGCTGGTCGCGGGTGATCCCCGCGTTGTTTACGAGGATGTCCAACCGTCCGAAGGCGGCCAGCGCCTGCCGAACCAGCGCTTCGGCCTCGGCGGGCTGCCCGACGTCGGCCGCCAGGGCAACGGCCCTGCCGCCCTTCGCCTCAATGGCCGCGACGACCGCCGCGGCCGCCTCGGCATTCCCGCGATAGTTCACGACGACTCCGGCGCCGTTTCTGCCCAACTGCTCGGCGATCGCCCGGCCGATGCCGCGCGATGCCCCGGTCACCAGGGCGACCCGACCTGTATGCATCATTGGCATTACCCCCCGAGCGCAACCGCCTTCAGGTTGGGATTGATCCGCCGCATCAAGCCGCTCAGCACCTCGCCCGCGCCCACCTCGAAGAAGGTGTCGACGCCGGCGGCGGCCATCGTCTCGACCGACTGCTGCCAGCGAACCGGCGCGCAAAGCTGCGCCACCAGCGCCTCCCGCAACGCTGCGGCAGACTGGAGCGGCTGTGCCGTCGTGTTCACGACGACCGGCACCGCCGCATCGGCGAACGCGCTGACCCGTAGCGCGTGCTGCAGGCCGCCGGCCGCCGGTTCCATGACCGCCGAGTGGAACGCGCCGCTGACGTTCAGCGGGACGATCCGCCGAACGCCGCCGCTCTTGAGGAGCTCGACCGCCCGCGCCAGCGCGGCGTGGGCGCCGCTGATGACGATCTGGCCGGGGGCGTTCAGGTTGGCCGGCTGGACCGGCTGCCGGGTGTCGGCGGCGGCCGTCCGGCAAGCCACTTCCACGGTGCCAGGATCGGCGCCGATCACCGCCGCCATGCCGCTCGGAATCGCCGTCGAGGCTTCCTGCATGAGGCGGCCCCGCTCGCGGACGAGGCGGATGGCGTCCTCAAAGCGAAGGGAGCCGGCGGCGACGAGCGCGGTGTACTCGCCCAGACTATGGCCGGCGACGAAGGCCGGTCTGCCCGGCAGCAGGCCCTGCTCGATCGCCCAGTGGAGCCCGGCGATGCCGCAGGTCAGGAGCGCCGGCTGAGCGTTGACGGTCTGGCGGAGCTCATCCTCCGGACCCTCCCAGCAGAGCCGGCTCAGCGGCAGGCCGAGCGCGGCGTCGGCCTCCGCGAAGACGGCGGCCGCCGCCTGACTTGCCGCCGCAAAGGCGCGCCCCATGCCGGGCCGCTGGGACCCCTGCCCCGGAAAGACGACCGCGGTGTTCGCGTCGAGCGGCAGATCCTGGAAGAAGACCATCAAGCCTAACTGGCCTTGCTCTTGCGCGTGCGCGGCTTGACGATCTCCATGCCGTTCAGCGTGCCGCAGACGGGGCAGACCCGGTGCGGCATCTTGGGGCTCCGACACTGCGAGCAGAGGATCAGTGACTTCAACTGGAGGGCCAGGTGACTTCGCCGTTCCCCCTGGCGAGCGTGCGCGGTCTTTCGCTTGGGTAGTGGTGGCATGGTTCGACGGGTGCTCCTTCCGGTTGGTGGGTCTACAGCCGCCGGCGCTTGGCCGACGGGGCGACGTGCAATTCGCTCAACTGGGCCCAGCGGGGATCGATGGCCTCCGGCGGACAGGCACACGGCCCCTCGTTCAAGTTCTCGCCGCAGCGGGGGCAGAGTCCGGCGCACGCCTCGCTGCACACAACCTGGAGCGGCAGGTCGAGCAGCGCATACTGCCGAACGGCTTCGCTGAGGTCGAGCAGATGCCTGGCGTCGATCAGGAAAGCGCCGGCCGCTCGCTCTTCACGAACGTCGTTGGGCAGCCCGGTGATGACGTCGACGCTGCTGAGGAACTCCTCCTCGAAATGGACACGAACGGGGAACTGCGCGTCGCCCAGGCAACGGCCACACATATCGGTTGCCAACCCGCCCAGGCGGGCGCGCACCAGGATGCCACGGCCGGTTCGGATGAACCGGACGCGGCCGCGCAGTCGTCCCACCCAATGGATATCCGGGTTGGCCGGCTGGGTGTCGTCGATCTCGTGTTCACGCACAGTGCCGACTGGCTGCTTGAGCAACTGTGCGACGTTGAACTGCATGGCTGCCTCCGCCTGCTCGAAGAGCGGACAATCGGAATGTATTATAGCCGGCGGGCAGCCACGGTTCAAGGCGGCGGCGTGCGAACGCCTTCTCGTTCGAGTGTTTCAATGCCGCGGCGGACCTGGCTCAGCAGGCTGCCGAGCTCATCCTCCAGGCGGCCCAGCACCTCCATCGAGTACTGATCGGCCTCCCGCCGAATCGCTCTCGCCTGCTCCACCGCCTCCTGGGTGATGGCGGCCGCCCGCTGTCGTGCCTCGGTCGCATCGCCGCCTGATCCACTCGCCAGGCTCAGCGCCTCGCGCGGCCTCCCATCGCTTCCGCCCGGTCGAGCACCGGCGGCCAGGGCCGCGGGCGCTCGACCCGGATCCGCCAACCGCCGTTCAGCCTCCCGAACGCTCTCCGGCACGGCGATCCGCATGCGGTCCACGAGGTCGAGCAGCTCCTGCGGGTCCAGGATGACGCGGCCGAAAACGTGAGGGCTGCGATCGACGATCTCCTCGAGGCGATCGATGAGATGTAGGATGTCCATGTGGCGTCTCCCTTACCTCGACGCTGGGAGCATATGCTTGTCTGATACCTGGTGGAACACCACAGTGCTACTGATGGGCAGCGCCCGGCCGACATCGGACGGAATGACGCACGACGTGTGACGCATGACGTAATGACGCATGACGCATGACGCATGAGATGGGCAAGCCGCATCCATCAGAATCAACGTGGTATTCCACTAGGTTCGGCCGGGCGGGCGGGCGGCATAGGCGCGCTGGAGCGCTCGGGCGACGTGTACCGGCACCAGGCGGTCGAGCGCCCCGCCGTGCTTGGCGACCTCCTTGACAATGCTGGAGCTCAGGAATGAATACTCGGCGCGCGCCATCAGACAGATGGTCTCGATCTCGGGTGCCAGCCGCTGGTTCGTCAGCGCCATCTGGAACTCCCACTCGAAGTCGGAGACCACCCGCAGCCCGCGCACGATGACCTGGGCGCCCACTTCCCGCGCGAAGTCGATCGTCAACGAGTGGTAGCTCACCGCACGGACGTTCGGCAGGTCACGAACAGCCTCCCGAACGAGCTCCAGCCGCTGCTCGATGGGGAAGAGGATAGCCGCTTTCTGCGGGGTCGCGTACACGGCCATGATCAGCTCGTCGAAGACGGCCGCCGCTCGTCGGGCGAGGTCGACGTGGCCGAGGGTCGGCGGATCGAAGGTGGCGGGAAAGATAGCCCGTCTCATGCCGTCAATTCCCCAGAAGCCGGACGATATATCGAGATGACGGTATCTCCGTGGCGCCGCTGCTTGACCAGGCGGCACCGGCCATACTGCGCTGCCAGCGTTTGGCGCTTGGCGTGCTCGACGACGATCACC
>JACQGW010000062.1 GCA_016199325.1 Chloroflexota bacterium
GATTTCACGAGTGTTTCCGCCAGTCGGATACGCGCGATCCGGCTTTTTTCAGGGGACTCCTGTCATGCTGAGCCGCAGCGAGTCCCTCGCGGATCCGGATGTCCCCCCGTCTGTCATGCTGAGCCGCAGCGAAGCATCTCCCGGACGAGCAGCGTCCGGGAGATGCTTCGCTGCGGCTCAGCATGACAATGGAGGGGCCAGCCAGGGTCGACCGGACTTGCCGGATACGTCACCAACCGCAGACCGGAGACCTGAAACCCCGAACCCACCGTTGCTGGACCTCGCCGTGCTCGTCCTTGTCACGCTCGTGGCCTTCGCCCTGCGGCTCCACCGGCTGGCCGACGGCAACGTCTGGTGGGATGAGGGGTACAGCATCTCCCTGGCCCGCCAGGACCTCGTCTCGCTCGCCCTGGCGACGGCCGGCGACGTCCACCCGCCGGTGCATTACTGGTTCCTCCACGGCTGGATTCGGCTGGTGGGCGAGACCGAGCTCGTCGTCCGTTTTTCCTCTGTCTGGTTCGCGCTGCTGGCGATTCCCCTCATCTACCGGCTTGGCCGCCGGATCTTCGGGCGCGAGGTCGGACTCACCGCCGCGGCGCTTCTCGCGACGAGCCGCTTCCACGTCGAATGGTCCCAGCAGATCCGGATGTACACGCTGGTGATGGTGCTGGCGATGCTCTCCATCGCCCTGACGCTGCGGCTCTGGGAGCGGCCGCGCCGGCGTGACTGGGCGGCCTCCGTCGCCGTGACGACGGCGGGCCTGTACACCCTCTATCTCAGCGGGCTCGTGCCGCTGGTCGAGAGCCTGGCGACGGGCCTTCTCTGGCTCCTGCCGGTGGGCGGCCGGCGGTTGAGCGCGGGCTTCCTGGCGCGCTGGACCGGCGCCCAGCTCCTCTCGCTGGCGCTCTTCGCCCCGTGGGTCGCGCTGTTCCTCAACACACCCCACGCGACGCCGAAGCTCCTGTATCCCATCGACCTGCGCGGCTTCCTCCACGCGAGCGCCACGGCCTTCCCGCTGGGCATCTCGGCCTACGTCGAGCGGTACACGCCGGTCACGCTGGCGCACCTCGCGATCCTGGCCCTGGCCGTCGCCGTCGTCGCCCGCCGCCCCCTTCAGCGGGTCGGCGTCCTCCTCTACGCCCTGCTGCTGATTCCGCCCGTCGTCGTCTACGCCCTCTCCTTCCCAAACCCGGTGCTCTACGCGCCCAACCTCTCGGTCCGCTATCTCCTGATCTTCCTTCCGGCCTATCATCTGCTCGTCGCGGCAGGTTTCCACAAACTCCGCCGCGCGCCGGGCATCCTGATCGCCGCTTTCCTGGCCGGGGCTGCCGTCTGGTCGCTGATGGACTACTACTCCGGCCGGCGGCTGGTCGACGACTACCAGACGGTCGTTCGCTACCTGGCGGCGCATGGCCGGACGGGAGACGCGGTGATCCTCAATTCAGACCGGGACTGGCCCATCTACCTGTACTACGCGGGCGGAACGCTGCCCTGGTATGGTGTCGGTTCGCTGGAGCCCATCGCGCCGGCCGGAGCCGCCGAACTGCTGGCGCCGCTGCTGGCTCGACACGGCAGCCTGTGGCTCCTGACCTCCGACAGCGCCGCCGACTCCGACCCGGCCGGCCACGTCCCTGCCTGGCTCGGCGCCCACAGCCGACTGGTCGGCACCATCACGGCCGGCCGCCGCGCGCTGGCCCTCTACTCGACGGATCCGGCGCGGAGCGTCGGCGGGCCGGTCACCCTCCGCCCGAGCCGGCCGGTGGACGTCGCCTTCGACGGCGGACTCATCGTCCTCGGCTACGACCTGCCGGTGGCCGAGATTGCGCCGGATGAGATCCTCCGGCTGGCCGTCTACTGGCAGGTGGCCGGGCCGTTGCCCGCGGATGCGCGGGCCGCGCTCCGGCTTCTGGACGAGCGCGGCGTCGTCTACCGGGACGTCCCTGTGCCCCTCTCGTTCACGCTACCGCCCGATCGCTGGCCGGCCGGCCAGACGGTGAGGGCCGACTACGCGCTGCCGATCCCGCGGGCGATGCCGCCAGGCAGTTACACCCTTGTCCTGGCCGCCGTGTTCGGCGACCGGGATCTGCCGGCCGTCGGCTCTTCGGGCGCGGGCGGCGCGCGCCTCAGGAGCATTCGGGTTGTCGGACCGGGCGTTTCTCAGCCGACTGTCCCCCTTCAGTATCCGACCGACGACTCCCTGGGCGACCGGATCCGGCTGCTGGGCTATGACCTCGCCACGGCCCCCGGCGGGGAGCTCCAGTCGGGGGTGCCGGTTCGCGGCGCGCTGGCGCCCGGAACGGCGCTCCGCCTGCGGCTCGCCTGGCAGGCGCTGCGGGCGATGGATCGGCCGTACACCGTCTTCCTCCAGCTCGTCGGCTCGCAGATCAACCCGGCCACCGGCAACCCGGTCTGGGCCCAGCGCGATGCGTTCCCCCAGGCAGGCCGGCACCCAACGAGCGAATGGGTTCCCGGCGAGGTCGTCCTCGACGACTACGAGCTCACGGTCCCGGCGAACGCGCCGCCCGGCGAGTACGTCGTCCAGGTGGGCTTCTATGAGCTGGCGACCGGACGGCGACTGCCGGTCGTGCAGGATGGCCAGGCAAAGGGCGATAGCATTGTGCTTCTATTAGCTACGCTGCGAAGCCATTAGCCCGGTCGCCTAGTCAAATGGTGTTGACGGTGAAGCGTGTGTTGCGATGGCTGGCGGAAGCTGTGAGTGTGCCTCCCCCCTTTGAATGAAGTATACTCGTGACATACTGTGGACCGGTCATCGGCCTTATCTCAGTCTCGCTTGAGGACTTCTCGAATGCAGTTGAGCCTGGCCCTTGTGACTGAGCGCGGTAACGGGAAGCCGCTCCTTCCCCTGTCGCCAAAGGAAGCCTATCGGAACATCCGCAACTATCTCGCGGGCCAGTTCATTGGTGCGACTCGCGATGAGACCCTCCTTCACGAAACACTGAAATGCCTGTTCTGCAAGCTCTATCTCACCAAGCGAGGGAACATCGTCGACCACAGCAGTGATCCCCCGAAGATCGCATCATTGTATAAACAGGCGCTCAAGGAAGTGCATGCGCTCCTGCCATCCGTATCCGATCCCGACGATATCCTCCGCCTCGATCCTGCTAGCATTGCGTATGTTCACCTCCAGCTTGATGCCATCGCAATGGATGACTGGAACCGTGATCCGTTCGGCGACGCGTATGAGGCGTTCGTCGGATCGATCATTCGCGGCCAGGAAGGGCAATTCTTCACTCCCCAGAATGCTGTGAATCTCCTCGTCACGATTGTCGATCCACGTCCTGGCGAGAGAGTCATCGACCCAGCCTGTGGCGCCGGCGGCTTCTTGAGCGCGACTGCTCGTCACCTGGTCGTGCAAGGAGCTTCTCCTGAGACTGCAGCAGCGCACGTTTTTGGCGTGGACAAGGATCGCTACCTGAGCAGTCTTGCATCGGCTCGTCTCTCATTCGTGACGCTTGCGCCTGTGAATGTGTTCTGCGCCGACTCGCTTGCGTGGCGGGCCGAAGAGGGGCAGGAATTTGCTCTTCACAGTGCAATGGGCACCTTTGATGTCGTGTTGACCAATCCGCCCTTTGGTTCCCGCATCATTGCCGTATCGCCGAGTGTGCAGCGGTCGTTTGACCTCGGCCACCGCTGGCGCCTCGATGGGCGAAAGCGCACATTCACACGGCTCGCGGAGTTGCAGCCCTCGGTTCCGCCGCAAGTGCTGTTCATTGAGCGGTGCCTTGCCCTCGTCCGCCCCGGCGGTCGGATTGGGATGGTGGTTCCCGAGAGTCTGATTTCTGGCAAGGTCTATCGGCACGTCGTTGAGTTCATCCGGCACCATGCCGATATCCTGTCGGTGATCGGCATGCCCGAGTCCCTCTTCAAGAGCTCAGGGAAGGGTGGAACCCATACCAAGACCTGTCTGCTGGTAATGCGCAAGAAGTCTGCTCCGCCGTCCGGTAGAAGCCTCCCGATCTTTATGGCTGAGGCACAGTGGTGTGGAAACGACAGTCGGGGACGTGAGCTTGAGCTTGACGATTTGCCTGAGATCGCGCAGCGATTTGAACAGTTCCGAGGTGGCACGTTACGGGAGCTCGATCACCTCGGGTACGCGGTATCACCCGACAAGTTAGTCGATAACATCCTCGCTCCTCGCTACTACAGCCCAGACGTTGCGGCCGGGTTGGCGCTGCTTCAGGATACCCACGACATGGTGAGGCTCGGAGACCTTGTCGCGGCCGGGCTTATCCAGCTCACTAGCGGTGATGAGATCGGCAAACTGGCCTACGGCACGGGGCCGATTCCCTTCGTGCGCACATCGGATATCTCGAACTGGGAGATCAAGGTTGACCCCAAGCACTGCGTCAGCGACGAGATCTACCAGAGCTTGGCCAAAAAGCAGGATGTGCGCGAAGGGGACATCCTCATGGTGCGGGATGGCACCTACCTGATCGGCACCTGCGCGCTTATCACGAAGTATGACATCCGCATGCTCTTCCAGAGTCACCTCTACAAGCTTCGAGTCACCGACCGCGCCCAGCTCTCTCCCTACCTGCTGCTCGCGTTACTCAGTTCGGCCCCGGTGCGGCGCCAGATCAAAGCGAAGCGCTTCACGCAGGATATCATCGATTCTCTGGGCGATCGCATCCATGAGCTGGTTCTCCCCATTCCGAAGAACCGAGTTGTCCGGGAGCGCGTGACCGCGATGGTCAAGCAAGCGATTCAGCAGCGTATCGAGGCACGCGAGCTCGCGCGCCGCGCCTGTCAGGAACTCGTCGGGGATGCGAATGCTGGCGTCGTCTTCGACCCGGATGCTGCTTCGGTCCTCTGACGCTACGCCGATCAGTCGGCCCCGAAGAGGTCGTAGTTCTGGCAGATACGCCGAATGAGCGCTTGTGTTTCTCGCAGTGAAAGGCTGCCTTGGATCCGGTTTCCATCTGACGACACCCAGCCAATATTCTGGGCAGAATGTCCCGCTTGGGGATCGTCGGTGAGCGCTTTGAGCGGATTGAGATGGCCAACCTGGAAGTCGGCTTTGCCATGCCGCGGATCGTGGATCTCGCGCTCGAATTCGGTGTACGACAGCGGGTCCATCGTGATGGGACAGCGAAAGGGAGGCGGAAGTCGTGTCAGAAGGCCCGCCGCTTCGAGACTTTCCTGCAGGTCAGAAGGAAACCCCTCGAAGTGGCAGAGCTGGTTCAGCAAGGTATGCTCGATTTCCACACAACTGCGACGCAAAGCGAAGTGGACAGAGGCAGGGTGCGTCTCCCAACGTTTTTCTCGGTTCGTCTTGTAGGCACCCGTGAGCACCCGCTCGGTGAGGTATGTCTTCACTCGAATCTTGTCGTACGCCATTGCAAATGACTGTGCGTACCGATTCTGTGCAGGATCCAGGAGATACGCGCGCAGCCGCACCACTCGTTTGGGGAGTTCATCCCACATCCAGTAGACGTTGTCGGAGCGGTGCATCGGGGCAGCGAGTCGCCGCTCGCGATAATCGACAGGGATCTCGTATGCGACCGATCGCCGGGCACGAAACAATCGCAAGAGGTCGCAGTTCTTGGGGTCGTGCACCGCGATCGCCAAGGAGGACAACAGTTCTTCGAAGACATGATAGCAGTCCACGAAGCTAGCGTGGCGGGGATCAGTCGTAGCAAGCCGGGAGGTCCACCGGACCTCGAACTTCGTTGAATCGATCTTGGGTGTCTTGACCAGCTCGATCAGGAAAGCAGCACGGAGGAGGCTCTGCAGAACATACCGACCATCCGCCGTGCCCAAAGTCGAGGAGACGCGTTCGTAGTTCTGCCAGACCACGCGTCCAGCCAGGACCGCGGGTATTCGGGCCATGAGGGCAGACATTCTGAAATTGTCGCTTCCGGCCTCTTCTTCAAGAGTACTTCTCAGGTCAGCGGCGGAGGTCACTTGTCTGCCTCAACGCCGTAGTTCGAGAAGAGCAGCGAGATGGGCAGGGAGAGCCCCTTGGCGAGTTTCTCAATGCTCACAAGGGAGATGTTCCGCGCACCTCGCTCGACATCGGCGACATACGTTCGGTGCAGCCCCGCACGATCGGCGAGCTCTTCCTGTGAGATGCCCAGCTCAAGTCGCCTTCTTCGAACGGCGGCACCGAAGCGCACCCTGACATCGCGCTGCACTTGCTCACTCACGCAGCCACCAATACCGAAATGACGACGATCTGTCTACAGACGATGAGTGACAACCTGCCGAGGCGATGTGCATACAACAGAGGGTGACGGTGGTGCGATAGCCAAGAGGACTAGCGTGGGTAACGTTGCTCGTCGAACAGTTCGGCATCGGCCGACTGCGCGCTGGGGGCGCGGACTTCGGCCGGGAGCCGAATCGTGAAGGTCGAGCCCTTGCCGGTTTCGCTCTCGACGGCGATATCGCCGCCCATCATCTGGCAGAGGCGCCGGCTGAGCGCCAGGCCCAGGCCCGTGCCGCCGTACCTCCGCGTCGTCGAGGGATCGGCCTGGGTGAACGCCTGGAAGAGCTTCCCGATCTGCTCCGGCGTCATCCCGATGCCCGTATCCGTGACGCGGAATGTCACCCAGGCAGCGCCCTCGACGGTTTCGCGAGCGACGTCGAGGACAACGGTGCCGCGCTCGGTGAACTTGGCGGCGTTGCTGAGCAGGTTGAAGATCGCCTGGCGGACTCTCGTCAGATCGGCATGCATCGAGCCGAGATCGTCGGCGCAGTGGACCTCCAGCCTGTTCTGGTTCCTGGCCATCAGCGGCTGGGCAACGTCCACAGTTTCCTGGATGAGCTGCGGGATACTGAAGGTCTCCAGGTAGAGCTCCATCTTGCCGGCCTCGATCTTGGAGATGTCGAGGATGTCGCTGATCAGGGCCAGGAGGTGCTTTCCCGCCGCGTTGATCCTCTGGAGGTCCGGCAGGAAGCCCTCCTGGCCACTCTCCTCGGCCTCCTCCTGGAGCATCTCGCTGTAGCCGATGATGGCGTTGAGCGGGGTGCGGAGCTCGTGGCTCATGTTGGCCAGGAAGGTGCTCTTCGCCCGATTGGCAGCTTCGGCGGCAACCTTGGCGTCGCGCAGCTCCTCTTCGGCCCGCTTGCGCTCGCTGACGTCGCGGGCGTTGATGAGGATGCCCGTGACCGCGGGATGGTGGAGCAGATTGCTGCCGGTCGTCTCCAGGTCTCGCCAGGAGCCGTCGGCGTGCCGCAGGCGGAACTCGGTCAGTCGGACCCCGGCGACGGTTGAGCGGAGCTCCGCTGCGAGCTCCGCCGCCCGCGCCTGATCGTCCGGGTGGAGGTAGTCGAAGACGTTCCGGCCGATGATCTCCTCGGGCCGATAGCCCAGCACCCGCTCGACCGACGGACTGCAGAACCGCAGGGTAAGGGCGTCGTCCAGGATGGCGATCAGATCCGACGCGTTTTCGATCAGGGTCTGGAACCGCTCTTCTCCTCGCTTCCGCTCGAGCTCACGGGAGAGCGCCTCGACCTCGGCCACCCCTTCGGCGTTCTCCAGCGCGGCGCCGGCCAGCGTGGCGATGAACTCGGCCAGGCGAAGCTCCTCTTCGCCAAAGAGCCCGCTTACCTGGCGATGGCAAGCGCACATACAGCCGGCGGCGCTGCCCCGCCCGAAGATCGGCGCGCACAGGGCGGACCGGACGCCGGATGGGGCCGGGCCGTCGGCGGCGTCAGGCAGATCTTCGACGGCAATGACCGGCCGGCGGGCGGCGAGCGCGCGCGCTGCCAGTGCCTGGCTGAAGCCGTCACCCGGCTCGCCGGCAACCGGCGCGAGCTCCAAGCCGTTCGCTCCGGCCGCCGTCTCGAAAATCAGGCAGCGCTCGGCGCGGAGCAGCGTCACCGCCGCCGCCCGCACTGCCGCAAACACGGCGCCGCGGGAGAGGGCGGTCGCGATAGAGCGCCCGACGTCGGTGACCACCTCGAACCGATCGGCCAGGGAGAGCGTCACTCCTGCCTCGTCGCCCGCCGCCGGTGCCGCCTTCGGCTCCAGCGCGTGCAGCGCCGCGCGGCCCGCCGCGATCTCCTCCGCTGCCCCTGGCCAGCCGAGCGCGAAGCCGACCTCACCTCGCGCCAGCAGCGTCTGGGCCCGTTCGGCGCGCGCGCCCAGGCGTTCGGCGACGGCCAGGCTTTCGTCGAGGTATCGGCGGGCGCGCCGGGGGTTCCCCCGGCGCGCGGCCAGCAGCCCCTGTTCTCGCAGCACCCGGGCGAGCTCGTTCTGGAAGACGCGAGCCGCACGGAGACCGCGATCGGCCGCCTGCTGGGCCTGGCGGAGCAGCGCCTGCCGCCGCGCCGGCGCGTAGTCCGGCGTTTGCTCGGCCTCCTGGCGGAGCGCGGTTGCCAGCCAGACCGGAAGGCGCGCCACGTAGCCGGCCCGCAGCCTCGCCCTCCTGGCCCGTTGCTCGGCTTCCGCCAGGATTCGCGCGGCGTCGCCGGGCCGGCCCTCGCCGAGCAGCAGTCGCCCGGCCTCGGCCAGGTCCAGCGCCGACGTTCGGATGAGGGTGTTCTGATTGTACCGCTCCAGCGCCTCGCGAATGAGCGATGCCGGGACGCGGCCGCCCGAGGCGAGCGTCCAGGTCGCCAGGCCGCTCGCCAGCGCCATCCCGTCGCCGATCTCCTTGCCGATCTGGTAGAGCATCTGGCCCTGGGCGACGGCTTCCTCAAGCCTGCCCAGGTATCGGAGGCACATGCCGATGTGGGTCTGGGCGATGGTGAGCTCCCACCGGTCCGGGACGCGCTCCAGGATGCGCTCCGCCTCGCGCAGCCGGTCGAGGGCCTCCGGCCAGCGCGAGGCGTTGTAGAGGATCATCCCAAGGCGGTTGAGGGATTGGGCCTGGCCCCAGTCGTCGCCCAGCGCGCGCCGGATCGCCAGCGAGCGCTCGGCATACCGGATGCCCCGGTTGAAGGACGGCAACGTCGCCATCACCGGCGCGTGGTCGGCGTACACCCACGCCAGCTCTTCGGTCGGCGGATATCGCTCCGCCAGGTTCATCGCGTGCAGGTGAGCCCAGAGCGTTCGGAGCCGCCCGCTCTCAAAGTAATACCCCGCCACGAGCTGGATGGAGATCCGCACTGCCAGGAGATCGGCCCCGGTCCCCTGCCGTGGGCGGCGTGACAGGAAGAGCCGGGGCAGCCAGGTGTGCAGGAGCTGGATCACGAGCTCGCACAGCAGCGCCACCAGCAGGCCGGCGAACCGGCGTGGCACCGGCCGGCCGAGGTCCTCGATGGCCCGCTCCAGGAACTCGTTGGAGGTCCGGGCGTCGCTCCGGTTCATGGCGAGGTGCCCCAGTTGGAGGTCCGTCTCCGCCCGCTCCACGCCGTTCGCGGCCAGCGTGCGGGCCAGCTCCAGTTGTTGCTCCGCTTCGTCGTAGCGCCCCTGGAGCAGAAGCACGTCGGCCAGCCCCATGGCCACCCGGCGGCGGGCCGCGGCGTCGGCATCCCGTGCGCCCCGCGCGGCGATCCGGTACTGCTCCTCGGCGCTCGCCAGCGCGAACTGCGCGCGAGCTCGCTCGCCAGCCTGGATCGCATATGGGAAGGCCTGAATGGATTCGCCGGCGGCGTCGAAATGATAGGCGATCTCGAAGCTGCGCGTGGCATCCGTCGCGACGATCTGCTGCGCCGCCCGCGCGTGCAGGCAGCGGCGTTCGTCGTCGCCGAGCCGTCCGAGCAGTGCTTCCCGCAGCGTGTTGTGGACGAAGCTGCAGCGGTTCGCCCCGCCCGGCGCCCAGACGATGCGCCGCCGGCGCGCCTCGTCCAGCCCGGCGATGGCCGCCGGCGCCGGCTGGTCGGCTATCGTGATCGCCAGGTCCAGGTCAAACTCTTTGCCCAGGAGGGCTCCAACCATCAGCAATCGCTGGCCGGCGGCTGGCAGCAGCTCGATCCGCCGGGCCAGCAGGCCGGCCGCCTGCCGAGACGATTGGACGCCGGCCAGCGCGTGCAGCTCGACTCGCCAGCCGCCTGGCTCGGCCAT
The DNA here is from genome assembly GCA_016199325.1 of Chloroflexota bacterium. Next base: position 9,971 of record JACQGW010000062.1, read on the forward strand.
CAGCGCCCCGGTCTCGATCAGGCCGTGAAGGGCCGCCGAGACCAGGAATGGGATCCCGCCGGCCAGCCGGTCGACGACCTCCAGCGCCGGTGGCGGTACCGGCCCCGCCATCGACTCGACCAGCCGCCGCACGTCTGTCGGCGTCAGGGGCGGCAAGGTGAGCCGCGCCAGGGGTTCGGCGTCCCGCAGTCGATGGCCGGCCGGCACGTCCTCGGACCGAAAGGCGGCCACGACGAGGGTGTGGCGATTCGGGCGGCTGCGCCCCCGTTTTCTGGCTTGTCGCTGCCACTCGCCGAGCAGCTTGAGTGTCAGCTCGTCGGCCCACTGGCAGTCGTCGAGCAGCACGAGCGCCGGTCGGGTCGACGACCCCAGTGCATCGAGCAGCGCCGCCAGGGCGCGCAGGCTGCGCGCTCCGCCCACCATCGCCGGACCGAGACGCTGCGGCGTGCCCGCTCCCAGGAGCGCCGCCAGCTCAGGCAGCGCAACGGCGACTGTTTCGCGCTCGTCCCCCAGCCGCTTGCCGATGGCCCTTGCCAGATCGGGCTCCGCCTGAGCCGCCGCCAGCAGCCCTTCGGCCAGGCCGGCCAGGAGCTGGAACGGCCGCTGCGCGACCCGGTCCAGACCCTGCCCGCGGACCACCCAGATGCCCTGGAGGGCGCTCCGCTGCGCCAGCTCGTCCAGCAATCGGGTCATGCCGCTGCCGGACTCCGCCTCGACGGTGACGAGCCCGCCCTGTCCCGCCGCCGCTTGCCGGACGTGCCGCTCCAGCGCGGCAAGCTCCTCGTCCCGTCCGACGAGCGCCGGCTCGGCCAGCGTGCGCCGCCGGTCGTGCAACCCGACGACGAGCGCCGGCTCGGCGTCACCGCGCTCAATCGCTTCGGCGATCTGGGTGAAATCGGCCAGCGCCGCCACGGCCGACTGATACCGATCGGAGGGATCCTTGCGGAGCAGCCGATGCACGACGGTTTCGAGCGCCCGGGGGACCACCACCCCAAGACTGCGGAGCTCCGGCGGCACGGCCGTCAGGTGCTGCCGCAGGACCTCGCCGACGCTGTCCCCTTGAAAGGGTGGACGCCCGGCCAGGCACTCGAACAGGAGAATCCCAACCGCGTAGAGATCGGCCCGCTCGTCGGCGTCCCGCTGGAGGAGCCCGGCCTGCTCCGGCGCCAGGTACCGTGCCGTCCCGGCCAGATGCTCCCGCAGCGCCGTGTCCAGCCTTCGGCTCCGCGCCAGCCCGAAATCGACCAGCGTGGCGCGCTGGAGCGGGAGCGCCTCGTCGACGATCACGTTGGCCGGCTTGACGTCCAGGTGGAGCACGCCGTGCTCGTGGGAATCCTGGAGCGCTGCCAGCACGCACCGGCCGACAACCAGCGCCTCCGGCACCGATAGCGGCCCCTGGCCGAGCCGTGTCTGGAGGGTGGCACCGGGGATGAACGGGCGGACGACGTACAGGAGGGCGCCGTCCGAGCCGAAGTGCTGCAGGGGGCCGATGGCCGGATTGCGGCTGTCACGCAGGGCCGTGGCTTCGTGCTCCAGCCGCATCCTGGCGCTGGGTGAGACACCGGCGGCGGCCACGGTCTTGACGATCACTGCGCTGCCGTTGGCCAGGTCGGCCCCAAGCAGCGTCGCGATGCCCTGCCTTTCCTTGAGGAGCTCGGTGAGTCGGAACCGCCCGCCGAGCACCCGGTCCTCGATACCGACCGCCGCCATCAGTTCTATCCTACTGTTCAACGCCAACCGCTACCGGGCCGCCGCACCGCCCGATCAGGTGCTTTCGCCGTTCGCCCCGCGCCCGAGCTCGTCGGTGCCCGCTGTTTCGTTCGGCAGACCAGGCGATCGCAGAGCCGCCGGCAGACTCCCCGCCATTATACTCGATCCCGCAACGTGTTCTAGTGGGTCATCTGCCAAGTTCTTTGGCATTGCTCCCCACGGCGCTGGCTGGGCAACGCCGCCGCCCAATGGCAGATCTAATGGCAAATGACCCACTAGGAGGCTTCCTTCACGACGATGGGCAGCACGAGCCTGGTGCAGTTCGGTACGCTGATCGCCGGCGACGTGCCGGCTTGCAGGACGGCGCCGTGGACGTTGAGCCGGCCGGCCCCGTAGCGATCGTCACGGCACACCAGCCCGAGGTCGATGGCATTGTTCAGGAGCATCTGCTCGACCTGGTCGGGAGTCAGGTCCGGGCGGACCGACAGGACCAGCGCGGCGGCGCCGGCGACGTGGGGCGAGGCCATCGACGTGCCGGAGAGGGGTTCGTAGCGGCTGTTGGGCAGGGCGCCCCAGATGTTGACCCCCGGCGCGGCGATGTCGACGTAGGTTCCGTAGTTGGACCAGCTAGGGGTGTTGTCGTCCTCGCCGATCGCCGAAACGCCGATGACCCCGTCCATCGCGGCGGGGTAAAACGGCAGACTGACGCCGAAGTTGCCGGCGGCCGCGACCAGCACGACCCCGTGCGACCGCGCGTAGGCCACCGCGTCGGAAATGACCGCGGTGTTGGCCAGGGTGCCCCAGCTCATGTTGATCACCCGGGCGCCGTGGTCGACGGCCCAGCGGACGCCGACGGCGGCGTTCGCCGTGTTGCCCGAGCCCTGGGCGTCGAGCACTTTGACCGGCAGGATCTTCGACTGCCAGGTGACCCCGACGACGCCAATGCCGTTATCCCCCCTGGCCGCCGCGGTCGACGCGACGTGGGTCCCGTGGCCGTTGTCGTCAAACGGCCGGTCGTTCCCGGCAATCACGTTCCATCCAGGCAGGAGGTTGTCGACCAGGTCCGGGTGCCCCGGATCGACCCCGGTGTCGACGACGGCGATGACGACGGCGGCGCTGCCGGTGGTCACATCCCATGCCTGGGGTGCGCCGATCTTCGGCATCGCCCACTCGTCCTTGTAGATGGGGTCGTTGGGAACGAGCGTCGTGCGGACGACGTAGTTTGGCTCGACGAAGGCAACCTGGGGCGACCGCCGGTATCTCGCCAGCGCCGCCTCGACGTCGTCCGTCGGGCTGACGACGTCGAGGTCGGCGGCGTCGAGCCGCCGCACCAGCCGGCTGCGTGCCGAACGATGCGCTGCGTCACGATCGGCGTGCGGGGTCCCCGCGTGGAACTTGACGACGTACTCGCCCGGGACGACCTCGGGGATCCTGGCGCCGGCTGCGGGTGCCGGCGTCGGCCGCTCGGCGCCGGGTAGACCCGGCCGCAGCACCAGGGTGGCAGGCAGGATCAGAAGCACGAGCGCGAGGAGCAAGGCAACGCGAACGGGCCGGTGCGTCACCGCTGGTAGCGACTCCAGCCCCCGCCGCGGATTGCCCAGGGCACCGCCGGCGCTGCGAATCAGCGCCGGCGGCGTTCAGGCTCAGACGGGCAGCCGATCTGGATCAGGCAAGAAAAGTGCCACTCTATTTGGGCGGGCCGACGCGTACGATGTCCCGTCCGAGAATCCACCGGCCCAGCTTCTTGTGGCCCACCGTCAGGTAGTGGGCCTTCCAGACGGCCTGGAGCGCCTGGAACGCTTCGCGGTGCGCCTCGGCAAACGCGGCCAGCGCCTTCTCGGCGGCCTCGACCTGCTCGGGGGTGCCAAACTCACGACCTTCTCGTTGTGTGCTCATCCTCGTCCCTTCTCAGAAACGGACGCCGAAGACTTCGGGCGCCAGGAAGATCCCCTTGGACTCCAGCCGCGGCATGAACTTCGGCCGGATGCCCTGCGGCTCCATCCCGCCGATGACCTTGCCCTCCTCGGTGACGCCCTTCTCGACGAACTTGAAGACGTCCTGGAGCACGACGATCTCGCCCTCCATGCCCTGGACCTCGGTGACGTAGGTGATCTTGCGGGAGCCGTCCCTCAGGCGGGTCTGCTGGACGATGAGGTCGACGGCCCCGGCGATCTGCTCGCGGATGACGCGGAGCGGCAGCGCCATCCCGGCCATCATCGCCATGGTCTCCATGCGGGCGACGGCGTCCCGCGGGGTGTTGGCGTGGAGCGTCGTCAGCGAGCCGTCGTGGCCGGTGTTCATCGCCTGGAGCATGTCCAGCGTCTCGCCGCCGCGGCACTCGCCGACGATGATGCGCTCCGGCCGCATGCGGAGCGTGTTGATGACGAGGTCCCGAATGGCGACGCGCCCGGTGCCGTCCGGGTCCGCCGGACGGGCCTCCAGCGTGACGACGTGGCGCTGGCGGAGCTGGAGCTCGGCCGAGTCCTCAACGGTGATGATCCGCTCGTCGTCGGGCACGAAGCCGGAGAGCACGTTCAGGAGCGTCGTCTTGCCCGAGCCGGTGCCGCCCGAGACGACGACGTTCAACCGGGCCAGCACGCAGGCCCGCAGGAACTCGGCGATCTCCCGGGTCATCGAGCCGAACTGGATGAGGTTCTCGACGGTCAGCGGCTTCTTGGAGAACTTGCGGATGGTGACCGTCGGCCCGTTCAGGGCGCACGGCGGCACGATGGCATTGACGCGCGAGCCGTCGGGCAGGCGGGCGTCCACCAGCGGCCACTTGCGGTCGACGCGCCGGCCGAGCGGATCGAGGATGCGCTTGACGACGCGCATGACGTGTTCGTCGTTCTCGAAGCGGACGTCGGTTGGCTGGAGCTTGCCCTTCCGCTCGGTGTAGGTCAGGCGGGGGCCGTTGACCATCACCTCGGAGACGGCATCGTTGCGCAGGAGCGGCTCGATGGGGCCGAAGCCGACGACCTCGTCGAGGACGGCGTCGTACAGCTCCTGCTGCTCCTCACTCGTCAGCGTCGCGTTCGTCTCGGCGTAGAGCTGGTAGAAGCGGGGCAGCAGCTTCTCCCGGTGCGTCGGGTCGCCGTACTTCGGCTGGAAGTCGGCCCCGAGCTCCTGCAGCATCCTGGTGGCGATGAAGTTCTTCAGGTCGCGGAAGCGGTGGCCCGTCGTGGCCAGAATCTCCCACTCCTCGTCGGTGCCGTGCTCGCCGACCATCGGCTTCTTGTCGGCGGGCTTCTCCTGGCCGGCCTTCGCCGGCTCGGGCGGTGGCTGCTTGCCCTGTGGCGCGGCAGGCGGTGCTTGCTTGCCCTGTGGCGGCGCGGCAGGCGGCTGTTTGGCCTGTGGCGGCGGCGCCGGCGGAGCCGGGGCAGGCCGTTCAGCGGGGGGCGCCGGTGCCGGCGCCGCGTTGGTCGGTTGTGGAGTACCCTGAACCCGACGTAACAAACCCATCGACGTGCTCTCCTTTCCTGGCACTCTCCTCTCGCCTCTTGTCTCGCATTGTACCCCATACCACCCGACCTGAAAAGTGGAAAAAGACCAGTCTGCTGCACCCGCCGTACGAGTGATGAGTGATGAGTGATGGGTGACGACTGACGAGTGACGACTGACGAGTGACGACTGACGAGTGGGGCTTGCGCAGCGGTTGAGGGGGGCAAGACCAACCCCCGGGGGTGAGACAAGGC
>JACQGW010000063.1 GCA_016199325.1 Chloroflexota bacterium
GTCAGCCACTCGGCGAGCTGTTCCAGATCGGCCCGGTCCTCGTAGCCATAGAGGTGATCGGCCACCAATTGCTGATATTCGCCGAGGCTCCGCGTCCAGAAGCGCCCCGGATGGCCGTGAACGTGCTGGCGGAAGAATGCCCGTGGATCGTAGACCGCGCCGCCGACGGTGAGGAGCGGCACGTCTCGCTCGAGACGCGAGCCGTCGGCGAGGACGAAGTAGGTCGTCTCTACCGGCGTGTGGCCCTGGAGCCGGCCGACGAAGGCCATGCCGAGGGTGACCGTTTCCGGCCGGGGCTGGCCGTCGGCGCGCGAGTTGAGCGCCAGCAGCGCCGCGTCCGCGCACTCGAACTCGGCGGCGAGGTACGAGTGCCGCTGCGGGAAGCGGTAGCGCGCGCCCTCCTCGTCGATCCGCAGGAGGACGTAGTCGGCGATCTGGCGCGCCCGCTTGCCGGAGGTGTCGAGGCGCTCCGGCCGGAGGGACCCGTCGAGGAGGACCATCGCCGCGGCGAGCGCCGTCGACTTGCCGGAGGCGTTCCGACCGGTCAGGAAGAGCCGCCCGTGCGGAATCTCGATCACCTCGTAGTCCCAGCGCCAGTACTTGACCAGAAAGATGCGCCGCAGGCGGTAGCCCGTTGGGCCGTCCGGGAGGCACTGGAGCGCCGCGGCCACGTCGAGCGGTCCGAGCCCGACAATGGGGAACTGGGGGACGCCATTCGTCATGTCTACGATTCCTCGCCGAAGTCGCGGAAAAATGAAAGCTGCGGTGACCGAGCCGACGGCGGGGCCAGGGGGGCCGGTCGATCCGGTGCGACGTAGCCGGCCTGGTAGAGCGCCGCCGTCGGCAGGACGAGCACCCGGCCGTCGCGGTCCGGCCCGCGGAGGAGCCCGGCCTGGCGCATGGCCATGGCGACCTTTTCAAAGCGGTCGCTGCGGTCGCGCAGCTCGTCACTCCAGTGGGCGGCGTGCTCGGCGGCGACCTCGTCCAGCAGCAGCGCAAGGTCGTCGGCCGTCACGGCCACGCAGCCGTACGCCTCGTCCGGCGTGGGCCAGCGGCCGGAGGAGACCGCGCGGCGGATCGCCGCACAGAGGAGGAGCGCGGCCTGGTCCTGGCTGCGGAGCGTCGAGAGCACCGGCCGGCCGCCGCCTCTCACTCCGCTCGGCCGCACCAGCCGCGCGAAATAGCGCGTCAGGCTGAGCTGCCAGTCGCCAATCGCTTCGAGGTCGCGTCGGACGACCTGGCGATCGGCCCAGAGGGCGTCGAATGCCTCGGGGTCGTCGTACTTGAGGAAGGCCGGCGCGCTCAGCAACGCGCGCCAGTAGCGGACCTCCTTCGGCCGGCCATCGGCGAGGGCTGCCGGGGCCAGCCCCGCCGGATCGGCGCGCAGCCGTGCGGCAAGCTTCCTGGCGGCCCCGAGCTGCAACGGGGCGATCAGCGAGATCGCCAGGTCGGTGAAGCGGTAGACGGCGTTCGGCGCGGCGGCGCCCGAGCGCTGATCCACCCAGGCGTCGGTGCTGCCATCCTCCTCGCGGACCACGCCGAGGGCCTCCAGCAGCCGCAGCGCGCGCCGCAGCGAGCTGCGGTCCCCGCGCTGCGAGAAGTCCAGGGGCTGGTCCGGCCGCCCACCGGCGGCCTGCTGCTGGACGTGCTCGGCGAGCTCCGACAGCAGGAAGGCGCGACTGGTGCCTCGCCCGATCACGACCGGGCTCTGGGCGAACCAGAGCGTCCACACGGCACAGGCGTAGTCCCGCGCCTCCCGTGGATAGTCGGCCGGACTCCGGAGCTGGAGGTCGGCGTGGAAGGGGCGAACGGGCAGGGCGCTGGCCGCGCGCAGCAGGCGGACGGACTCGTCTCCGAGGTCAAGCGACCAACCGGTGCGCTCCCGATGCCAGGCGAGGATCTCCTCGTCGAACCGGCGCGCGTCGCGGAGCGCCTCGGGATCGTCGGCCTCCAGCCGAGCGAGCGTCTCCAGAAGGGCTTCGTGGGCCTGGACCCGTCGGGCCTCCTGCCCGGCGAGCGGCGGCCTACGTTCGGGCATGGGTGGACTCCGGGACGGGTCGAGCTGCTCCCGGCCTGGCGCTGCGGCGGAAGCCGAACGGCGGCGCCCAGTGGGTGTGGCCGGCGCAGCCGAACGCGACCAGGCCGCGTCCGGTGGCCGGCCGTACGGAGATGGTCGAGCCGTCCGGGAGGTCCTGGTGTCCGCGCGGGTCCTCCCGACAGGCGCGGTAGAGCTGAAGCAGCCGCTCGCAGTCGCCGGGCTCCTCCAGCGGGATCTGGTGGACGAGCCGCTCGCCGTCGAAGGCGAGGAGCCGCAGCAGCCGGCGGTCCTCGACACGGCGCTCGTCCAGCAACTCCCGTGCGCGCGCCGCCCGACCGGCGGCGTCGCGCACGACCGGCTCCGGCGGAATGGGTGCGGAAGTGCGGCGGCGATCGACGTCGACGAGCGCGACCTCGACGGCCGGCCGGTCGCCGGCCCAGGGATCGACGGCGTCGTCGACCTCGGCCAGGTGCTGGGGCATGAACGGCACCTGGCCGAGCTGGAAGGCGACGGCGATCAGGTTGGCAGCCGATTCGGCGGTCGGCAGGCCGAGCACCAGGCGCGCCAGGGCATCCAGGTCGGCGAGGTAGCTGCCCTGGAGGCGAGACATGGCGATGAGGAGCTTGGCGCGCAGGATGACCGTGTAGACGGCGTCGCGCGCGGCGCGGCTGAAGCTGTCGGCGTTCGAGCGGCTGGCGAACCAGTGCTTGAAGCGGCCGATCTGGCTGTGGGCCTCGTCGCGGAGCTCCGACGGCGGCCGGGGCTTGAGCGTGGGGCCTTCGAGGTGCTCGGCAACCGCCTCGACGAGCAGCGATTCGAGCCCCTGCTCGGCCCAGGATCGGAAGTGCTCCCGAATCCGGCGGCTGACCCGGTCGAGGTCGTGCTCGAAGGCGTCGACGTAGAGTGTCACGGCGTCGCGGTAGGCCACGTAGGCCGCGACGTCGGTGGCCGCGGCGCGCGTCGCCTCGCGAAGCGTCATGACGAAACTCCGCGCCTCTCGCTTGATCCGTTCGAAGAGCTCGACCGTCTGGCGCCAGAGGGCGGCGACGTCACGCCGCTGCGAGGCGCCCCGGGCCGCCGTGCCGAGCAGGGCCTCCAGTCTGGCGAAGATGTCGGCCAGGAGCAACAGGTCCTCGTGGCGCAGGGCGCCCTCGGCTTCGACCCGGCGGCCGAGGTCCTCCAGGAACTTCTCGACTTCGAGTGCCTGCCTGGTCGCTCGGTAGATGGTCACCGGATTGGTGAGCGTGGCGAGGGTGAGCTGGCCGTCGCCGATGTCGAGCGCTTTGACGAGGTTGCCCCACTCGCAGAGGGCTTCGAGGTCGGCTCGGGCGCGCTCGACCGTGTACTCGGGATCCCAGGGAGCGAGCGCCTGAAAGACCTGCTCGGCGGCGAGCTCATCCTGATAGTAGCTCTCGTAGGCCTCGAGAAAGCAGCGCATGATGCGGCGGTAGTGGGGGGCACGGTCGGCGCCGACGTAGCGGAACTCCAGCCGCGCGGCGAACGGCGACTCTTCGAGCACCCGGGCGGCGAAGGCAGCGAAGAAGGCCGGCGGGACGCTCGCGATGGCGCCAGCGGGTGGGCGGCGGCTATTCATGATCACCGTTTCTTGCGCCGCTTGCCCTCGCCATGAGGGGCAGGAGCGATTCCACCCGGCGGACGCCCACCAGGCCGTGCCCTCTCCCCATGCGATGGAGCCATCTGTGCCAGTGCCAGCCGCGTGCTGATGGGGGTCACGCCGGGCAGCACCGGACGCTCGAAGTAGCTCGCCTTGGAGCGCCGCAGCAGCGCCTCCCCGTCGCGCTCCCAGGAGAAGCCTGGCTGCTTCAACACCTGCTGGAAGACCCGACTGGCCCGCTGAGGGTCCTGCTCGGCCAGCCGCCGGAAGAGCCGCGGTGAAATACTCGGGTCCTCCAGATAGCCAAGCACCGCCTGCCGATGGCGACGGTCGGCCGCCAGCTCGGGACGGGCGAATGCTTCCTGGACGGGGCCGAAGTCCTCCAGGTAGTTGAGCCCGTCCACTTCGTCGTAGAGCACGCCGACCGTCTCCGCCTGAAGGAGGTCTTTCGGCAGGGTGAGCTCCGGCAACGGCGGCACGAAGCCGTAGGCCTCTTCTGCCCGGTCGGCCTGGGATTTGCCCTCGGCGTCGCGCACGTCGAACATCTGGAAGCGCATGTGTGCCTGCATGCGGTCGGCCAACTGATGCCCCGGCAGGACGATCAAGTCCGAGCCGAAGAAGGCGATGAAGGTCTCACGCTCCCGGCGCTGGAGCTCCCAGGCTTGTTCGAGCCTCTGTGGATTGCGAAAGACCAGGCTGGGGTGACTGGAAGCGGTCGCCGCGGCCGCCTGGTAAGCTTCGGTCCGGTTGGATGCCGGCAACACACCCGCGGTCCCGCTGAGGAGCCACTCGTCGCCGACGGGGACTAGCCGGGCGATCAGGAACGAGCCGGCCGGCACCCGGGCGAAGACGGCTGGACCCATGTTCGAGCGGACCCGGTAAGTCAGCTCGTCGATGAGATTGACGGCGACGAGCGCCTGGTCCTCACGCCGCTCGACCTCGAAGATCCCCTCGACCACGTCTCGCCAACCGAGCAGCATCGCCCGCTCCTCCGTCGGCAGCTCCGGATGCGCCGCGACAAAATGCTCGACGAGCGTGCGGCCATCGGGCAGACGATGCTGGAGGACCAGATAGTCGAAGAAGTTGATGAGCTCGCCTTCATCGCCGACGACGGCTTTGCCAAAGCGCCTTTCAATCTGCTGCTTCACGACCCGCTGGAAGCGCGGCCCGCGAGCGAAGGCGAGGAGAGCACCCTTAAGGTCGCCGCTCCGAGAAACGAGGTCTGTATCTGCCGACATCGCCACCCTCCTCACAGGGCTTAAGCGCCGAGCGCTCACGATGCTCGGCGACCGCCCCGACCAGCAGCCATTCGAGCCCCTGCCAGACCCAGGGGCAGGAGACCGGCAGGACGCTTGCGACGGCTGGCTCGTGACGACCAGTCATCTGGTGTCTGGCACCCCTGGAAGACGTTGATGAGCAGCCGGCAAGTCACACGACGAATCATAGCCCAGGAGGACCTACCTTCGCCAATTCGCTCTCCAGCCTGACTCCGGGTTTGACGCCACGCGAGAATCGAACTGTCCTATACGTACTCTACCAAGAGAGGGCAGCCTGATGGAGACGAAGATCACCGCACTGGCTGCGACGGGCCAGCCCGTGGGCGCGCACGACCTCCTGATCGGCGCCGCAGCTCTGGCCCACGGGTACACAGTCCTGACGGAGAACGTGCGAGACTTCCGACGCATTCCCGGGCTCACGGTCCGACAGCCGAACTGGTGATGGACCTGTCCGGCCGACGGCTCCTGGAATCGGATGATCTGAATCAAGCGCTCGAGACGAGATGGACGAGGCTCTCGGTCTGTAGGTCGGTGTGCTGTGCCGCGAGGTCGAAGTCCCGATCGGCATGGACGAGAACCGCTCCATCCCGAATCGCCAGAGCGGCGAGAAGGGCGTCTGTGAAGGGAATAGTGACGCCGACCCGACGCAGTCGAAAGGCAAGCCCGGCTGCGGCCATCCAATCCTCTTCGAGGATCGGCAGGCGGTGGAGACCCGCCAGGCTGTTCCCCAGGAGGGCATACTCGGCCTGATCGACCGCTCGCCCCAGGAGCTCGAGTTGGATCAACCCACAGGTGGCCACGACATTCTGCCGGATCAGATCGTGGAGACGACCGACGATCGCCGGACGCGGCGAGCGGCGGGTGGCGAAGATCCAGACCGACGTGTCGACAAGATAGAGAGCAGCCACCGGTCAGTCGGCCTGCCGGAGACGGCGCAGCTCGTCGAGATCGAGGTCGAGGTCGAAGTTCCCCAGGAGATCGATGAGCTGTCGGCGTTGCTGCTGCCGTACGTACTCCCGCAGGGCGAGATTAATCGCATCGGTCTTGGTTCTGACTCCGCTCAGCTCCATCGCCCTTCGGAGCAGGTCGGCGTCAATATCGAGCGTTGTTCTGCCCATTGATTCTGCCTTCGATCTGCATCTAGAGTATATGCAATAATCTTCTGCGGTGCAAACAAAGGACGCGACAGGCCGTCAGGATCGGTGATCAACTGGATGAGATTGTCGGTCAGGCGGCCAGCAGGGCGCATCTACCTCATCGGCGGAAAGTTTGCTACCGCAGCAACGACGAACGGCGATTCGGGGCGAAGGCGTCGACTTCGCTATCCACGGCCGCGGCCGGCGTCAGTCCTGGGTCCCGTTCCGATTGCCTGGACGGCCCTTGCCTGCTACGATGGTGTCCCACGCCTGGGCAACGGGCCGGTCACGCCGGCGGCGACGGCGACACCGGCCTGTACCATGAGAGTCGGCGCGTTTGCCGACAGTCGGATGCTGGGCATGACGCATGAGAGTTGACGCATCTGCCGATAGCCGGATGCTGGCCGTGCTCCGCGCGACGTTCGGCTACACGGCCTTTCGCCCCTTGCAAGCCGATGTCGTCCGGTCAATCCTGCGCGGGCAGGACGTGTTTGTCCTGATGCCGACCGGGGGTGGCAAGTCGCTCTGCTACCAGTTGCCGGCGCTCTTGCTCGACGGGTTGACCGTGGTAGTTTCGCCGTTGATCGCGCTGATGAAAGATCAGGTCGATGGGCTCCAGGCCCTTGGCGTTTCGGCGACCTGCATCAACAGCTCGCTCGATCCTGCCGAGATCGACCGGCGCCAGGCGGAGATCGCCCGCGGCGACGTGAAGCTGCTGTACGTCGCCCCGGAACGGTTGATGTTGCCGGGGTTTCTCCAACGGTTGGCGTCGACCCGGCTCGCCTTCTTCGCCATCGACGAGGCCCACTGCATCTCCGAGTGGGGCCACGACTTCCGCCCCGAGTATCGGGAGCTGAAGCGCCTGCGGAAGGTATTTCCAACGGTCCCGCTCGGGGCGTTCACGGCCACGGCGACGCCGCGCGTTCGGGCCGACATCCAGTCCCAGCTCGGGTTGGCGAAGGCGCCGATCTTCCAGGGAAGCTTCAATCGGCCCAATCTGTACTACGAGGTTCGGCCGAAAAAGGCGGCGTACGACCAGTTGGTCGGCTATCTCCGTGCCCATGAGTCGGCCTCCGGCATCGTCTACTGCCTGAGTCGCTCCGGGACCGAGAGCCTCGCCGCCACGCTTTGTACCGACGGCTTCCGCGCGGCGGCCTACCACGCCGGCCTGATGGGCGAGGAGCGCCATCGCCGGCAGGAAGCGTTCATTCGGGACGACCTGCGGATCATCGTGGCAACCATCGCATTTGGCATGGGCATCGACAAGCCGGACGTTCGCTTCGTAGTGCATTACGACCTGCCGAAAAGCCTGGAAGCCTACTACCAGGAAAGCGGCCGCGCCGGGCGCGACGGCGACCCGGCCGACTGCATCCTCTTCTACAGCGTTGGCGACGTCGCCAGACACCAGTATTTCATCGATAGGAAGGAGTCGGCGACCGAGCGTCGGATCGCGCAGTGGCAGTTACAGCAGATGGCCGACTGGGCCGGGGGGCTCACCTGTCGCCGTCGAGCGCTGCTCGCCTACTTCGACGAGCCGTTCGCAGGCCAGTCCGGCGACTGCTGCGACCTCTGCCGGCTGCCACCGCAGGAAGTGGACGCGACGATTCCGGCTCAGATGTTCCTGTCGTGCGCCAAGCGCGTCGGCGAGCGTTTTGGCGTCACCCACCTCATCCGGGTGTTGCGAGGGTCGCGTGACGAGCGGATCCTCCGGGCCGGGCATGACCAGCTCTCGACGTACGGCATCGGTCGAGATCGTTCCCGACTCGAGTGGCGCTCGCTGGCCGATGAGCTGCTGAGGACCGGGTGCATCCGACTGGCAGCCGACGAGCTCGACGCGGTGAAGGTGACGCCGCGTGGGCACGCGGTCCTCTTCAAGGGAGAGAAGGTAGTGATGTCGGCCCCCCGTACCTTCGCAGCGGCTGAGGACGAGTCCGCCGACCAGTCCCGCTCGGAGCTTTTCGATCGGCTCCGCGTGTTGCGCAAGCGCCTGGCCGACGAGCGCGGCGTTCCGCCGTACGTGATCTTTCATGACGGGACGCTGCGGGAGATGGCGTCGCGACTGCTGGCCAGCCGGGAGCAGTTGCTGCGAATTCAGGGCGTGGGCGAGCGCAAAGCGATCGACTTCGGAGACGCCTTCCTGGCCGAGATCGCCGCCTTCGTTCGAGAGACGGGCGTCCGGCCCACGACAGGCGCGCCGGGGGAAACGCCAGGCCGAGGGCGTGGCGAGCTTAGCCCGACGGTCGCCATGACCATGCGCCTGTTCCGCGCCGGACACGACATCCAGGAGATCGCAGCGGCTCGCCAACTGGCTCGGTCCACTGTCGAAGGGCATCTGGCGGAGGCCATCGAGGTCGGGGAGGAGGTCGACCTGCAGCGGTTGGTGAGCCCCTACAGGCGGCACGCCATCGAGGCAGCCATCGCCGAGCTCGGCTCGGAGCGACTTCAGCCCATCAAGGAGCGGCTGGGCGATGACTACACCTACGCCGAGATCCGGTTTGTCCGCGCTGCTCTGGCGTGGCGGTGAACGGCACATCCACAAACCAGAAACCGGTCCGAGCGCCTCTGCGGTTCCGACGCTCCGGCCTACTGTAGGGCTTTGTCGAGTCGGCCGATGAAGCTCGATTTTCGCTCGTGGCGGGCGCGAAGGGCGTTCAGCCGGGCCGCGAACGTTTCGGGCGTCCGGTTGCGCGCGCTGAGGTCTCGCAGGTCCACGAGCAGTTGGACGGCGCGATCGTACTCCGCCGGACGCTTGGTGTCGACGAGGGCGTCTACCTGACGCCAGAGATCTTCCTCCCGGCCGACCAGGCTGTCCAGATGGGCCGTGCGGGCTTTCGCCCGCTCCTGCTGCAGGCGTGCCTGCTCCTGGGCCTGGAGTGCCGCCTGGGCACGACGCCTGGCTTCGGCCCGGGCCTCGGCGGCCTCGAGAAGCTGCCTGACGGTGCGCCCCCCGGCGGGGACGAGCTTCGCCGGCGCCGTCCCGGCGTTCGCCAGTTGGAAGCGCCGCAGGAGCTCGGCCCGAACGAACGATTCGTCGTCGGCCACGAGCCGGAGGAGCAGATCCGTCTTGTCGGCTTCCGGGAGCCGGCGGACCCACTGCTCCAGGTCCTCCAACGGCGGGCGAGGCGCCTGGAGGTCCGGCGGACGCGCCGCCGCGACGGCGATGAGATCCTCGTCGATCCGCAGGAACTCGACGAGCTCTTCCTGAGCCTCCGAGAGCTGATCGAGGCCGGCGGGCAGCGGGGGCTCCAGATCGTCGGGGCTCAGCGCCTCGCCGTCTTCCAGCGCCTCGCCGTCTTCAAATGCCTCGCCGGCCCGCAGCTCCTCGCCGAGCGCCTCCTCGTCGTCGATCGCTTCGTCGTCGTCGCTGTCGTCGTCCAACAGCTCGGTCGAGATGCCGGCAAGCCAGGCCAGGTAGAGCGGTCGCAGGTCGCCGCCCGCGATCTCCGCGCGTAGCGGCAAGAGCGAGGGCATCCATTCCTCACCCTGCTCCCACTCGCTTTCGTCGTACTCGGAGCTGAACCCGAGGATCACGTGGTCGTCCGTCACATGCACGACGACCGACGGTTCCAGGCGGTATCGCACGGCGACCGCGGGATCGAGGACCTGGCGTGGCAGCCGCAGCATCAGCTCGCGCGAGCCCCAGTTGGCGACGTAGACGAAGGCGTCGAAGTATCGCTCCATCAGGGCGAGGGGATCGCCCCCGAAATCGCCGTAGTTGTAGACGTTGACGAACTGGGTTGGCGTGATGGTCGCACGGCTCGAGATGGCGCGAAGCTCGGCCATCTGGTCCCTGGTCAGCGGCCGGTCGATGGCCCGGAACTCGTAGTACTGGTACTCACTCATCGGCAACTATCCTGCTGTCTCCAGATTTCGCGACGGACCTCGGCGATGTCCACATCGCTGATCCGAACGCCATTCCAGAGGCCACCCAACGAAACAGCTTTGTAGTGCGGCTCGACTGGCGCTCGCTCTCCAAGCTTGTACCGCTGGTAGTCAACGAACACCGCTACTTCTCTCAGCGCGTCCACGGGCAGCGTGTCTAGCGCTGCCAGTACACGCTTCTTTAGCTCCTCTTGCGTTGCCATGATCCTGCCGCTCCTATCGGCTCGACTACGATGCCTGCAGTGCAATTATGGCACGCTGGCGCCCGTCCTGCCAGTGGCCGAGAGAATTGACAAATTGCCTCAGGTCATCTATCCTTTCCCTCGGAGCGGGAGAACAAGCCATGGGGCGACGCGTCACCGGTCCCGAGTTGGACTGCCGAGTCCGTGCCCGGCGGGTCGAGCGCGGGCTTTCGCAGCAGCAGCTTGCCGTCGAGGTCGGCGTTACGCGGCAGGCGCTGGGCGCGATCGAGGCCGGGCGCTACGTGCCGAACACGGCCGTCGCCCTCCGGCTGGCCCAGGCGCTCGCGTGCAGGGTCGAGGATCTCTTCGTCACCCCTGAGCGCACCGAGGTCTGCCCGGTGGACGTGGTCGGTCCCGGCGGTACCCAGAGCCGCCGGCTGGCGCTGGCGAACGTCCGGGGGCGCTGGCTTGGCCACCGGCTCGCCGGAGGCGGCGAACTGCACGAGGGGTTCGTCGGCGCGGATGGGATCCTGACCCGGGAGATGCCAGGCGGTCAGGCCGAGCTGCTGGTCCCGCGTGCGCACGTCGAGCGCACGGCGCTGGTGCTCGGCTGCGACCCGAGCCTCGGCATCGTCGGCGCCCACCTGGCGCGGCGGACCGCGGAAGGGCGCCTGCTGTGGCTGTTCGCGCCCAGCCAGGCCGCGCTGGATGCGGTCGCGCGCGGTGAGGCCCACGTGGCGGGCTCACACCTGCGGGCGCCCGAGAGCGGTGAGTACAACGTGCCCCAGGCTCGACGGGCGCTCGCCCGGACCGGGGGGATCGTCGTGGCCTTCGCTCGCTGGGAGCTCGGCCTGGTGCTGCGGCCGGGCAACCCCAAGGGGATCCGGACGGTGGCGGATCTCGCCCGGCCGGACGTGCGCATGGTGAACCGCGAGCGGGGCGCGGGCAGTCGGGCGCTGCTCGACGACCTGCTGGCCGGAGCAGGCGTGCCGGCGGCCGCGATCACGGGCTATGATCAGATCGCCGCCGGCCATCTGGCGGTGGCGCGCGCGGTGGCGACGGGCGGAGCGGACACCGGCATCGCTCCGCGCGCGGTGGCGGGGGTGCTCGATCTCGACTTCGTCGCGCTGGCCGAGGTCCGCTTCGACTTCAGCATCCCGGCCGACCTGCTCGATCACCCGGCCGTCGCCCTGCTCCTGGACCTGCTCCAGAGTCGGGCGCTGCGCGCCGAAATGCGGGCCCTTTCCGGCTACGACGTGGACCGGATGGGCACCGTCATCGCCACCATCCCGGCGGCCTCCGAGCAGTAGGCGAAGCCGAAGCGGCGTCGTGGGGGACGAACTGTCAACGGATTCTGGGCATGTTTCAGAAACCGGTTGACAGTTGGCAGCGGGGCCAAGCAGGCTAGCAAGGGA
>JACQGW010000078.1 GCA_016199325.1 Chloroflexota bacterium
GACGAGCCCCCGCGCTACGGAATCGTGCATGGCGTTCAGGTCTCTGTGCAGCGGTCAATAGTCTTGGGCCACTATGCTGCCTATCTCCGCGCTGCGCTGGCGGCGACCATCTGGGGGTCCAGTGGGGTCTTCGTGCGGTGGGCCAATCAGAGCCTGTGGGTGCTGATGGCGATTCCGGGGCTCGTCGGCGCCGTCGTGCTCTTCGAGGTCTGCCGGCGCCGCGGCCTCCTCCCGCGCCTGCGCGAGCGCGCCGTGCAACAGGTGCTCGCCGCCTTCAGCCTGCTCGGGGTGCTGACGACCGTAACGTTCATCCTGGGGCTGCAACTGGCCGACATCGGCCCGGCGTCGTTCGCGCATTACGTCGCGCCGGTGCTCGTCGTGGCGGCGGCGCCGTTCGTCCTGCGCCAGCCCGGCCACTGGCGCTCCTGGGCCGCCCTGGCGCTCGCGCTCGCCGGCCTTGGCTTGATGCTGACCGATCAGGTCGGTGCGGCAGCAACCGACGCCGCGGCGCTCGGGCTGCTCCTCGCTTTCCTCTCGGCCATTACCTACGCGGCGGCCGTGCTGATCGGGGCACGGTTTGCCACCCACGTCGACCCGGCCCTGATCTCGCTGTCGGGCGCGACGCTGATGGCGGGGGTCGGATTGCCGTTGAGCCTGTCGCACCTGAGCGAGTTGACCCCGACGGCAGTGGGGCTGCTGAGCGTCCAGGGAGTCACCCACGTCGCGGTGGCGATGCTGCTCTTCTACGGGGCATTGCGGGTGATCCCGGCGAGCCACGCGTCGATCCTCTCGTACTTCGAGCCGCTGACGGCCGCGCTGCTCGGCGCAGTGCTGCTTGCCCAGCCGATGTCGGCCGCCGGAGGCGTCGGCGCGGCGGCCATCATCGCCGCGGGGGTGATGGTGCTGCTGGCGCCGGGCACCCGGCGTCCGGTCCGGGGCGGCCAGACTTCGTGACTCCGTACCGCGGGGCAATCCCGGACGTTCACAGCCGAAGCGCCGGGTATCGGGTGGTCGAGGCCGCCGACGGCGCCGAAGCGGTGACGTTGGTCCGAAGCCATCCCCCCGACGTGCTCGTCCGCGTCTGCTCCCCTGTGTCCGATCAATCCGTCAGGCGGAATATGGTATCATACCGCTTCCGGGTGAACCCTTGTGCGCTCCACAGGCGATTCTTGGCGTAACGGCGCCGGATTCCGCCAGTGGAAAACACAAGTGTCTGGGTGGACTTGGTATCATACGTAGTCTGTACGAGATCATGCGTTGTCTTCCCGTTCCTGGTGCTCCAGTGGCGCGGCGCTTCTGGTGTGCGCGGCGGAGATCGCCATGAGGAATCACCTGGCGCGCCTGCCCGCGGTGGCCCAATTCTGGGCGCTGAGTCGGTCAGAGGCGGCGACGCTGGTCGTCTTGCCCGCCGCGATCGGCGTGGCCGTGGGGCTGGCGGCCGTCGGCTTCCGCCTCCTGATCGCCCTGCTGCGCACGCTGCTCTTCGAGACGCTGCCCGCAGCCGTCCAGCTTCCCTTCACCTGGTGGATCGCCCTGATTCCGGCGCTGGGTGGGCTGCTGGTCGGCCTTGTCCTCCAGCGTCTCGGGCCGGAGGTCCACGGCACCGGTGTGCCGCAACTGATGCAGGCGGTGATGGTGCGTGGCGGACGGATCGGCGTGAGCGTCGGCCCAGCGCGCGCTCTTGTGGCCGCGCTGACGATCGGCTCCGGCGGCTCGGCCGGCCAGGAAGGGCCGGTGGTCCAGATCGGTGGGGCCATCGGCTCGAACTTCGGGCAGCTCTGGCGGCTGCCGGAGGAGCGGCTCCGCACCTACGTCGGCTGTGGCGTAGCGGCGGGAATCGCGGCGATCTTCAACACGCCGATCGCCGGGCTGTTCTTCGCGCTCGAGGTCATCCTGGGGGAGTTTCGCGGACTGGCGGTCGTCGCCGTCGTGCTGGCGGCGGTAACCGGTGCCGCCACGAGCCGCGTGTTCCTCGGCGATCGACCGGCCTTCGACGTTCCGCCGCACCCCCTCGTGAGCCCGTTGGAGCTGGGGCTCTACCTGGTGTTGGGGCTGCTGGCCGCGCTGGTCGCCGTTGCGTTCATCCGGGCGCTCGACCTGGTCGGCAGCGCCTTCGGACGCGTGCGGCTGGCTGCGCCCGCGAAGCCGGCAGTGGGTGGCCTCGCCGTCGGCGTCATCGGCCTCTGGTTTCCCCAGGTCCTCGGGCTCGGCTACGGTACGATTCAGGAGGCGCTCCGCGGTCAGGTGTCGCTATCGCTGCTCGCCGCGCTGCTCGTCCTCAAGCTGGCGGCCACCAGCCTGACCATTGGCAGCGGCGGCGCAGGCGGCGTGATCGGGCCAACCCTCTTTCTGGGTGCGATGCTTGGCGGGGCGTTCGGGAAAGTGGCCCACGCCTGGGCGCCGACCTGGACGGCCGACGCCGGGGCATACGCCGGGGTTGGCAGCGCCGCCGTCTTCGCTGCCGCGCTCCACGCGCCGCTGACCGGGGTCTTCACGCTATTCGAGCTGACCGGCGACGCCCACAGCATCCTGCCGCTGCTGGCCGGCGTCGCCACCGGCGCTTACGTGGCGCCGCGCCTCTACCGCTGGTCGATCTTTACCGCCAGGCTGCGGGCGTTCGGGATCGAGCCTCGACCCGAGCCCGGCCTCCTGGAACAGATCTCGGTCGCGGAAGCGATGACGCCGGATCCCGCCACCGTGCCGCCAACGCTGCCCTTGTCTGAGATGGCTGAGCGATTTCGCCAGACCGGCCGCTCTGAATTTCCCGTCGTCGACGCTCAGGGCGATCTCGACGGTATCGTGACGCTCTCCGATCTCAGCCGGGCGCTCGAACGCCGTGACACCGCCCTGGCCGTCGGGGACATCGCGACGCGGGACTTGCTGGTGGCCTATCCCGACGAACCCGTGCGGGCGGCGATCGAGCGCCTGGCAATGGGCGACGTGGGCCAACTGCCGGTCGTGGACCGCAGCAACCCCAGGCGGCTGCTCGGGCTGCTCCGGCGCAGCGACGTGATCGGCGCCTACGGCCGGCTGCTTCGCGCCGAACGCGCCCGTCGACGTCTTGCCATCACGCGCGCGGGCGTCGAGCCGGCGCGGGGGACCACCTTCGTCGAGATCGACCTGTCCGCCGATGCCGTTGCCGGCGGCCGGCGCCTTCGCGAGCTTGCGCTGCCCGCCGAGTGCGTCGTCGTCTCGATCCACCGGTCGGGGCGCGTGCTGATCCCGCGGGGCGACACCACGCTCCTGCCCGGCGATCACCTCACCATCTACACCCGGCTGGACCAGGCCGCTGCCGTCCGCCTGGCGCTCCTGGGGGCGGCTGAGTAATACCTCATACGCATCAGGCGAAGCCGGGACGGCGTCGTGGGGGACGAGCTGTCAGCGGATGCCCGACACCGCGCCGATCGAGCACAGGCGATCGCTGCCGGCGCAACTGCTCACCCTGAGCTCGGCGCGCAGGCTCGTAGTGCGCACTCGCAAGTGCGCTCCCGCGCCCCAGGCTCCCGACCACGCTGGCCGGCGAGCGACTCCGAGGAGGGTCACCGAACCGAGCCGCGAACGTGAGTGAGCCGTTCCCCGGTGCGCGGTCCAGTCCCGCGCGCCGGGGAACAGCTCACTCACGTTCGCGGCTCGGATGGTCCGCGGGCTGCGGCCTCCACACCTCCGCGTGCGGGTTTTCATGGGGACTTTACGGCGCGGAACGCGGCAAAGAGCCTCGTCGGCGTGGTATCAGGAACGGCGGCCGAGACGGATGCTCGCGGGGAAGTGTTTCTCGAACGGCGTGCAGCCGGGTTTGTTGTGGTATGTGGTGAACGCCTCCGGTATCGCGCCCCCCGCGTCCTTGATGGCGAGCGAGAGCATCTCCTTGCAGACATCCTGCCGCTCGTCGACCAGATTGTGCTCCAGGTTGGGGTCCTCACGCACCGCGTACAGAAGCTGACCTTCGCCCCACACGCTGGCGTTGTACCACCAGTCGTCCGTGATCGTGGTGACGAGCGGCCCCCACCCGACGGTTACGTAGCTGCGTGGCGTCACGTGTGGTGAGTGCGTCGCCGGCCAGAGGTCGACGCCGTCGATAGGCTTCTCCGGCTTCACCCCCACCAGGGAGAGAACGGTCGCCGTCAGGTCGACATTGGAGGCCAGCTTGTCGCAGACGGTTCCCGCGCCCTCTCCACCCGGATGGCGGATCATCATCACCAGATCGGCCACCGCATGGGTCATTGGATGGCCCTGCTTGCTTACTAACCCCTTGTCGCCGGGGTCCCGGCCGAGGTTGTGGCCGTGATCGCTGATCACGGCCACCACAGTATCGTTCAGCCGCCCGCTCGATCGGAGGGTTTCTATGAAATGGCCGAGCCAACGGTCGACCAGTGTCACCTCACCGGCGTAGTTGGCCTGCAATCGCTTCAGCTCACGGGGAGTCAACTCGCCTTCCCAGGGGGCATAGAGCGAGTGGATGGTGTCCACGACGCCATCGTCAGGATCGTAGAGCTTCCGGTAGGATTTGGGCGGGTCCCAGGGCTCGTGTGGGTCGAAAGAGTCCACGACCAGGAGGAACTTCTGCGCGTCCAGGTTGTCCCTGATCCAGCGCGATGCTTCAGTGAAAACGCGCGCTGGGAAGTAGTTCTGCTCGGCCCTGCGTTCGGCGTTGTTGCGGAGATAGGCGCGGAGGAAGTTCGCCAGGGGAGGATTGGCCTCGGGAGCCTCTTTCATGTGCGCCGCCAGAGCCTCACTCCGGACAGCCGGCCCGCTCCGATAGCGATCGCCCTCCTGGCCGCGCACCCAGATCCACTCGTGGAATCCGCGGTGAAAGTTCTTGGAGGGCTTGAAGTGGTGGTAGGTGTCGGTGATGAAGCCGCAGCGGTAGCCGTGCGCGCCCAGCAGCTCCGCGATGGTGTCCTGCTCCTCGGGGATGGGCCCCCAGCCGGGCGCGCTCGAGAAGTCTCCTTTCTGCTGCTTGTGTCCATGAAAGGGAAAAGTGCGTATGCCGGTGTGGAGAGCCCGACGGTTGGGCAGCGTGGGCAGCGACTCGGGATAGCACCGGGTGAACCGCACCGATTCCCGCGCGAAAGCATCCAGATGAGGCGTGACGATCCAGGGATTGCCATAGGCGCCGACGTGGTCCTGACGCAGGCTATCCAGGATGATCAGCACGACGTTCATCTCTGCTCTCCTGGCTGCTCTCCCGTCTGCTCCCATGTCTGCTTTCTGGTCCGGTTCGTGGCCTACCTACTTCCTGGTCACGTACGTCTTATCCAGAAACATGAAGCGGATGGGCATCGGCACGTAGCCCTCGACCCGCTTGTTGGCGACGGTCACAAACCGATTGTAGTAGTTCGGGATCTGGGTGACGTCGTCGAGGAGGAGCTTCTGGATGTCCCACAAGAGCTGCTTGCGTTTCTCCTGGTCCTTCTCGGCCGCCTGTCTCTCCATCATCTCGTCGATCTTCTTGTCGCAGTGGCCCCAGCGCTTGGCCCGTGGGTTGTCGCAGCCGTAGGTGCCCCAGAGGAACTCCTCGGGGTCGGGCTGGTTGTAGGTGTAGTCGCCGATGAACACGGCATGCTTGCCCTCGGTCATCTCGCCGTAGAACTTGGCCGAGTCGATCTTCTCGATCGTCGTCTTGAAGCCGGCGGTGTTGAAGTCGGACTGGAGCAGCTCGGCCATGCGCGGCCAGAAACCCGAGTTCTGCGTGTACAGGACCATCTCCGGCGCGCTGCCGGCTTCCTTCAAGAGGTCTTTTGCCTTCTGCGGGTCGTACTTGTAGTAGTCCTTGAACTGTGGCGCATACGCCCACATGGGGATCGAGACCATCCCTGCGCCGATGTCGGCCTCGCCGTAGAAGATCGCGTCGACAATCCTCTGCTTATTGACGGCGTGGGCGAGCGCCCGGCGAACGCGCACATCCTTCATCGTCTCGTGCTTCTGGTTGACGCCGACGAAGCCGGTCGACGCGGCGGGCACGACCTGAACGTTCAGGTTCGGGTTCTTCCGAAAGGATTCGAGATCCTTGAAGTCCACGAAAGGCGTCAGGTCCACTTCGCCCGAGAGCACACTGGCCGTCATCGCCTGCTCGTCCGAGATCACCCGAACGACGACACGGTCCAGCAGCGGTCGACCGCCCCAGTGCTCCTCGAACGCCTTGAACGATGCCTGATTGCCTTTCTCGGCCTTCTCCAGGACGAACGGGCCGGTGCCGACCGGATAGCGGACGACGTCCTTCACTCCGTACTTCTTGACGGCCGTTGGACTCAGAATGCCACCGCCCGCCACGGCGAGTCCGGCGACGAAGGCCGACGCGGGCTTGTCGCGCAGGATCTCAACCGTGTACTCGTCCTTCGCCTTCACGGCCTTGACATTGGGAAGCACCGACGTGCGCCTGACGGCGTTCGCATCGTAGTACGGGTGGTTCTTGTCGAGGTAGCGCATGTAGTTGAACTCGACGGCC
>JACQGW010000071.1 GCA_016199325.1 Chloroflexota bacterium
GGCTTGCCGCTGTCGCAGCGTAAGCCCTGTCAGGCTGAGCCGCAGCGACGCAGCTCCCGGACGGTGCTGATTCGCGCCGGGGAGATGCTTCGCTGCGGCTCAGCATGACAGACGGAGAGTTCAGCATGACAGACGGGGAGATCAGCATGACAGATGGGGAGGCGCCGGGATCGCCGAATGACTTGCCGGACACGCCACTCACAGCAAGAGCAGAGATCCGCTGCGCTTTCGCCCGCCCGTTCATCCGGACCGTCTCGAAGCCAGGCGCGGCCAGTTCATCATCGGTGGCGCATGACGCATGACGGGACGGGTGCCATAGACTCCAGATCGGTTTTCGCCAGACACGGCGCCAATTATCCGATCTGGAGTTTGTGGCACTCGTCCCATGACGCATGACGGGTGACGCATGACGCATGACGAGACGGATCTTCAATGGCATCAGGCTGTCGCCTGGCTGGAGCGCGCTCGCCGCTCGATAGGAGCCATCTCGTAGGCGGAATGGGTGATCGGGCGTGCATCGAACACGCTCGCCGTTGTCCAGCAGGACCTCGACGAGCGCCGCTTGCCGCTTCGTCAGCCGCGGCTCGATCAGCGGCACGATGCGGATGTCGCCGGCCTCGTTCGTCGCATAGCCGAAGTGCTGGATGCCGCGCTGCCAATCCTCGGCCAGCTCCTCCATCGTCCTTACCAGGCCCGATGCCAGGCGGACACGCGTTTCGCCGACGAAACAGCCACCTGCGGAGTCGCCCTCCACCAGATAAAGCTCACACCTGGCAGGGTCGCGCTCGGAGCAGTCGGCGAGCTTGCCGGGGAGGGTCATGCCGTCGAGGGCGCTCTTGCGGATGACGAGCTCGCGGGCCTTGCGGGCGGCCTCGCGGGCGCGGGCGGCCGTGACGCACTTCTCCATGATCCGGCGGGCGTCGGCCGGGCTCTCTTCGAGGAACTGCGAGAGCGCCTCGGCGGCCACCGACTCGACGAGCGTCTTCACTTCGGCGTTGCCGAGCTTGCCCTTCGTTTGCCCCTCGAACTGGGGCTCCTTCAGCTTCACCGAGACGATGGCCGTCTGCCCCTCACGCACGTCGTCGCCCGTCAGGTTCGGCTCGTCCTCTTTGAGCGCCTTGTTCTTGCGGGCGTAGTCGTTCAGGACGCGCGTCACCGCCGTTCGGAAGCCCGTCAGATGGGTGCCGCCGTCGACGGTGTTGATGTTGTTGGCGAAGCTGAAGACGGACTCGGCAAAGCCGTCGTTGTACTGGAGGGCAATCTCGACCCGGATCCGATTCTCTTCGGGGCCGACCTCCCGGTCGACGTAGAAGGCGCTCGGATGGATGACCTGTCGGTTCCGGTTCAGATGGCGCACGAAGCTGACGATGCCGCCCTCGAAGTAGAAGGTCAGCTCACGGTCGCCCCGCTCGTCGCGGAAGGCGATCTCCAGTCCCTTCGTCAGGTAGGCCGTTTCCCGGAAGCGCTGCGCCAGGGTCTCGAAGGAGTACTCGGCGTTGCCGAAGATCTGGGGATCGGCGCGGAAAGACGTCGTCGTCCCCGTCGTATTGGCGGGGCCGACGACGTGGACGTCGCCCAGGGGGATGCCCCGCTCGTACTCCTGGCGGTAGATCTGCCCGTTCCGCCGAACGTCGACCCGCAGCCAGGTCGAGAGGGCGTTGACCACTGAGGCGCCGACGCCGTGGAGGCCGCCGGAGACCTTGTACCCCCGGCCGCCGAACTTGCCGCCGGCGTGCAGGACGGTCATGACCGTCTCCAGCGCCGAGCGGCCGCTCTTGGCGTGGACGTCCACCGGAATGCCGCGGCCGTTATCCTGGACCGTCACCGTCCCGTCGGCGGCGATGGTGATCTCGATACGCGTGCAGGTCCCGTTCAGCGCCTCGTCAACCGAGTTGTCGACGATCTCGTAGACCAGATGGTGCAGGCCGCGCGTGTCGGTGCTGCCGATGAACATGCCGGGGCGGCGCCGCACGGCCTCCAGACCTTCGAGGATCTGAATGTCCTGCGCGGTGTACTGGTCATCGTTCAGCATCGGGACAGTCGCCTCCCGCTGAGTCGTCTTGGCTTTTGCACGAGCATCGTTGTCGCGAGCGATCACAGGAATCCTCCACCTTGACAGACCCTTAGCGGGTCACACGTGCGGTCGCCTCGCTCCGGTCCCGGTAGAAGAGCATGGCTCCGGCCGTCAGGCCGGTCAACACGTAGGCGTTCCCGACGATGGCGATGAGCGCACCCACCGCGTTCGGCAGCAGGAGCCCCCAGGCAATCGTCGTGCCGACCGTGATGAGCTGGATCAGCGCGAAGATGCCAAAGGCCGGCCAGAAATGGCCGGCGACGAGGCGAACGCTCCGCTCGACCGCCTTCAACGGGCCATGCCCGCCGACGAAGATGGCGAACGTGACAAAGAAGAGATAGAGCCACAGCCAGATCCCGGCCGCGACCACGACCATCCACAGGATGCCGGCCAGCGCAGGGCTGAGCACCTGCGCCAGCGCCAGCACGATGGCCGCAGGCGTGCCGAAGACCAGCAGGCCGCCGGCCAGCAACAGCAGATAGCCGACGAGCCGGCCGAAGTTCGTCTGCCAACCGACGAGGAA
Source organism: Chloroflexota bacterium (assembly GCA_016199325.1). The sequence goes on from JACQGW010000071.1 coordinate 2,598, forward strand.
ACGAACCGGTGTCAGGTCCTCGCCACGCAGCACTATCGCCAGCGCCGTCAGATAGGCGCTGGCCGCGGCCAGGCCGGCCAGCGCCAGCGCCACCATCACCAGGATCAGCAGCCCACCGCTCTGGAGCGTGACCACCGCCCTGCCCGGCAGCACATCTGCGAGCTGCGCACTGTGCGAGCCGGCCAGGCTCGGCAACTGCCACGCCAGCAGAGCAAACACGTTGGCGGCCGACAGCGAATCCGTCAGCTCGCCGACCTGGCGGGCGGTGTCGGTCGACACTTGAAACCGTTGCATCGCCGTCAGCGCCTGGCGAAAGACCACTCCGGCAGTGAGACGGGGGCCGAGCCAGAGGAACAGGTCGAGAGCGACCGGCAGCAGGATCATCCAAGGACGGCGGTTGATGGCGCCGAAGCCAGCGGTCAGGGTATCGATTACACCCAAGCCGATGAAGCCTCCTTGTGTGCGTATTCTACCATATTTGTGGACTTCGACGCCGATCTCGCCTATCAGGCCGGCCTGCTCCATCCGGCGACGAGACAGGCCGGCCTCTCCCTGGGCGATCGCGCCTGCCTGGCGCTCGCCCGGCGGCTCGGCCTGCCCGCGCTGACGGCAGACCGGGCAGGAACTCGTAGGAACTCGTAGGAACTCGTAGGAACTCGGGGGGACGCCAGAGACCCCAACCATCCGAGCCGCGACCGTGAGGGAGCGATTCCCCGAGCTCAGTCGCCGGACCAAGCCCGAACGGGCTCAGCTCCGGGGTGGTCTCGGAGCCCTCCGAATGCCATATCCCGCGGCGCACAGGCAGCGGTCCTTCATGGCTCGTCCCTGCCGTTCCACCGACATCCGACCACCGGTGTCGGGGGCCGCTCCCTCACGGTCGCGGCTCGGACCGGGACCGCTCCCTCACGGTCGCGGCTCGGACCGGGACCGCTCCCTCACGGTCGCGGCTCGGACGGCGTGGGGCCTTCATCGGCCCGTACGAGTTCCTACGAGTTCCTATGAGTTCCTATGACCTCCCCCGCGCCTGACCAACCGTGCCGGCCAATCCATGCTATAATGCATTTGCTACCATCGTATTGCAGCGTGTGGCAGGAGAAACCAGGTGTCAGCGCCAGACCAGGCAGATCGTCCGTCCGAGCTCTCGCAGGACCCCATCGCCGCGCGACTTGCCGCGCTCGAAAAGCTACGGGCGCTGGCCGAGCGGGCGGCCGGGTATCTGCGCCGGAGCGCGCTGCCGGCTGTGCGCCTGTCGGCTGCGCTGTTGCTGGCAGCCTCGCTGGCGGCCTGTGACCGAGCCGAAGACGTCGCCGAGGAGGTGCCGCCGGCCCAGGTGCAGCCGCTGACCCAGGAGGTCGCCACCGGCTTGCCGGATCGGCCGGGGCGTTACGCCGTCCAGGCGGATTCGGTCTTCCGCGACCAGCGCGGCGTCTATCAGTTCGCCTGGCTGGAGCCGGGCGCAGGCGGCAGTCAGGCGCCACGCGGCGCCTACGCCAGCCGCCTGCGGCTCGCTCAGGGCGACCGACCCGAGCTGGAGGTGCCGGACCAGGGGGATCCGGTCCTCTACCTGCCGCCCAGCCAGCCGGTGCGGCTCGTCGAAGCGGGCGTGGCCGGCGCCTCGCCGACCCCGGCCCCCGGCAGCTCGACGACCTACGTCGCGCCGCACTACCCGTACTGGGCCATGTGGTATCCCTTCCCGGTCGGCGGCACCGGCTACTCCCGCCCGACCTACTACGACCCGCCGTCCCGGACGGTCGAGCCGGGCCAGCGCGTCGACGGCGGCGTGGCCTCGACAACGCCCAAGCCCTTCGGCGACCGCGTCGCCGGCATCAGAACCGCCGTCTCCGGCCAGGCCGGCGGCACCGGCTCCGGCTCGGCAGTGACGAACAAGAGCGGCGCCGGCGGGAAGTCCGGCGTGACGGCGCCGAAGTCCGGCGGCTTCAGCAGCGGTCGCGGCTCGGTCGGCTCCAGCAGCTCCTCCTAGCGATGGCCGCCGCGCCCCCGCCCGACGACCGCACGATCGCCCGGGCGATCCGGAAGTCTCGCTTGATGGATGCCGCCCTCAAGAAGCACTGGCTGGCCGTCCTCCCGCACCTGGCCGCCGAGGACCGCGTCCGTCTCTGGGCCATCCTGGTCGAGGCCAACGGGCAGATCCAGCGGGGAAAGGCGGAACGATAGTAGAGCGCGCTTCCGACAGACAACGAACCGCCAAGACGCCAAGATCGCCAAGAGAGACACCAAGAACGTCGGTTGGTCGTTTGGTCAATCCTTGTGCAGACCGCTCTGGTGGCGTGAAACGACAGAACGTCAAGAGCGCCAGGTTTCATCGCTCGTCGCCGGCCGCAGCGTATCTCGCCTGGACACGGGCGGCCGGCCCTTTCTGGCAGTATGTCGCCGCCACCCCATTCTACGGATCCCTGGCCCGCCGGCCGGCGCCGGGACCGCTTGTCGCCGGCCGGCAGGTCGTCGAGCAGGCGATCCTGCCGCTCGTGAGCCCGTCCCTCCCACTCCATGAGAGAACCGGCACCCTGCCCGGGAGCGCAGGCGTCCCGCCTGCCCTCTACGAGCCCGCTGCCAGCCTGCCCGGGAGCGCAGGCGTCCCGCCTGCCCCGTCGCCTGAGTACACTGGCGGAGCGCCGGCTCGAGCTGCCCTCCTGCTGGATCTCCCTCCCGAGCTTGGCCTCGCCACAACTCTTGCATTTCAGCGCGCGGACTGGCTGGTCGTGCCGCTCATCCATCGCTGGCCGGCCCGAGCCGCCCTGCTGTCGGTCGATTCGATCCTCGCGCAGCTCGTCTGGCTGGCGCCGCACCTGCGCCGCCCTGCCGATCCAATCGGGGTCGTCTTCGTGCTCGACGCCGATCGAGCCAGGCCGAAGCGACTGGCCACCCCCGGCCGGCGGTTCGACAACCGCTATGACTATGCCAGGCACCCGTTCCCGCCGGCGTCGGCGCTCGCCGCGTGGGGCGCTGGCACCGTCGCGATCGCAGGGCGCGAGCGCCTGATCGCCGCCGACCTCGTGCCCGTCGTCGGCGCCTGGCGGGCGGCAGGTCTGGTTATCCGGCATATCTGGGTTGACGAGCAGCCCCGCGCACCCGAGCCGGGCGGTTGCGATGCTGGAACGGATCATGTATAACGGCATGCGACCTTGGATCAACTTTACGTCAGGGGGAAGCGATTGTCCTTCGATCTGCCCGAGCTGATTCGCACCGTCGGCTATCTCGGCCTCTGGGGTATCATCTTTGCCGAGTCCTGGCTGATCTTCTTCCTGCCGGGCGATAGTTTGCTGTTCACCGCGGGCTTCCTGGCCTCGCAGGGCTACCTGGACATCGGGCTCGTCATGATCGGCAGCTTTGTCAGCGCCACCGCCGGCAACAGCATCGGCTACCTCCTCGGCCAGCGGGTTGGCCGGCGGCTGTTCCAGCAGGACATCTCTTTCCTCTTCCGCAAGAAGCATCTCCTGAAAGCCGAAGCGTTCTACCAGAAGCACGGCGGCAAGACTATCGTGCTCGCCCGGTTCATCCCGGTGGTGCGGACGTTCGCCCCGGTCATCGCCGGCGTCGGCGTGATGCAATATCGCCGCTTCATCGTGTTCAACGTCCTCGGCGCGGCGCTCTGGGCGCTGGGCCTGCCGCTCTCCGGCTACTACCTGGGCCAGGTCATCCCGGACGTGGACAAGTACCTGCTGCCCATCATCGCGGCCATCATTGTGATCTCGTTCCTGCCGACGGCGTTCCACCTGTACCAGGAGTACCGCCACCAGGCGCTCGCCATCGTCCGGACCCGCCTGGAGCGGCGATAGCGCGGGGGGCTGGCTGGTTGGAACGAGTCGATCGGTCAGCACTGGGGATGCCAGGCGGTTACGCCTTCCTGTCGCCAGACGATCTGCAGAGAGCCTTGGCAGACCGTCAGATCACGAATGTGGAGGTTGACCGGGCATTAGGAGTTCTTTCGACGCCTGATCCAGCAGGTAGACTCCGACCACCGACGCGCGAAGATCTTGCCCACATCGCGGTCTATATGAACGTGCTGGCGCACAATCTCCTCTACCCTAGCCCTCAATGGACACTGGTGGTAGACTTGAGACGTGCGAGGGCGTTCTACCGGCAGAAGCAATTCACGCCAGAGGATATCGATCGATGGCTTTCACGATAAGGTTCCGGCTGGTCATCTTTGGCGATCTTGCCCAGCCGGGGATGGTAACCCGCCTGATTGAGACGCCGGACGGCAAGGTATTCCTTCGGGATGCGGAGTTTGCGTGGCCGGTCGCGACTGCGCTGGCTGAGGCAACTGTTCACGACCTGCCAGCGTTCTATCGCGATAGGCATTTCCCGATCCACCTCCTGCCTGTGCAGGAGGTAACCGGTGATACGGCGTATGAAGCAGCGAAACGCGTGATTGCTGAGATCGACCGGCTCTACGGCGCAGGCGCGGCACAGAAGCGCGCTCATCGAGATGTCGCGTAGGAGCTATCGAGACAGACCCGCCCGTCTCATGTAGACAGGCGATAGCGGGGCGCGTGCGCGTTCTCTTGACCGACACTGACGTGCCGCCGGCGCTCTACCGGCGGCTTATCCGGCGCGCCGTCTGCCGCGGCCTGGTGCCCGACCACCTGACTCACGGAACCCCGTATCTCAGTCTGAACGCCGTCGTCCTGACAGACGCCGAGCTGGCGAAGCTGGTCGAGATCTCCGAATGTTTCGCCCGCATCTTCGCCTGGGCTGGCCGCTGCATTGCCGAGGATGTCGACGCGCTGGTCACCCTGGGATTCCCCTGGACCGTCGCCGAGATCCTGCGAGGCGAGCCGTCCCGGCCAGTCGTCCTGGGCCGGTTCGACTTCGTCGTCGACGGCGCCGGCCACTGGTGGCTGCTCGAGTACAACTCCGACACACCCTCCGGCCTCCGCGAGTCCACCGCCGTCGACGAGGCGGCCTTTCAGTTGCTCCAGGCTCGCTTCGCCGGCAGGCGCGCCAACGGCGCGCTCGTTCCCCGGCTCGTCGCCGCCGTTCGGGTCGCACTCGCCGGCGGTGCATCGTCTGGCCCCGGCAGTCCGCCGACCGCTCCCTCTCAGCCCCTGGTCCTTGGCCTGCTGACCGATGCCGGCGAGCTCGAAGACCTGGCGCAGATGGCGTTCACCGAGCAGCTCCTCCGTATCGGCCTGGCCGGCGATCCGGTCGAGATCGTCCTCGGCGACGTCGACAACCTGACCCGCACCCGCCACGGTGGCATCGCGCTGCTCGGCCGTCCCCTCGACGCGCTCTACCGCTACTATCCCTTCGAGACGCTGCTGGGCCGGCCGGCCTTCTCGGCGATCGCCGACGCCGCCGCGGCGGGCCGGCTGCGGCTCCTGAACGGGCTGCGCGGCTTTCTCCTTCAAAACAAAGGGCTGCTCGCCTGGATCTGGGCCAGGCGGAACGACCCCGCGCTTACGCCGATGGAACGGGCAGCCATTCAGCACCATCTGCCGCCCACGTGGTGGATTCGGGACGTGCCGCCGGACGTCGACCGGCGGGCCACCGTCGTCAAGCAGGTCTTCGGTCGGGAAGGCGAGGAGGTCTACTTCGGCGACGCCATGACCGAGCGCGACTGGGATCGCTGCCGACAATGGGGGAGCTACGTGGTTCAACAGAGGATCGAGGTGCCGCCGCTGGCGTCCATCGCCTGGAGCTGGCAGGGCCGGCCGGAGCCGGCGACCCGCTGGGCGACGGTCGGGAGCTTTGTCGCTGCCGAAGCCTGGGCAGGATGCTATACTCGTCTTGGCAACCGCATCGTCACCAGTCGGGCCGAGTTCGTTCCGACGTTCGTGGAGGAAGCGGTCGGCGGTCGGCAGGCGGCAGTCAGCGGTCAGCCGACTGACACCTGACGTGTGACGCATGACCGCTGACCGCTGAGAGGAAGGCAATATGGGGAAGCTGCAACAACCATTTGACAAACAGGATCCGCCGGCCGCCGACCGGGTGATCGGTCTGCTCTCGCCGGGCGACATCATCCAGTTCTGGGTCGAGGGCACGCGCATCGTCAGCACGGTGCTCAACTGCCAGGAGACCATCGGCGCCCGCACCTACGGCTGGCAATGGTCCTTCCTGGACGATGGAACGCTGGTCGAGCACTCGGCCGACGGCGAGTGGCGCTATCGTGAGCACGAGGTCATCCCGCAGGGCTCGTCGCTCTACGAAGAGCTGGTGGCGCCCGACGGTCTCCTCGTCCAGTTCGAGGAGCGCGTTCGAGCCGGCACCTCGGGCCGGCAGCCCGTCTTTGTGCATCTGCGCGACCGGGTCTATCGCATCGCCAACACCGGCACGCTGATCGCCCAGCGGAGCGGCGCCCAGCCCACCATCGAGCCGTGGCAGGCGTTTTCACCCGACCCGAAGGAGAACGTCTACTTCGGACTGGTGAACACCGAAGACGACGAGGATGGCGTCCTCGGCATCTGGACCAGCCACGTCTGCCTCTCCTTCGGCCGCCCGATCAACCCCACCGA
>JACQGW010000056.1 GCA_016199325.1 Chloroflexota bacterium
GCCCTAATGTGCCTCACCAGAATCGGGTCACACGAGCACCGACCACATGAAACAACTCATGTGCTGCGACCAATCGACGGCCGTCAATGGGGTCCCACAAGGCCAATATTGGCGCCAAAATACAGCCATCGGTCGCCGCCGGTATTCCGTCGCTGTCCCACCCGCCAGTTTCGATGCTCAGGGCGTGTTACCCAAATCACGTGAGGCACATTAGTACACGTCAGCGGAAATAGACCGGTAGTTCACGCGGTCGCTGGCGGCCCCCGCCTGCCAGAGAACTACCGGCTCATCTCCGCCAGCCTGTACTAGCCATGTCCCACTCGACCCCGTCTGAGACATCACCAAACTTGAGGTCCTCTCCGGCCCCGCTGGCAACGTCAACCATCGCACTTGCACGCACGATAGCGCGCCGGTAGCGCCTACCGTACGCCGAATCCGATTCGCCGGGCCGCACACACGGCCCCGGCAGATCGCCGTGATAGGTGCCGCCGTAGCAATCATCCATGGCGGGTTCCTCAGGGTGGGGAGACGATTCGGCCGTACCGAGCGATGATGTTGTAAATCTGCATGGGGTGGAGTCGCACGTTCTCACTCGTCAGCCCCGTCGAGGTGGCGCCGCAGATGAAGAAGCTGCCGGCTCCAGCCGAGCTCGACTTCAAGGGGGTAGATGAACACCCCCGGCGCCGACCGGACGCCGGCCGCCACCAGGATCGTCAGCGCCGTGACGCCCACGACGACCCGGCCATAGTAGAACGGTTTCCGCATGATCACCTGTAGCATAGCGGTATTGCCGCCAAAAGGGAATCGCGAGCGGCGTGCTGCCTGCAGTATGGTATCATTTCCGAATCAGCATGGCCTTCGATTGAAGGTTGGGGGAGCGCGCTCTTCTGCCGGAGAGGATGGGGAAATCATGACCGGTCGGTCCGACTCTCGTCTCATCTCATCGCTCGAGTCCTTCTCGCGGGCGGCCGGTGCTTTCGCCATCCTGTTGGGCGCGCTCGCCCTCGCCGGCTGGGCGTTCGGCCTCGAAACGCCCAAGCGGGTCCTCCCCGACCTGGTCACCATGAAGGTCAACGCAGCGGTCTCATTCATCCTGACCGGTTTGTCGCTGTGGCTGCTCAAGACGAAGCCGGCAGAGCGGTGGGCGCGCCGGATCGTCCTCGTCGGCGCCTCCGTCGTCGCTCTGCTGGGCCTGCTGACGCTGAGCGAATACCTCCGAGGGCAAGCCGTTTCCGCTGGAAGCGAGTCCGCTCTGGCGGGCCTTGCACGGCGAGACCGTGCGCGGCGGCGTCGCGGCCCTGCATCGACCCCACGATCAGTCCACCGTCTGGGTTTCTACCAGCGCCGCGCCCATCCGCGCGCCGGACGGCGCGGTGATGGGAGTCGTCTCCACCTTCACCGACATTACCGAGCTGCACGAGCTGCAACAGCAGCGCGAGGACTTCTTGCGGATGGTCTCCCACGACCTGCGGGCGCCGCTGACGGTCATCCAGGGGCACGCGCAGCTCCTACAACGGGCCCTGGAGCGGGCCGGCCTCAGCGCCTACCGGGGCAACGTCGATGCTATCGGTATCTCCGCCCGTCGAATGGACGCGATGATTCGGGACCTCGTCGACTCGGCCCGACTGGAGGCCGGGCAGATCCGGCTCGAGCGGGTCCCGGTCAATCTGGGGGTCTTCGTGGCCGACCTGTTGGAGCGGTCCCGGCCGCTGGTCGACCTCCACCGGATCCAGGTGGCGGTCCCGCTCGACCTGCCGCCGGTCCCGGCCGACCCGGACCGCCTGGAGCGGATCCTCACGAACCTGCTCTCCAACGCGCTCAAGTACTCGCCGCCGACGGCGGAGGTGCTGGTCAGCGCGAGACAGGACGGCGCGGTGGCGGAGATCACGGTGGCTGACCGCGGCGTCGGCATCGCGCCGGACGATCAGGTCCATCTCTTCGAGCGCTACTTCCGCGCAAAGGGGACGCGGCGGACCGAGGGCCTGGGCCTGGGCCTCTACATCGCCCGGCTGCTGGTCGAGGCGCACGGCGGCCGCATCTGGGCCACCAGCAAGCCCGGCCAGGGCAGCACCTTCTCCTTCACTCTGCCGCTCGCTCCCTAATGGAACACGTCCCACGCGGTTCGTAGCGCGACGAGGGCGATCAGCGCCGCCAGCAGCCAGCGGAGCACCTGCGCGTGGACGCGGTGGCTCAATCGGCTGCCGACCTGAGCACCGACGATGCCGCCGGCCACCAGCAGCGCAGCGGCGCCGAACCAGAGCTGGCCGGTAACGACCTTCCCGATCAGTCCGGCAAGGCCGGAAAGGGCGGTGATCGCCAGCGAGGAGCCGATCGCGATCCGGATCGGCACGCGGATGAGGCCGATAAGCACGGGCATGAGCAGAAAGCCGCCGCCGGCGCCGACGAGGCCGGAGAGGATCCCGACCACGAGCGCGGCGGCGAACGCCGTCGGCCGGTTGAAGCGGAGCCGGCCGGGCTTGCCGACATCCGCCACATGCTCGGCGATCGGCAGCACCATCAGCACGACGCCCAGCGCCGCCATCGCCGAGAAGACCGCCAGGAGCGCCCGCGCCTCGACGAACTTCGAGCCGGCGCCGCCGGCGAAGGCGCCGAGGGCGATGGCGCCGCCGGCGACGATGACCAGATCGCGGTGGACGGCCCCGCGGCCCCGGTGGACGATCGCCCCGACCGTCGCGGCGAAGAAGACCTGGGTGATGCTGAGGGCCGCAACCGCCTTCATGTCGAGCTGGCCGACGCCAAGCAGCGGCGGTACGTAGAGCAGGAGCGGGATCATCAAGATGGCGCCGCCGACGCCAAGCAGGCCGGAGACGAACGACCCGGCGAAACCGAGCGCAACCAGCGTGAGCGCAAGAGCCAGTGTCATCGTTCAGCCTTCCGCCGCGCGAAGAGTCTGGCCGATCCCCTCGATGTGGTCGAACATCGCACGGTGCGCTTCATCGGCATCCCGCGACCGAAGCGCCGCGAGGATCCGGCGGTGCCCGGCCAGGGAGCGCTGTGCCCGGCCCGGCGTCTGGAGGGAGCGCTGGTGCGACTCCAGGAGGAGACCGTTGATGGTCTGGATGACCTGCACGACGATCCGATTGCCGGTCGCCTCCGCCAGCGCCAGGTGGAACTCGCTGTCCTCCTCGACCGCCACTTCGCCGCTCTGCACGCGCTGGGCCTGCCGTTGGAGGATCGCGTCCAGGCGGGCAAGGTCGGCGTCGGTGCAGCGCTGGGCCGCCAGCCCACAGATGGCCGGCTCGAAGGTGGCACGGGCGTCGAGGAGCTCGGCGCTGAGCTTCCGGTGGTGCTGGAGGATGGTCGCGAGCGGCCCGACGACGTGTGCGAGCGAGAGCTCGCACACGTAGTTGCCGCCGCCCTGGCGGGTCTCGACGAGCCCCCAGAGCTGGAGGTCCCGCAGCGCCTCGCGGACGGTGACCCGGCTGACGCCAAACCTGGCCGCCAGGTCGCGCTCGGGCGGCAGCGCATCGCCGGGCTTGAGCCTGCCCTCGGCGATGAGCGCGTGGAGCGACTCGGCGATCTGCTCGTGCAGCTTGCGCCGCTTGACCGGCTGGATCTCGGGGAGCATCCTGGCGGTCCTCCTCCTATTGACTCCCAGTGTACCACGTGCTACACTTGTGCGAAAGTCTGGCGGTCTAGTGGTTAGTCCAATTGGTTGGCAACGGGCCGACGACTTTCGAGCGGTTTGCAGAGGGATTGCCCAGACAACAACGGGCGTTCTCGGCGTCGTCCTTGGCGCTCTTGGCGTCTTGGCGGTTCGTTCTCCCTCCGCACCGCGCCAGCGTGCAGGAGGTTCAGTGGATGGAGGGCAGACGTGATTAAGCGGGTCGAGATCAACTATCGCGGCATCTTCCAGAAAACCCTGGCCAAGCGGCTCGGCGGGGACATCGTCATCATCGCCACCCGCATGGATCAGGTGGGCTTCTCCAACGGGCGCTACAGCGATTCCCCGGAGCGCAACGGTATCCCCTGTAAGTACTTCGCATTCGTCTCCCCGGACCTCTCCGAGGAGGAGCTCGAAGCCGAGTGCGGCGCCAAGCTGGACATCGACGAGGCCGACGTCTCCATCGTCCTGGACGACACCCTCGTCAAGGGCGTCGAGCCCTGGGCCTGGTACGGCATCCGTCCCATCAACGAGAAGGTGTCTGAGGACAGCCATCTGCTCGTCGTCTCCCGGCGAGATCCCCAGGACCTGCTCAGGTTCATCGGCACCAAGCCACACCCCTACCATCTCGCTCTTCTGGAGGGCGACGCCAGTCTGGCCGGGATGTGGGTGTTCAAGGACGACCTGACCCATGAGCGGGTGCTCGGCGCCATCGCCGGCCTGGACCCGACGATCATCCGCATCGACGCGGTCGAGTCCTACCTCCGGGACAAGACCCACGACGAGCGCCGGGTGGCCGCGGCGCGGCAGGGGTATGAGTCGATCCGGGAACGGGTCACCGTCGTCGAACCCGGCGAGGGCCTTGAGTGGCCGCACCAGGTGCCGGTCCTGCCGAAGTGGAACGAGTTCTCGGATGGAGCGGCGGTCCCAGGCGTGCCGCGAGGCTTCACGATGGGCCCGCGCGGCCAGTCCCGCAGCACGACCTTCAAGCGGGGCACGACCAGGACCCAGCGCCCGGCGATCCGTTTCGACCTCTGCACGAAATGTACGCTCTGCTGGCTGGAGTGCCCCGACGAGTGCTTCGACCCGACGACCGACGGCTTCTTCGACGTCCACTACGACTACTGCGTCGGCTGCGGCAAGTGTGCCGAGATCTGCCCCATCCGCGAGTGCATCGTCATGGTGCACGAGCTTCAGTTCTCCGACAACGGCAGCCCCTGGGAGGTCTGGAAACGGGATCCGCAGGGATACGTCGAGGCCATCGAGCAGAAGAAGGGAACGGAGCGCGTGGTCTATCCCTACGTGACCGGGACCGGCGTGGCGACCGTCGAGGGCGTGCGCGTCCCTGTCGGGAAGAAGGTTCCCGTCAAGAAGACCCAGGAGGTGTCCAAGTGACTGTCACTCAACCGGTCGGCGTCTACGAGCGCGAGGAGCTGCTGACGGGCTGCCAGGCCGTCGCCCAGGCGGTCCGGCTCGCCGACGTCGACGTCATCGCCGCCTATCCCATCCGTCCCTACACCGAGGTGATGGACGGCATCTCGAAGATCATCGCCGACGGCCAACTGGATGCCGAGTACGTCATCGCCGACAGCGAGCACTCCCAGTTCGAGATCGTCAAGCACGCCAGCGCCGTCGGTGCCCGGGCCTTCGCGGGCAGCAGCGGTACGGGCTGGTGCTACGGCTTCGAGGCGCTGGTCGTCACCGCCACCGACCGGCTGCCGACGCTCTTCCTGGTCGGCAACCGCGCGCTGGACGATCCCGGCGC
>JACQGW010000053.1 GCA_016199325.1 Chloroflexota bacterium
CCCGGCTCCGGCAGCGCGATCGGCGACTACCTCGTCGCCCACCCCAGGGCGCGCTTCATCAGTTTCACCGGCTCGCGCGACACGGGCCTTCGCATCTCCGAGCTGGCCGCCCGCGTCCAGCCCGGGCAGAAGTGGATCAAGCGGGTGATCGCCGAGATGGGCGGGAAGGACGCCATCGTCGTCGACGAATCGGCCGACCTGGCCGATGCCGCCCGCGGGATCGTCGCGTCGGCCTTCGGCTTCCAGGGCCAGAAGTGCTCGGCCTGCTCGCGGGTGATCGCCCCCCGCGCGATCGCCGATCGCCTGCTCACGAACGTGCTCGACCTGACCGGGCAGCTCAAGCTCGGCCCGGCCCGCCTGCCGGATACCGACGTCGCCGCCGTCGCCGACGAGAGCCAGTTCCGCAAGGTGGTGGAGTACGTCAAGATCGGACGGACCGAAGGCCGGCTGGCCATCGGCGGCGAGCCCGGGCCGGCAGAGGGCTACTACATCCGGCCGACCATCTTTGCCGACGTGCCGCCTGCGGCGCGTCTATCGTGCGAGGAGATCTTTGGCCCGGTGCTCGCCTTCACGCCGGCGGCCAGTTTCGAGGAGGCCATCGCCTTCGCCAACGGCACCGAGTACGGCCTGACCGGCGGCGTCTACGCCCGTGATCGGGCCCGCCTCGAATACGCGCGGCGGGAGTTCCACGTCGGCAACCTGTACATCAATCGGAAATGCACCGGGGCGCTCGTCGGCGCCCACCCCTTCGGCGGCTTCAACATGTCCGGCACCGACTCGAAGGCCGGCGGCCCGGACTACCTCCTGCTCTACACCCAGGCCAAGGCGATCGCCGAACGCCTCTAGGGACGGGTTTCTGGTTCGGGGTTTCTGGTTCGGACGGAGCAACCAGAAACCCCAAACCAGAAATCCGCTCCGGGATCAGCCGTCCGCCCGCCGGATACGGCGGCGGGGGCGGCGGGGAATGGCGCGGAGGTCGGCGTCGCTCAGGCCGAAATGGTGGGCGATCTCGTGGGCGACGGTCTGGCGAATCTCTCGTACGAGCTCCTGCTCGGTTTGGCAGGCGTCGAGCAGGGGGCCCCGGTAGATCACGATCCGGTCCGGCAGGACCATCCCGTAGCCGCTCGTGCGCTGGGTGAGCGGCACGCCGACGTACAGGCCGAACAGGGTCGTATCCGGTTCGGCGCCGGCCCACGCCAGGTCCTCCGGGGTCGGCTCCTCCTCGACCGTCACGGCGACGTTGTCGAGCCGGCTGCGAAATGGCTCCGGCAGGCTGCGTAAGGCCCGAGCGACGATGCGCTCGAACCGGGCGTCGTCAATCCAATACACCGGCATCGTTCAGCCGCTCACGCGGTGGGCGGCACGGCTTTCAGGACCTCTCGCACGTAGCGGTCCTCCGGCACCCCGCCGAGAATCTCCACCGAATCGTTGACCACCGTCTTGGGGACCCCCCGAACGGCGTAGCGTCTGGCGAGATCCGGGAACTCGCCGGCCTCGATGACGTCGGCCGTGACGCGCGGATTGACCATGGCCATCTGGTGCGCCAACCTGGCGGACACAGGACAGTGCGGTCAGGTCGGCGTGACGAAGACCTGAATGTGCAGATCCTGGTCGACCGCCGCCAGCGCCTCCTGCGACCGCTGGGAGAGGATGACCTGGCCCGTCGAGCTGTCGATGACGTCCTCGATCAGGGTGCTGAACTCGTATCCGGCGGGGATGCCGAAATACCGGATCTGGCCGGCGTTGTGGCCCTGGATGACGATGGCGGGGATTCGCCCGTTCGCCATCTCCTGCGCCATCTCCCGTTCGGCGGCGACGTCGTGGACCCGGAGCTGGATCTTGTCGGTCAGCTCGGCGACCTCCTCCAGCAGCTCCCGGGTTTCGTCGCAGTACTGGCAGTCCGGCTGGCCGGGCACGAAGAGCGAGGACTGCTGTCTGGTGAAGAGATCGACCTGGACGGGATCGGCCATCCGCTCGACGAGGATCTGCTGGAGCTGCGCGCGCAGCTCCGGGGTGAGCATGGGCATAGCGTCTCTCCTTCTGCGGCCGGCCGCACCAACTCCCTGACCGGCGCGCTCCCCGATTATAGCACGAGGAGCGTGGTACGAAGTTTGCCGCACCTTCCCGAAGCCTGCGGAATCTCCCCGGGCTACGACGAGTTCCCACTTTTCGTGGAGGTGTCATCATGACCATGGGAAGCCGACCGTACATGAGCCGGCCTACACATCCGACGCATTACTACGTGCCCGAGTACTATGGCCCCTATCGCGGAGAGATCAGGCGCTCGGATGCAGACGTCCGGCGGGACGTCGAGTCGATCCTGTTCTACGATAGCTGGGTGCCCTCGGAGGACATCAAGATCGACGTGAAGGAGGGAGTCGTGACGCTCGCCGGAACCGTCCGCTCGGCATTCGAGAAGCGGGCAGCCGGCGACGACGCCTGGGACGTGCCCGGCGTGCGCGACGTCTGCAACAACCTGACGATCGTCGAGACGCCGACCGTTACCCACGGTTGAGAGCGCTCAACGAACCGTGAACGAGGTTTCTCGTTTCTCGTTTCTGGTTTCTCGTTTCTCGTTTCTCGTTTCTGGTTCGAGGGGCATCTACGCACCCCCAAACCAGAAACCCCAAACCCCAAACCAGAAACCCCAAACCCTAGACCTCGTTCTCGATAAGCCATTGACGGCGCGCTTCGAAGAGGATGACGGCCGTGGCGATGGCGACATTGAGCGACTCGACGCCGGGCGCCATGGGGATGTGGACGGTCTCGGCGGCGAGCGCCGTCGCCGCCGGCCCGGCCCCCTGCGCCTCGCCGCCGACGATGAGGGCGCTCGGTGCCGACCAGTCGACGGCGAAATACGGCTCGCCGGCGCCGGCGGCCGCCAGCCGGATGCGCCTGCCGGCGAGGAGCTCGCGAATGGCCGGCCATGATTCGCCGGCGATGAGGCCGAGGCGAAACTGGGCGCCGAGGCCGGCGCGAAGCGCCTTGGGGGAGTAGGGATCGGCCGTCGTCGGCCCCAGCACCAGGGTCTCGACGCCCGCCGCCTCGGCCGTTCGACAGATGGTTCCGAGATTCCCCGGGTCCTGGATCGCGTCCAACACCAGGACCAACCGGCCGGCCACTCGGTGGGCAGGAGGTGGGATGGGCACGGCGGCCACGAGCGGCTGCGGTGTCTCCGTTTCCGCCGCCGCGGTGAGGACCCGAGCCTCGGCTGGATGGACCTCCTCAGGCTGAAGCCGCGCCAGGAGCTGTCGGGCGCGCGGATCGGCCGTCACGGCCGCCGGATCGTAGAGCAGGAGCACCGGACGGTGGCCGGCCCGGGCGACCTCTTCGAGCAGACGAACCCCTTCGACCAGGGCAAGCCCGTGTTCCAGGCGCGCCGATCGGCGATGGAGCGAGCGGAGGAGCCTGACCCGGGAATTGCTGGTGCTGGTGATCAGCTCAATGGCTCACCCGACGTGGGCACGCGCCACCTCGACGAGCTGGCGGAAAGCGGCGTCGTCCCGGACGGCCAGGTCGGCCATGATCTTCCGGTCGACGTCGACCCCGGCTCGGGTGAGACCGGCGATCAGGGTGCTGTAGGTCATGCCGGCGAGGCGGGCGCCCGCGTTGATACGGGCGATCCAGAGTCGCCGCATGTCGCCCTTGCGCTCACGCCGGTGGGCATAGGCGTAGCTCAGCGATTTGAGCATCGCCTCGTGCGCCCGCCTGAACAGCTTGCTTTTCGTGCCGCGCTGCCCTTTGGTCAGCGCCAGGACTTTCTTGTGCTTCTGGTGGGCGGCTACGCCCCGTTTGACCCTCGCCAATCGAATCTCCTCCGGGCCTAGCGCGCGCCGTACGGCAGGAGCCGCTTCAGATTCGGGATATCGGCGCGCGAAACCTCGATCATCTCATCGTACAGTCGCTTCGCACGCGGCGCCCGATTGCGGCGCAGGTGGCTCTTGCCGCCCTTCGTGCGCATGATTTTGCCGCTTCCGGTCACCTTGAAGCGCTTCTTCGCTCCGCTATGGGTTTTCAGCTTGGGCACCGTCAGGCTTCCTTCCGTTCAACGATCTTTCCGGCGCTCTTCTCCGGACCGCCGGTCCCCCGGGCGGCTCGCTCGGCACCGCCGCCCCGTTGGGCTGGCACAGCGCCGGCCGGGGCCTGCGGGGCCGCCGGCGCATCCTCCTTGGCCGGCCGGGCCGCTGCGGCAGCCGGGGCCAGAATGAGGGTCATGTTGCGGCCCTCGATGGCTGGCGGTTTCTCCACCACGGCAAGACTGCGCAGATCGCCGGCCATTTTCTCCAGCAACGCCCTGCCCAGTTGGGGATGGGTCAGCTCACGACCTCGGAAGATGACCGAGATCTTGACCTTGTCGCCGTCGGTGAGGAACTTCTGGATCTGGCGCGTCTTGAACTCGACGTCGTGCTCGTCGATCTTCGGCCGGAGCCGGATCTCCTTCAAGAGCACCGTCTTCTGATGCTTGCGCGCCTCGCGCTCTTTCTTCGTCAGCTCGTACTTGTACTTCCCGTAGTCGAGGATCCGACAAACCGGCGGCGCCGCCGTCGGCGCTACCTCGACCAGGTCGGCATTCCGTTCACGGGCGACGGCCAGCGCCTGCGGCAGCGACATGATGCCGAGCTGCTCGCCGCCATCGCCGATAACCCGAACCTCCCGGGCTCGGATCTTCTCATTGATGCGGAGTTCTCTCGAGATACGCAATCACCTCAAAACGAAAAATCGGGCCAGAGAAGCTGGTGGCCCATGAGCTATCGTACCATACCGGCCCGCCGGGAGTCAACGGCCTACCGCACGAGGCGGCCAAACTGCTCGGCGATCTGTTGCCAGATCGCCGGTCGCGCCGTCGGGGTCGGCGTGGGCGACGGGGTCGCCGCCGCCGTCGGCACCAGCACCACCACGGGCGTATCGCCCGGCTTGACCAGCCCCAGCTCTTCGCGGGCAACCCTCTCGACGTACCTGTCCGACCGCAGGTACTCGACCTGCTGGCGCAGCTCGGTGTTCCGCGCCTTGAGCAGATCGATCTCCTGGCGCAGCTCCGTCGCTTCCTGGCGCAGCGCGACCATCTCGATGACTTTCCGGCCCGCCGAGAACGCCAGCAAGACCAGCAGCGGGATCGCCAGAAGCAGGACGACCTGGGCGAGACTGATGCCTCCCCTGGCGCCCGAACGCCGCGCCGCCCCTTCGCTCACGCCACGGACCTCGGCCCCGCGCGATAGGCACCGGCCAGGGCGACCCGCCGAGCGTGCGACGGGTGGTCGTAAAACAGCCACTCGACCCAGGCCGGCGGCTGCGATTCGGCGAGGTTCTGATCGGCCAACCGGTCCATGACGGCCACGAACGAGCGCGGGTCGTCGGTCAGCGCAAGGGCGGATTCGTCGGCCTGGCGCTCCAGCCACCGGCTATAGGCGTTGGCGACCGGCGCCGTGACCAGCGAGAACACCCCGAGTACCAGCGCCAGGAACGGCAGCCCGGCCGGGTCGGCGGCGCCACGGATGCCGAGCGAGGCGCCGAACCGCTCGATGGCCTGGGCCACCAGGAAGAGTCCGGCGAGCGTCAGCATCGACTGGCTGGCGATGAGCTTCGCGATGTCCCGATGGACCTGGTGGCCCAATTCGTGCGCCAGGACGACGGCGATCTCGGCGGGCGGGTAGCGGTCGAGCAGCGTGTCGCCGAGGACGATCCGGCGCGTGTTGCCCCAGCCCATGAGCGCGGCGTTGGCCATCGTCCCCTTGGCGCTCAGGTCGATGGTGTACACCCCGCTGATGGCCGTGCCCGCCCGACGGGCCAGCGCCAGCAACCGCTCGGCCAGGTCGGCGTCGGCGAGTGGCCGCATTTTGAAGAAGAGCGGCACGATCAAGATCGGGGCCAGGTTGGTCAGGGCCACCGTGAAGACCAGCGCCGCCAGGCCGGCCGGCAGCCACCACCAGCCCGGCGCCAGCCCGACGATGGCGTAGAGCCCCTCGACGGCGATCAGGCCGAGCACGGCGCCGACGGCCAGCCCCTTCGCCAGGTCGGCCAGCCAGGCGCCGAGCGACTGGGTCGAGAGGCCGTAGTGGCGGGCGAGCCGGTGTCTGACGTACTGGATGGGCGCGACCAGCAGTGTGTAGCCACCGGCAAAGGCGACCAGCATGGCCGCAACCTGGAACGGCTGCGCCAGCGGCACAGCATCTCGCAGCGCGGCGTGGAGCCCGAGCCCGAGCCAGAGCGCCACGTAGAGGCCGCCGAGGGCCTGGTCGAGGAACCAGATGCCCCGTCGCTGGCGGGCATACCGCCGCGCCAGTTGCTGGCGCTCGGGGTCGAGCGAGGAGCCGAAAGGAGTCGGTGACATCACCCAAGGATTGTACGGCCGGTCGGCGAGGGGCGTCAACCCGGCGGCGCGATGCGAGAGCGGCGCTGAGAGGCAACGAACCGCCAAGACGCCAAGACCGCCAAGAGGGACGACGAAAAAGACGCCGAGAATGACGACTGTTTGTCTGGTCGATCCCTGTGCAAACCGCTCTAGTCAGCCGAGAGCTTCCACCGATGCCGGCTTGGTGATTCCGGCTACGGGCGATGCAACTGCCAACCGGTGCCCCGTCGCCAGATGTACAGCTCGTTCGAAAGCGAGGAGCGACCCTGCAGAAAATCGGAGAGCTCTTGCGCAGCGCCTGCGGGTGCCCATCCGGGGAGCATCGGAGTCCAGTGCGGGATGATGACGATGCCACTATGTCGCGGAGGCGACGGGACCTGCCACGCTGCCGGCCAGACGAGCCAGGCGCCGTGGAGCAAGAAGAAATCCGCCTCGTTGTGGGTGACGAGGATCCGGCCGTCCTCCGCCGCGATGAGAATCTGCCGGTAGTCAGGCGCCCGCTCTTGGTGCAGGTCCCGGGCGGTGACCACATCATGCCCGTGCTGCCGTAGCGCCGTGGCGGTGTGTGCCGAGACGTTGTGATCAGTGTAGAATCGAGCGAAAGCGGCTTACATGAAGGCGGCGACGTGATCGGCGATACGAGCGTCGATACTGGCTTTGTGCCGCCGGTAATAGGCGAGCGCCGCCTGGACCGCTTTGCGGGGCAGCTCATAGTCGGCTGCCACACGGTCGATGTCGCCGCCTGCCGCCTGATAGTGCGCGACGAGCGCCCAGACGGACACCCCGTAGTCCCTGAGTCGTGCTTCCGCCGCTCCCGCCCGGTAAGGGCTTGGCTCGACATAGCGCTCGATGAGGGCTTGCTCGTCCATACCCATCGCACCTCCCACGGACCACATGCTCTATATACCACACCGTCGGCAGAACAGCCACCTTGCGCCATGCACCGCGTACCGCGGCTTCGCCAGCGTCGACTTTGCGAGCTCATGCGAGCAACCGGCACGACGGCTGATGAAGCCATAGCCGCATCCAAGCGGTCGACCATCAGGCGCGCGTTTCCGGGCCAGTTCCTGCACAGTACCCTTGACGGAATAGAGCAGGCCGCCAGTGCCGGCGACCGGGTCGCCAGAAGGGCCCTCAAGCTGCTGTTTGAACAGTGGCTTGACAAGTGATAGAATATGGCTAGCCAGGCTAGACAACACATGGGGGATGAGGCTATGCCGAGCATCTGGCAGTTGCAGGACGCCAAGAACAGGTTCAGCGAGCTGGTAGACCGCGCCTTGAAAGACGGAGCGCAAATCGTCACCCGGCGCGGCGAGAAGGTGGTTGTCGTGCTCTCCTACGACGACTACGAGCGGATGACGAGGCCGAAGGACAACCTGGCCCAGTTCCTCTTGAGCTCGCCTCTTGCCGGATCCGAGCTGGTCATCGAACGTGACCGCACGCTCCCCCGGGACGTCGGCGTTGAGCCATGAACTACCTCCTCGACACGTGCGTCCTCTCGGAGTTCACCAAGCGCCGGCCAGACGACAACGTCGTGCAATGGGTGGCCGCCGCCGAGGAGGACCGGCTGTTCTTGAGTGTGCTCTCGCTGGGAGAGATCAAGCGAGGTATCGAGCGGTTGCCAGAGTCGCGCCGCAAGAACGATCTCAATGCATGGCTGAATGGTGCGCTACTGCCCCGATTCGCCGGCAGGCTGATCACCGTCGATGCCGACATCATGTTGCTTTGGGGAACCCTCACCGCCCGACTGGAGAGCCAGGGGAAGCCCATGCCGATCGTTGACTCCCTGATCGCGGCTTCCGCTCTCCATGGCAATCTCGCCGTGGTGACCCGCAACGAGGTGGACTTCGTTCACGCGAACATTCCGGTCATGAATCCTTGGCGGTGAACTGAGATCAGTGATCGTCCCTCTGTTCAGTCGGCGGCAGATCGCGCAGAATCTGCTCGACGGCAGTTCTGAGCACCGGGACGTCTCGCTGGGCGGTTAGCCAGACCGCCTGTCGGTCGACCCCGAAGTAATCGAGCAAGCTCTTCGGCCTAGCGAAGCGAACGAGGAGATCGATATCGCTTTCGGCAGTGGCATCGCCGCGGGCGAAGGAGCCGAACACACCCAGGAAGGCGATGTCGTTCCTCTGGCAGATATCTGCCACTGTCCGTTCTTCGATCTGGAAATCACTCATTCGAACCGTGCCTCCAAAGGGGATCGCAGCGAGTCTTGGCGGTTCGGCCTCTCTGGAATCTGCTCTAGAACCGCGGCTTTTCCCGCCGCATCAGGACGCTTTCGAGCAGGCCGATGCCGACGAAGACGGTGACGACGGAGCTGCCGCCGGAGCTGACGAACGGGAGCGGCACCCCCGTGACCGGCAGCAGCCGCACGTTGACGCCGACGTTCACGAACACCTGGCAGAAGATCATCGTGACGACGCCGACCGCGATCAGCTTGCCGAACGGGTCGCCGGCCAGCCCCGCGACCCGAATCCCCCGGAAGAGCAGGATGGTGAACAGGAGCAGCAGCACGAAGCCGCCGACGAACCCCAGCTCCTCGCCGAGCATCGAGAAGATGAAATCGGTGTGGACGTTCCGGAGGAAATTGTTCTGCGCCTGCGTCCCCAGCGTCCAGCCCTTGCCGAAGAACCCACCGGACCCGACGCTGATGGTCGATTGGAGCACGTTGTAGCCGGCGCCGAGGGGATCCCGCGTCGGATCGAGAAAGGTCGCCACGCGCTCCTTCATGTAGTCGTGGAGCAGGTAGGTGTAGGTCAGCGGCACGGCGATCAGGCCGGCCACGCCCAGCCCCAGCAGGTAGATGAGCCGGACGCCCGCCACGAACACCATCGCCAGCCAGATCGCCAGGTAGACCGCGACCGTGCCCAGATCGGGCTGGAGATAGATGAGC
This sequence comes from Chloroflexota bacterium, assembly GCA_016199325.1. The sequence continues at coordinate 9,246 of JACQGW010000053.1, forward strand.
GCCATCGGGGGCGAGATGATGAGGAAGGAGACGGCCAGCGCGCGGATGCCGAGCACGCGCTCGGCGCGGCCGCCCAGGTATCGGGCGAGAGCGAGCGTGACGCCGATCTTCCCCAGCTCGGATGGCTGGAACTGAAACAGCCCCAGCTCCAGCCACCGCCGGGACCCGTAGACGGTGGTCCCCGTTGCCAGCACGACGACGAGGGAAACGAGGATGAACAGATAGAACGGCGGGACGAACGCCCGCACCAGGTGGTAGTCGACCGCGGCGGCGATGACCAGGCCGGCGAGCCCCACGACCGCAAAGACCCCCTGGCGACCGACCGGGGTGTCGAGCCAGCGGACGACAGGCCCCGAGATGGCCAGCGTGGCGCTGTAGAGCATCAGCAGGCCATACCCCATGAGGATGACGGCCGTCAGGAGCAGGGGGACGTCGAAGTGCTGCCAGGTCTTCACCACTCCGTCAGTTTTCCGGGCCGGTCATTCGAGGATGGCGCTGGGCGAAGTAGTACTCGAAGATCCGCTTGGCGATGGGGGTGGCGTCGGTCGCGCCGCCGCCGTGCTCGACAAAGACCATGACGGCGATCTCGGGGCGCCGGTACGGGGCGAAGCCCAGGAACCAGCCGTGGGTCGTCTCGTACTTGCCCGTCGCATCCGGCAGGCCGTACTCGGCCGTCCCCGTCTTGCCCGCGATCTCGACGCCCGGCATCTGGAGGATCGTCGCGGTGCCCTCGGTCACCGCCGCCCGCATCCCGTCCCGCACGGTCGCGAGATGCTGGTCGTCGACCGGGACTCGGGGGCGGTCGGGCCGTACGTACTGGCGCCGGAACGGACGAACGACGTTGCCGCGCGCATCGCGGGTCTCGCGTACGACCGTTGGCCGCAGCAGATAGCCGCCGTTGGCCACCGTGGCGACGACGTTCAGCATCTGGAGCGGCGTGACGAGCAGATCGCCCTGGCCGATGCCCATGTTGTAGGTATTGCCGAGATACCAGGGCTCCTTCTTGACCCGCTCTTTCCAGGCGGGGTCGGGCACCAGCCCCTCGACCTCACCCGCCAGGTCGATGCCGGTCGGTGCGCCGAGCCCGAACTCGCGGGCGTACCAGCCGAGCCGCTCGGCGCCCAGCCCGCGGAACTCCTGCTTGTAGCCGCCGGAGAGATAGTAGAAGTACACGTCCGAGGACATCGCCATGCCGCGCCGGAAGTCCATCCAGCCGATCCAGCCCCAATCGCGGAAGGTGTAGCTGACGCTCGGGTCGTAGTCGCTTGGCACCGAGATGGCGCCGCCGCCGTACAGCCGCGTCGCCGGCGTGGCGATCCCTTCTTGGAGGGCGGCACTGCCGGTGACGAGCTTGAAGATGCTGCCGGGGGGATGGCGGGCAGCCAGCGCGTAGTTCAAGAGCGGCCGGCGCGGGTCATTGAGCAGCGCGGCCAGCGCCTCGGCGCTGATGGTCGTCGCGAAGAGGTTGTTGTCATACGTGGGCACCGAGACGAGCGCCAGCAGCTCGCCGGTGTTCGGGTCCATCACCCCGGCCGCCGCGTACTTCGACTCCTTCATCCCCTCTCGCAGGAAGCGGGTCACCCGGTGCTGGAGGTCGGCGTCGATGCTGAGGACGAGGTTGCCGCCGGGCGTTGCCTCGCGCGCCGCGACGGTGCCCAGCTTGCGCTCGCTCGCGTCGACCTCGACAAGCTCCCACCCGGCCCGGCCCCGGAGCACCTCCTCGTAGGCCGCCTCGACGGCGGTCTTGCCGATCTTGTCGTTGGGCCCGTAGCCCTTGCCCTGCAGCTCGGTGTGCTCCTCCGGGAACATGCGGTAGACGTATCCGAGAATGTGGGCCAGGTCGGGCCCCTCAGGGTACTGGCGGATCGGCTCGGTCAGGACGACCACGCCCGGCAACACCAGCCGCTGCTCCTCGACGAGAAAGGCGGTGTTCCGGTCGACGTTTCCCTTCACCGGCAGCGCGGTGAAGGGGTCCTGACGGCCGCGGCGCTCTTCGACGATGGCGGCGATCTCCTCGGCCGAGAGGTCGATCAACGTCGACAGCCGCTGGTAGACGACCTCCGGCTGTTTGGGCAGCGCGCCCGGCACGACGCCGACGGTGAAGCTGGGAACGTTCCGCACGAGGACCGTGCCATTGCGGTCGAAGACGACACCGCGCTGCGGCTGAACGGTGAACATCCGCAGGCGGTTGTGCTCGGCCTTCTCCTGGTAGTAGCGTCCCTCGACGACCTGGAGGCGCCAGAGCTGGGCGAGCAGGATCCCGAAGAGGACGACCACCGCCAGCCGCAGCGCGGTGAGCCGAAGGGCCAGGAGCGTGCGCTCGTCCAGCTCCCGCCTCTTCTTCTCGCTGCGCCAGCGGCGCTCACGTCCGAACATCGGTCACCACTCGAGCTGTTCGACGGGCCGGTGCCAGCGAGCCAGCCAGGCCATCACCGCGTAGAGCGGCAGCGCCAGCACGGTGTTGACGACGGCGGAGGGCGCCACGACGTGCTGGAAGAAATAGCGCCACTCCATCCGCCCCCCGGTCACCTGAATGACGGCGAACGTCACCAGGTCGAGCAGCAGCGTCCCACCCAGCGCGACCAGGAGCGGCGGCAGCAGATTGCCCCGGACGAGCTGGAACTCGCCCGCGCCGGCGGCAGCGCCAAGTGCGCCGAGCAGGACCGCGTTCAGCCCTGCGGGCGTGCTGGCGAACTGGTCGAGGATGAGGCCGCCGAGGAGCCCCCAGAGCAGCCCCTGCCGCCATCCCCGGACGGCGCCCCAGCAGACCACGACGACGAGCATCAGGTCGGGCTTGACGCCCAGGATCCGCAGCGACGGCGCGGCGCTCGCCTGGAGCACGCCGACCAGGCCCAGCGTTGGCAACGCCAGCCAGAGTGCCATGTCCCCTCTCAACACGTCATGCGTCATACGTCATGCGTCATGCGTCACGCATGACGCATGACGTATGACGCATCACCGGTCCAGCCTGGCGGGCAGGAAGTTCGTGATGACCATCACCGACTCCAGGCGGTGGAGCGGGACGGCCGGCTCGACGGTCGCCGACTGGAACGGGTCGACCTCGGTCCGCTCGACGGTGCGGACGATGCCGATGAAGAGCCCTCGTGGAAAGCTGAGCCCGCGCTCGCTCGTCACGATCACGTCGCCGACCTGGACGCTCTCGCCCTGGGGAATGAACTTCATGAGCAGGTTGCCGCTCAGTTGCCCCTGGATGACGCCGGCAGAGCGGGAGTCGGGGCGCTGGACGACGGCGTAGACCGAGCTCCGGGGGTCGGTGAGGAGCATGACCTCAGCGGAGCTCGGGAAAACCCGGCCGACCCGGCCGACGAGGCCGGCCGGACTTACCACAGACATCCCGTTTTTCACGCCCTGGTCGGCCCCCTTGTCGATCAGGATGGCGCGGACCAGGTTGCTCGGGTCTTCGCCGATGACCGTCGCCGCCAGCCGGGTGAACTCCGGATAGGTCCGCTGATAGCCGAGCTCCTCCCGCAGGCGGCGGTTCTCGATCTCCAGCTCGCGCAGCCGGACGACGGCCGCGTTCAACTCGGCAACCGTCTCCTGGAGCCGGAGGTTCTCGCCTCGCAGCCGACTGAGCTCGCCGTCCGTTTGCAGGCTCGGACCGAGGGCGGCCAGCGTGACCGCCAGCCCCGCCTGGACCGGTACGATCGCCCGCAGCGTCGCTTCGTGCAGCGAGCGCACCGTCCGTCCCCGGTCGGCCACGACGCCGGCGAGCAGGACCAGCGAGAGCAAGAAGAGTGAGAACGAGGTGCGCGGTCGCATCGGCGTCCGTGTCCCTTACCGGAGGATCCGGCCCGGCTGGAGCTGAATCAGCACCTTTCGCAGCCGGTCGAGATCCTCCAATACCGCGCCGGTTCCCCGGACGACGCAGGTGAGCGGGTCGTCGGCGACGTAGACGCGGAACTTCGTCTCCTGGGTCAAGCGGCGGTCGAGCCCGCGCAGGAGCGCGCCGCCGCCCGTCAGCGCGATGCCCTGCTCCATGAGGTCGGCCACCAGCTCCGGCGGCGTGATCTCGATGGTCGCCTTGACCGCCTCGACGATGGTCGAGATGGACCCTGCAATGGCTTCGCGCAGCTCAATCGTGCTGATCTGGATCGATTTCGGCAGGCCCGTGACCAGATCACGGCCCTTCAGCGTGATGGTGAACTCCTCCGGCAGTGGAGCGCAAGATCCCGCCGCGATCTTCACCTCTTCCGCCATCCGCTCGCAGATGGAGAGATTGTGCTTCTGTCGGGCGTAGTCTATGATCTCCTCGTCGATCTCATCCCCGGCGATCCGGATCGACCGGCTGGCGACGATCCCGCCGAGCGACACGACGGCCACCTCCGTGGTGCCGCCGCCGATATCGACGATCATGCTGCCGGCCGGCTCCATGACCGGCAGGCCGGCGCCGATGGCGGCCGCCATCGGCTCTTCGATGAGATGGCACTCGCGCGCCCCGGCGTTGAGCGCGGCATCGCGGACCGCCCGCTTCTCAACCTCGGTCACGCCGCTCGGAATGCCGATGACGACACGGGGGTGATGAATCTTCAGGCTGTGCTTCTCGTGGACCTTGTCGATGAAGTATCGGAGCATCGCCTCCGTCTGATCGAAGTCGGAGATCACGCCGTCTCGCAACGGACGCACAGCCACGATACTGGCCGGCGTTCGGCCGACCATCCGCTTGGCCTCGGCGCCGATGGCATGTACCTGCTTCGACCGCTTGTCGATCGCCACGACCGATGGCTCGTTGATGACGATCCCTTTGTCTTTGATCATGACCAGGGTGTTGGCGGTGCCGAGATCGATGCCGATATCGTGGGAGAACCACGCCAACACCATACTCAGGGGATTGAACAACCGAGACCTCCTGGGATTCACCCGCCCGGTCGCCTCCGGGGCGGTCCGCATTATATCACAGCATGGTATAATCAGGTACATCTGGGGCGCAACGCCGGCCTCACCCCTCTCCCCGCCCGGGAGAGGGGCCGGGGGTGAGGGAAAAAGCCTGGCGCCCGAAAGGAATCGAGGTTGTCGTTCGACCCCATCGACTTCGCCATTGGCCTGGTTGCCATCCTGCTCGCGATTACCGTCCACGAGTTCAGCCACGCGCTGGCCGCGACGGCCCTCGGCGACCACACCGCCCGCCGGCTCGGCCGCCTTTCGCTGAACCCCCTCGTCCACCTCGACCCGATGGGCACGATCATGCTCATCCTGACCCGGATCACCGGGTTTGGTATCGGCTGGGGCAAGCCGGTGCCGATCAACCCGGCCAACCTGCGCGGGAACCGACGGTATGGCATGGCCATCGTCGGCGTGGCGGGCCCGGCATCGAACCTGCTGCTGGCGGCGCTGTTCCTCCTGATGGTCCGTCCTGATGGTCCGTTTCGCATCGCCTGGCACCCGTCGATGTACGGGCAGCTCCTCGGGATGCCGTCCATCGTCGCCGACTTCATCGGCATCTCGGTGATCATGAACGTTGGCCTGGCCATCTTCAACATGATCCCGCTCGTCCCGCTGGACGGCTCGCGCCTGCTCGTCGCCCTGCTGCCGGGCCCGCTGGCGGACCGAGTCGAGCGGCTGGAGAGGTACGGTCCCGGCCTGCTCATCGGCGTCCTCTTCGCCGATCAGTTCCTCCGGCTGGGCATCCTCTCCAGCATTCTCTCGCCGGTCTTCCGGTTCGTCCTGGTCAACCTGGTGCAGATCGTTGGCGGCCGGCAGTTTGTCCTCTGAAGCGGCGCGCGTCGCCTACCGGGTGCGCCAGTTCCGGAACGGGCTGCTGCCGCGCTTCGACGAGCAGGACCGGCAGGCCGTCGCTCGCCAACTGTCGCCCGCCGAGCAGGCGCTCTTCTGGAGCATGAACGGCTACGGCCGGCGCCATTCGCTCGACGTCTACCGCCGACTCGTCGGCACGGGCTGCCGCGATTCGGCTATACTGACGGCGGCGCTGCTGCACGACGTCGGCAAGGGCCGGATCAGCCTGGCGCACCGAGTGGCCGTCGTCCTGATCGGGCGGTTCTGGCCGGCGCTGCTTCGGCGGCTGGCCGCCGCGCCCGGCCCCGCCTGGCGACACGGGTTCTACCTGGATGCCCGGCACGCCGCCATCGGCGCCGCGCTGGCCGAGCAAGCAGGTGCCGGCCACCCGGTAGTCGACTTGATCCGGCGGCACCAGGAGAAGGATCCCGCCGACCGGCGACTGGCGCTCCTGCGTGCGGCAGACGACGACCAGTAACGAGTGATGAGTAATGAGTGATGAGTGATGAGTGATAAGTAAATCGCGCTCCCCACTCATCACTCATCACTCATTACTCATCACTTCGGAGGAGAGAGATGGCTGCAAACGAACGGATTGCGATTGTCGGGCTGGGGTTGGTGGGGACCTCCATCGGGCTGGCGCTCAAGCGGGCAAACCTGCCCTCGGTTGAGGTCGTCGGGCACGACCGGGACTCCGGCGTCGCCGCACGCGCCAAGAAGCGGGGCGCCGTCGACCGGACCGACTGGAACCTGATCTCGACGGTGGAGAAGGCGACGCTCGTCGTCATCGCCACGCCGGCGCTGGCCGTGAAGGAGGTGCTCACCGCCATCGCGCTGGAGCTGCCGGCCGGCTGCGTGGTGACCGATACGAGCTCGACCAAGGCGCAGATCCTCACCTGGGCGCAGGAGATCCTGCCGCCGACCGTCAACTTCGTTGGCGGCCACCCCATCGGCGGCAAGAATGAGTCGGGACCGGAGGCAGCCGACCCCGACCTGTTCAAGGGCGCCCTCTACTGCCTGGTGCCGCTCAGCACGGCGCGCAAAGAGGCCGTCGAGACCGTCGTCGGTCTGGCGAACATCCTGGGCGCCAGGCCGTACTTCGCCGACGCGCACGAGCACGACGGCTTCGTCGCCGGCACGACGCACCTGCCCACGCTCCTGGCCTCGGCGCTCGTCTCGGCGACGACGGGTAGCACCTCCTGGCGGGAGATGTCCCGCCTGACGGCGAGCGGCTACGTCGAGGTCAGTCGGCTCGTCGGCAGCGATCCGGCCGCGGTGCTTGACGGCTGCCTGATGAACCGGGAGAGCATCCTGCGCTGGATCGACGCCTATGTGGAGGAGCTCCAGCGGTATCGGGCGCTCATCGCGGAGGGGGGCGAGGCGCTCCAGAAGCACGTCGAAGCGGCGCAGGTTGCCCACCAGCGCTGGCTCTTCCGGAAGGAGCGGGGCGAGGAGGACGAAGGCTCGGCGGCGATGCGGGAGATCCCGCGCGCGTCCGACGGCCTCGCCCAGATGTTCGTCGGCCGCCGCCTGCTCGACGCGACGAGGAAGCTGGACGATAAGGAGCGTGGCAAGCGAAAGTGATGCGTGAATGAAGCAACTCAGAGTGCAGCAGTACGACCCCGTCGTCGAGGCGCTGGTCGCCGAGGCGGAGCGACTGGGTGTGTACGTCCTCGGGCGGATCGAAGATCGTGAGCAGCAGAGCGTCGTCGCCAACAACGGCCGGATCGAGCGGGTGGACGCGGGGAAGATCGCTGGGCTGGGCGTGCAGGTCTTCACGCGCCAGGGCCACTCGGCGTTCACGAGCAGCGACGTCGTCGACGAGGCCGAAGCGCGCCGCCTCGTTGGCCTCGCGGCCCGGCTGGCCCGCTCGGCCGGCAGCTATGACACCGAGGCGAACGACGAGGTCTTCCGGCTGGTCGGCGAAGGGCGGCGCGTCGTCGCGACCGACTTCCTGCCGCTTCGGGCACTGTCGCTGGAGCCGCAGATCGAGCGGGTCCTCGACGTCAGCCGGGCGGTGCTCGATCGAGGCACCGGCCTGGCCGTCCATACGGCGTACGGCGTCGTCGACGACGAATGGCGGGTCGTCCGCAGCGACGGCACCGACCTCTGCTTCGATCAGCCGCGGGCCTTCGTCCAGCAGCAGGTGACGGCCAGCCGCAGCGGTCGGGCGGTGACGGCGAGCGGCTCCGTCTCGGGCGCCGACGCGACGGTCCTGATGGACGACGGCAGCCGGGCGCTGCTGAACGCGCGCACGGCCCGCGCGGCGGACGTCGCCCAGCAGTTGCTCGCCGTCGAGGCGGTCCCAAGCGGCCATTACAAGCTCATCATCGACTACGCGCTCGCCAAGGGGCTGGCCCACGAGGCGTTCGGGCACGCGGCCGAGACCGATGGCATGGAGACCTCCATCCTCGGCCGGGACGGCAAGCTCGCCGTCGGCGAGATGGTCGCCGCGCCCGGCGTGACGATCACGGACGGGTCGATCCTCGGCGACTACGCCTACCAGCCGTTCAGCGCCACCGGGGTCGAGCGGCAGACCGTCGACATCGTTCGTGACGGCGTTCTCCAGGCCGGCCTTGGCGACGTTTTCTCGGCTCGCCGGGCCGGCACCCGCGCCAGCGGCGCCGACCGGGTCGAGAGCTTCCGCTCGCTGCCGCTGCCGCGGATGAGCAACATCCGGATCACCGTCGCCGGCGCCCTGCCGTTGGAGACGCCGTTCGTCGACGTCACGCCGGAGGCGCTGCGAGCGCTCCTGTGCGAGAATGGACTCCTGCGCGAGGGCGAGCCGACCCTCTATCTTGCCGGCTACAAAGGCGGCCAGGTGAACCCGAAGGAGGGCGACTTCGTCTTCAACTGCACGGCGATCTACGACTTCACGCGGGGCGTCCGGCTGCACCGGCCGGCGATCTTCTCCGGCAAGGTCCTCTCGGCGCTCCGGTCCATCTCGGCGGGCATCGGTCCGCTCCACCTGGACGCCATGGGGCACTGCGGCAAGGCCGGTCAATCGGTGCCGAGCAGCGGCGGCTCCCACAGCTTCCTCGTCGTCGAGAGCAATCCCGACGTCACGATTGGGGGTGATTGACGTGGGAGATCTGTTCGCCGAACAGTTGGCCGAGCTGCTGAACGGGGCCACGCGGGAGACGCCCGACGGCATCCCGCCGCTGGAGGGGTGGCGCTTCGAGGTTGCCGAGGGCAGCCAGCTCCAGGCGGGCATCGTCGACAACAAGCTGGGCTCCGTCTACTCACCGCCGTCGGTCCGCCAGCAGGTCGGCGGTGGCGTCTACCTGCGCTGGTCGGATGGGCTCGTGAGCCAGGGCAACGTCGAGCGGCGAACCATCGCCGAGTTCGCCGACCGCCTGGCGACCTGGCGGCGCAACGCCTATCGCGACCCCAATGCGCCGGGCCTCTGGGCGCCGGAGCCGATCCCTGAGGTCCAGGTGTACGATCCGACCGTCGCCGACCTGCTCGGCGGCGAGGTGGGCTTCGCTCTGGAGATCCTGCGGCGGGCCGACCGCGAGATCCGGGCCTTCGACGTCCGATTCCTGGACGCCGGCGTCTCGGCCGGCCGTGCCGAGCGAACCGTCGCCAACTCCCGCGGGCTCTCGGCGCGGACCGAGCAGACGTCGTTCGGCTTCTGGCTGGCGGCCGACAGCCTCTACAGCAACGGCTACGGCAAGCGCCGCCTGATCCCGGAGGAGGAAGCCGAGCGTATCATCGCCGACGTCGGCGAGACGAGCCGGCGCCTCCGGCGGACCGGGCGGCTCGCCTCCGGCGACCTGCCCGTGATCCTCGCCCCCCGGGTCGCCGCAGGCTTCATCGGCATGTACCTGGTACGCAACCTCTCCGGGAGCCTCGTCGCCAATCGCCAGTCGGTCCACAGCCTGGACGACTTCAAGAGCGGCAAGGCAGTGATCCGGCCCGACCTGCGCCTGGAGGTGAACTCGCTGGTGCCGTGGGAGCTGGCGACCGAGTCGTGCACGAGCGAGGGCGTCCCCGGCGGCGTCGCCGTTGCCGTCGAGGCGGGCCGGCTCGTCCGGCCGCTCTGTGATCTGAAGTACGCCGCCATCACCGGCTTTCCGCCGACGCCCGGCGGCCAGGTCTACCTCTACTCCGACCGGATCCAGCTCTTTCCCCGGCTGATCGAGACGGTCGGCGACGGGCTGTTGGTCCACCAGGTCCTCGGGATGCACACGCAGGATCCGGCGAGCGGGAACTACTCGGTCACGGCCGAGCAGGCGCTGGTCGTCCGCAACGGCCAGGTCGAAGGCAAAGTAAAAGCGGTGATCGCCGGCAACTTCTTCGAGAACCTCCTGGCCGACGAGACCGCCTTCGGCACCGACCCCCACGAGCCCAACCCCGGCGTCCGCCTGCGCTGCCGGGTGACGGTGGAGGCATAGCGCACGCGGAGGCGCGGATGCTGCGGAGGCGGGACGCGCAGGTTTGTAGTGTACACTCGCAAGTGCGCTCCCGTGCGTCAGAGTCTTGACCACGCTGTCCGACGCGCGACTCCGACGGAGGTCACCGAACCGAGCCGCGAACGTGAGTGA
>JACQGW010000057.1 GCA_016199325.1 Chloroflexota bacterium
CGCCGACCCTCCGTTCTAATCCGCTCAATCCGTTCCCCGAATCCGTTGACAGCTCGTTCTTCTCTCCGACCTTCGGCGCGCCGTCGCCGCTTCGTCGACGGCGAAGGTGGCCGGATCGATCACGACCCCGTACACCTGAGCGGCTTGCTCGGCGGAGACGAGGCCGGCGATCACGTCGTCCCGGACCAGGGCGATCTCGCGCTCCTCCGGCGGACCGAAGCCGCCGCCGCCGGCAAGCTCGAGGTTGACGACGACGCGCGGATCGGACAGGGGCATCCCGCCCGACTCGACCAGCTTCTCCTCGCGATCGAGCCTCCGTCCATTCAGCCCGATCTCCGCCATCTGCCCGGCGAGTCCGCCGTTCAGGCCGAACTGCTGCACGTTCTGGGCATGGACGCCGAGGGAGACGTTGGTCGTGCCGTCGAAGCCGTCGAGCAGCCGGAACGACATGCGCTGGCCGACCCCGCCGCGCCGCCGTCCGGCGCCGGCCGAATCGGGCCGGAACTCCTTCTCCGTCACCACCAGCGGGACGGCGACCTCGAAGAGCTCGATCGGCACGTTCGAGGCGCTGCTGGGGTAGATGAAGCCGGCGTTGCCGTCGGTCCGGGCGCCCGCCCCACCGCCGGCGCCGTTGAAGAACCAGGAATGGTACGCCTTGTTGCCAGCCCGCGGCTTGGCGTACACCGTGCAGCCGCCCATCAGCCCCGGCGGCGCCATCACCCGGTCCGGCAGGACCCCGGCCAAGGCCGCGAAGAGCGCGTGATGGACGTACCAGCCGGTCTTGGTGCGCATCTGGACCGAGGCCGGGTGGCGGGCGTTCAGGATGCACCCCTCCGGCGCCACCAGGTGGATCGGCCGGTAGACGGCGGCGTTGCTCGGCACCTCGGGCAGCAGGATGCACTTGAGGCCATACGAGGTGTGGCCGCGGGTGTAGACCCAGGTGCAGTTGATGCCACCCCGCGGCTGCTGCGGCGACGTGCCGGTGAAATCGATCAGGAGCTCGTCGTCCTGGACCTCGACGCGGCAGTCGATGTGGAGCGGCCGGTCGAATTCGTCGAAGGTGACGCGGGAGCGGTACTCGCCATCCGGCACGGCGCGGATCGCGTTCCGCATCGCCGCCTCTGAGCGAGCGTGGATGTCGGCGGTGACGGGCTTGAGGTCGTCGAGCCCATACTCGTCCATCAGCGCCAGGATCTTCTCGCCGCCCGCCTGATTGGCCGCCACCTGGGCGTGGACGTCGCCGACGACCATCTCCGGCACCCGCACGTTGCCGGCGATGAAGTCCACGACCGTCTCGTTAAGCCGCCCTTCGTCGTAGAGGCGGGCGATGGGGATGAGCAAGCCCTCCTCGTACGCCTCACGGACGTGGTTGCGGTCGAGCGCCCCGCCGAGGTCGGTGACGTGGGCGATGCTGCCGGCGATGCCCATCAGCCGGCCCTGGTGGAAAAACGGGGTCATCACCGCGATGTCGGGGTGATGGCCGGCGTTCAGCCAGGGGTCGTTGGCGATGTAGACGTCGCCCGGCCGAACGCCGCCGGGGCCGTACTTCGCCATGACGGCGCGCGTCACGTTGGGCAGCGTGCGGTTGAACACGGGCATGGAGCGGGTGGCGTGGGCCAGGGAGCGCCCTTCGGCGTCCATGACCTCACAGCCGAAGTCGTTGGCCGCCCCGACGACGGTCGAGAACGAGGTCCGCACGAGGATCGCCGCCATCTCGTCGACGGTCGTAATCAGCCGCTGCCAGAGGATCTCCAGCGTCAGGGAATCAAAGTGCCCGCTGCTCACAGTTCCACTCTCGCATCGATGTGCAGGTTCAGGTAGTCGTCCAGGTGCGCCGACATGCCCGGGGGAATGATGGTCGTCGACTCACGCTCCTCGACGACGGCCGGGCCGGGCAATCGCATGCCGGGCGCCAGCCGGTACCGATCGTAGACGGGCGTGGAGGAGAACCCTCCGGCCTCGGCGAAGTAGACGGGGCGGTGCCCCTTCAGCGCGACATCGGCCGGCTCCTCGCTCGGCGTGAGCCGGGCCAGGCGGACCGGGGCCCGCTGTCCCGAGACGGTCACCCGCCAGGTCAGCAGCTCGATGGGCATCTGGCTGGGCAGGTGGTGATAGAGCAGCTCGTACTGGGCGTTGAAGCGCCGGGTGAACTCGGCGACGTCGATCTGGCCGAGGTCGTCGGGCAGTGGGATCTCGATCTCGTGCAACTGGCCCTCGAAGCGCCCGTCGGCGCTCCGCCTGACGACCGCCTCCTCGCGAGCCACCCCGGCCTCGTCGAGGAGATCCAGGCCACGCTCCTCCATCTCGGCGAAGAGCTCGCCAATCGCCGGCCAGTTGGCGCCGGCCAGCGCCGTCGGATAGGAGCGGGCGAAGTCGAAGGCGGTCGGCGCGATCAGCAGGCCGATGGCCGACGTGACCCCCGCGCTCGGCGGCGCGATGACCTCGGGGCTGCCGAGGATGCGGGCGACGCCGGCGGCGTGGACCGGTCCGGCGCCGCCGAAGGACACCAGGGCGTACTTGCGCGGGTCCCGCGCCTGCTCGATGACATGGATCCGGGCCGCCGAGGCCATGTTCTCGTTGACCAGGCGGTGGATGCCGTAGGCCGCCTGGAGGACGTCCATCTCCAGCGGCTCGGCGATGCGCCGGAGCGCCGCTCGGGCCGCCTCGACGTCCAGCCGCATCTGGCCGCCCAGAAAGTACTCTGCGTTCAGATAGCCGAGCACCAGATCGGCGTCCGTCACCGTCGGGTGCTGGCCGCCAAAGCCGTAGCAGGCCGGCCCGGGGCTGGCGCCCGCGCTCTGCGGGCCGATCTTCAGGAGGCCCAGCGAGTCGATCCAGGCGATGGATCCCCCGCCCGCGCCGATCTCCAGCATCTCGACGGTTGGGAATTGGAGCGGGTAGCCGCTGCCCTTCTTGAAGCGATGGACCCGGCCCACCTCAAGGGCGGGCGCAATCGTCGGCTGGCCCTCGTGGATGAGGCAGAGCTTCGCCGTCGTGCCGCCCATGTCGAAGGAGAGCAGGTTCTGCCAGCCGGCCAGGCCGCCATAGTGGACGGCGGCGATGGCACCGGCCGCCGGCCCCGACTCCGCCAGGCGGATGGGCTGCTCGATGGCCGCCGAGACGGGCGTGATGTTGCCGGAGGAGAGCATCGGGTAGAACTGGCCCCGGAAGCCCGCCGCCTGCAGGTCGTCCCGGAGCGCCCGCAGATAGCGAGCGATCAGCGGCTGCACGTAGGCGTTGGCGGCGGTCGTCGAGGTGCGCTCGTACTCACGGATCTCCGGCGCGACGGCGCTCGACAGCGAGAGCGGCACCTCCGGCCACTCGGCGCGCACGATCGCCTCGACCTGCCGCTCGTGAATCGGGTTGCGAAAGGCGTGGAGGAAGCACACGGCAATCGCCTCGACGCCCTGGGCCTTGAAGTCGGCGACCACCTGGCGGATCTCCGCCGGGTCGACGGCTTCGAGGACGCGCCCGTCCCGGTCGATCCGCTCGCGAACGCCCCGCCGCAGGTGGCGAGGGCTGAGGGGCGGGGGATACCGGAGGAACAGGTCGTAGATGTCGTAGCGCTGTTCGGTGCGGATCTCGAGGATGTCACGGAAGCCGCGCGTCGTGATCAGGCCGACCAGCGCGCCGTTGTGCTCGATCAAGGTATTGGCGACGAGGGTCGTCGCGTGGATGACGTTGCCGAGGTCTTCGTGCGAGAGCCGTTGCCGAGCGAGGAAATCCTGGATGCCGTCCAGGGCGCCGCGTGCCGGGTCCTCCGGCGTCGTCAGGACCTTATGCACCGCGATCTGGCCGGTCGTCGAGTCCAGGAGCGCCAGATCGGTGAAGGTGCCGCCGATGTCAAAACCCAGGTGATAGTCCATCCTCTAATCGTTCTCCACCAGGCTTGGATTCCAGAGATCGTTGAGCGCATCGCCGACGAGGCTCGTGCCGATGACGACGAGCACGATGGCCAGCGCCGGAAAACCGCCCACCCACCAGAAGGTGAGGAAGTACGTCCGCCCCCAGCTCACCATTGCGCCCCATTCCGGGGTCGGCGCAGCCGCGCCCAGGCCGATAAAGCCCAGACTGGCAAGCGTCTGCACCGCGTAGCCCAGGTCCAGGCTGACGCGGACGTTCAGCGAGCTGAGCGCGTTCGGCAGGATATGCCGGCGAATGATGTGGAAGGCGCTGGCGCCACCCGCCCGGGCGGCTTCGACATAGCCGCTGTGCTTGATCTGGAGCGTCAGACCGCGCATCAGCCGCGTGTAGATGGGCCACCAGACGGCGGCCACCGCCAGCATCGAGTTCATCAGGCTGGGCCCCAGTGCCGCCGCGACCGCCATCGCCAGCATCAGGCTTGGGAACGAGAGCACCATGTCGCCGATGCTCATGATGAGCCGCTCGATCCGACCGCCCCGGTAGCCGGCGATGACGCCGGTGACGACCCCGATGGCGGTGGCGCAGAGGATCGTGACGACGGCCGCCGTCAGCGAGACCCGGGAGCCGTGGACGACCCGGCTGTAGACGTCGTGGCCCATCTCGTCGGTGCCGAACCAGTGCGCGGCGCTGGGCGGCTCGAAGCTCTCCTTCGCCGAGATCTTGATCGGGTCGTGGGTGGCCAGCACGTCCGCAAACAGGACAAAGAGGAGAAAGGGAAGGAGAATCAGGAGCCCGAACGCCAGATGCTTGTACCGGCGCCACCGCCCGGCGAGCCGTGCCGGCTGGATCGCCGCCATCGAGAATGGGTGTTGGCGTGCTTCAGTAAGAGCCAAGGATCCCTCGACCTCAGACCCGCAGCCGCGGATCGATCACGCGGTAGAGCAGGTCGACCGCGAAGTTGGTCAGGACGAACGCGGTGGAGACCACCAGCGTGACGCCGATAACCGAGTAGAAGTCGAAGTTGAAGATCGATGCCACAGCGTACCGCCCCAGCCCCGGCCAGGTGAAGACCATTTCGACCAGGACCGTGCCGCCCAGCAGATAGCCGATCTGAATGCCGATGATCGTCACCACCGGGATCAGGGCGTTGGCGAGCGCGTGCCGGTAGATGACGATCTGCTCGGCCAGACCCTTTGCGCGCGCCGTTCGAACGTAGTCCAGACTCAGCACTTCCAGGAGCGAGGTCCGCGTAAAGCGGGCGGCGACGGCCAGTCTGCCCAGCGCAAGGCTCAGCACCGGCAGGATCAAATGGCGGACGGCCGACGAAAACGCCTCCCAGTCGCCCGCGAGCAAGCTGTCGACCGTGTACATGCCGGTCACGTACGGGGGCGGGGGAATCGACGAGCTGAGCCTGCCCTCCAGGGGAAGCCATCCCAGGGCGCGCGCGAAGATGAGCTGGAGCAGCAGGCCCAGGACGAAGGCGGGGATCGCCAGCCCGGTGATGGTGGTCAGCCGAATGACGTAGTCGGCGGCGCGCCCCCGGTTGAGCGCCGACGCCACCCCCAGCGGGATGCCGACCACGACGTAGACGACGATGGCAATGATCGAGAGCTCCAGCGTCGCCGGGAAGTAGAGCTTCAGGTCGTCCAGAACCGGACGGCGGGACGCCAGCGACCGGCCGAGGTCACCCCGCAGCACGCCGGTCAGATAGGTCCAGAACTGGGCGGGGAGCGGCTTGTCCAGGTCGAGCGCCTTGCGCATCGCCTCGACCTGCGCGGGCGGCGCGTCCACGCCCGCCGCGAGGTGGGCCGGATCGGCCGGCACCACCCGCGCGACGAAGAACGTGATCACCGTCATACCAAACAGGATGACGACGAGCGACAGCAATCGCTCGACGATCAGCGGCACTTTCATCCTTCGACTAAACCCTGAGCGTCAATCGCAGCAAGCCGCTGCGTTCTCGGCGTCACTGCGGCTCATCCGTTTCTCAGTCGCCTTCGATGTGGAGATCGTAGGCATGGACGTCGAAGGTGTAGCCATACGGATCATACGTGAAACCGACCAGACGGGTGCGAACCGCGGTGAGATTCTGTTGGTTCATGATCGGCATGATCGCCGCGTCATCCGTCATCATCTTCTGCGCCTTGCAGAGCAGATCGTTGCGCTTGGGCGCGTCGGTCGTGCGCTGCGCTTCCTCGACCAGCTTGTCGAACTCCGGATTGTCGTAGAACTGCCAGTTGTAGCTGGTCCCCTTGATGCTGGAGTGGCCGAGGCGGAAGAGCTGGGCGCCGGCGTAGGGGATCGGCGAGGTGACGTAGAGCGCCGAGAAGTCCGGTGCCGTCTCGACCCGCTTCTGCGCCTCCAGCAGCGTGCCCCACTCTTTCTGCTGAATGTCCAGGTCGATGTTCAGCTCGGCCAAGGCGGCCTTGAACAGTTGGGCGGATTGGCGCTCCGGCTCGATGCCCGGCAGATAGATCAGCGAGAGCTTGAACCCGCCGTTAGGATAGCCGGCCTGGGCCAGCAGCTCCTTGGCCTTCTTGAGGTCCTGCTTCGGTTCACCGACCGCGCAGTAGCCGTCCATGTTGCTGGTGGTCATGGACTTCATCGGGGTCGCATAGCCGGCCATCAGGTCCCCGATCATCTGGTCGTACGGGAAGGCCAGGAGCATCGCCTGCCGCACGCGGGGATCCTTGAGCGGCCCGCGCTGGTTGTTGATCGTGTGGTAGTAGCCCCGAATGACGTCGACCGCGTCGATCTTAATCTTCGCGTTGGCCTTCAGTCGCTTCACGTCGGAGATGTTCACCGGCTCCACCAGGTCCAGCTCGCCCTGTTCCAGTAGGAGGAGCTTGGTCGAGAGGTCCAGCGAGTAGCGGTCGACGATCCGCTGGATGTGCTTGCCTTCCCAGCCCTTCCAGTAGTCGGGGAACGCCACCATCTCCGTCTGCCGGCCGCGGTCCCAGCGGTTCAGCTTGTACGGCCCGGTGCCGACCGTGTTCTCCCGGAAGAAGTCGGCAGCCCAGTCGGTGCCCTTCTGGTTCGCCTTGAGGGCAGCCGGGCTGATGATCTTGATGCGGGGAACGCCGTAGAAGAAGGCGATGTCGGGCTTGCTCAGGGTGATCTGGACCGTGGCGTCGTCGACGATCTTGACTTCGCTCATGGCGTCCAGGAAGAAGGCGACGCCGAGCTTCATGGCTTTGACCCGGTCGAAGGAAGCCTTGACCGCGTCGGCGTTGAACTCGGTGCCGTCGTGGAACTTGACGCCCTTGCGGAGCTTGAAGGTGTAGATGAGGCTGTCGGGCGAGATCGTCCAGCTCGTGGCCAGCCAGGGCTCGATCTCGGGCTTGCCCGGCTTGTATCGGGTCAGGCCCTCGTAGGCGGCCGTGACGATGCGGGTGCCGGGGATGTCGATAGCCACCGCCGGGTCGATGCTCTTGGGCTCGTCGCAGCAGGCGCCGATGACCAGTGCCCGCGAGGACCAGATGGTGCCGGCGGGCTTGGCGGCAGCGGCAGCGGTCGGCGCCGCCGTCGCCGCGGCTGCGGGCGCAGCCGGAGGGGTCGTCGGCTTTGCCGCCGGCGCCGCAGTCGGCGCGGCAGCCGGCGCTGTGGTCGGCGCCGCCGCCTGGGGCGCCGGTGCAGGCGCGGGGGCGGCGCACGCGGCCACGATAAAGGACGCGAGGACGATGGCGGATAGCAGATGCCAGATGCGCTTGCTCATGACCGGATGGGTCTCCTTCCTCCCGGAAAAGTGCTCACGAGAACGATAGACTGCCTGGACCGCGAGGGGCGCTCGGACCGCGACAGGCGCGAAGGGGGCGCGAAGGACGCGAAAGAGAGGCGCGAGAGACATTGGGAACCTATATCATAACTCTGGTGGGTCTGTCAAACGACTCTGGGGAAGCTGCTGTCAGCGGATTCAGGGAACGGATTGAACGGATGAGAGCCTGGTGGCTTGTCAAGGCGGGACTTCGTTGACAACCCGCTCCCCGTTACTCGACGTACCGGCGGACATCGCCGCGCACCTGCTCGACATTCCGGAGCGATTCGCGGCGTGGCAGCGACAGGTAGTATTCGACCATCGGCCGATCGTCGGTCAGGATCGGGCCGGGGCCGGCGTACTGCCGGATCTCCCCCGGCCCGGCCCAGGCGAGGGCGAGCAGCGCGTCGAAGCTGCCGATTCCGACCGCGGCCAGCGCCTCGCGCGTCGTCGGATCGCGCAGCCGCCCGTCGAAGGCGGACCGGTCGAGCCGCAGCGGGCGCTTGCCGCCGACGAGCAGAACGATTCGCCGGACGCGGTCGGAGAGCACGGGACCGGCCGGATGCGCAGCATCGTCCGCAGCGGACGACACCGGTTTCCCCGCACGGTTGGCGGGAACAGGACCCGGCGCGAGCGAAGTGGCGGCCTCGACACGGGTGACGCATGACGTATGACGCGCGACGCGGGAACAGGACCCAGCGCGAGCGAGGCGGCGATCTCGACCACTCCGACGAGCAGGTTGAGCGCCGCGGCCAGGTGGAACGAGGTGTTGATGTCGAGGCCGCCGACCAGGTAGAGCCCGGCGAGCAACACGTCGGCGATGGCACCGGCGGTGTTCGTCGCGTACAGGAGGCTGACGCGCTCGCCAAGCCGCTCGGTCTGGAGGAGCGACGACTTGACGACGATCGACAGCGTCGCGCCCATCAGGGTCGTCGGGATGAGCAGGACGGCGAAGGCGAGGATGAACCGCAGGAGCGTCAGGACGCCGAACTCAGGCAGGATGGCCGCGTACAGCGCGGCATAGAGCCGCTCGACGGCGGCAAGTGCGGCGGGTGTGGCCAGTGCCGAGATCCCCACCAGGACCTCGGCCAGACCGTACCAGAGGATGGGACGTCGGTAGTCGGGATGGTCTTTGACGCACCTGTCGCAACTGTGTACGATGGCCGGGCACACAGGGGGGTGAACATGGTGCTGACCAGAGCGATTGATCCGATCACCGTCGAAGTCATCGGCAACGCCCTCTCCTCGATCGTGGAGGAGATGGGGATGGCGCTCATCCGGGCCAGCTATTCCCCGAACATCAAGGAGCGCCGGGATTGCTCTGTGGCGCTGTTCGACGCGCGCGGCCAGACGCTCATCCTGGCCGAGCACATCCCCATGCATCTGGGCTCGCTGCTGGGCATTGTCCAGGAGATCACCCGGCGCTACTCCCCTGCCCAGATCCAGCCGGGCGACGTCTTCGTCGGCAACGACGCCTACAACGGCGGCGGCACCCACCTGCCCGACATCGTTCTGGCCTCCCCGGTTTTCCACCAGGGCGAGCTCGTGGCCTACGTCGCCAACCTGGCCCACCACGCCGACTTCGTCGACCGGGGCCACGCCCACATCTATCAGGAGGGGCTGCGCATCCCGGTCGTCAAGCTCTGCAACCGGGGCGAGCTCCAGGAAGACGTCCTCGAGATCATCCTCGTCAACTGCCAGGTCCCACCCGAGCGGTTGGCGGACCTGCGCGCGCAGCAGGCCGCCAACTATCTGGGGATCGGCCGGTTTCAGGCGCTCTGCGACCGGTACGGCCGGGCGACGGTGCTGGCAGCCGCCGAGGAGCTGCTCGACTACGCCGAGCGCAAGACCCGCGCCGGAATCGCCCGCATCCCCGATGGCGCCTACCACTTCGCCGACGACTTCGACAGCGAGGAGCTCGCCAACCCGCTTCGGATGGAGGTCACGATCACCGTTCGGGGCGACGAGATGCACCTGGACTTCGCCGCTCCGCCGCAGGTCCGGGCCGGGCTCAACATGGTCTGGACCGCCCTGCTGACCGCCGTCTACTACGCCGTCAAGACGGTGGTCGACCCGACCATTCTGCCCAACGCCGGCATGTACCGGCCGATCACGGTGTCGGCTCCGCGGGGAAGCGTCCTGAACTGCGCCCCGCCGGCCGCGGTGAACAGCCGCTCGCAGACCTGCCAGCGGGTGGTCGACCTCATCCACGGCGCGCTGGCTCCGGCGGTGCCCGACCGCATCATCGCGGCCTGTAATGGGGCCAACACCGCCGTCTATTTCTCCGGCGTCGATCCCCGCTCCGGGAGCTACTACGTCTACATCGAGACCCTCGGCGGCGGCTTCGGCGCGCGGGCCACCAAGGACGGTCTGGACGGGGTCCAGGTACACATCACGAACACCTCCAACCTGCCGGTGGAGTGCCTGGAGGAAGAGTACCCGCTGAAGGTCGACCGCTACGAGCTGGTTGAGGATTCCGGCGGGCCGGGCCGCTGGCGTGGGGGCATGGCCATCCACCGCGAGATCCAGGTTCTGGGACACGAGGCGTTCTGCACCTGCTCGGCCACGCGCGTGACAACCACCCCGTGGGGGCTGTTTGGCGGCAAGCCCGGCGCTCCCGCCGCCGTCCAGATCCGCCGCAGCCACGCCAACGGCACCAGGAGCAGCCGCAACCAACTGGGAGACGGCGACACGATATCTATCCGAACGCCCGGTGCTGGCGGCTACGGCGACCCGCTCCAACGCGACCGCGACCTGGTCCTGCGCGATCTCCGAGAGGAGAAGATCTCCCGAGCGCGGGCGATGTCCGAGTACGGGTTAGTCTAGTGGCCGGCCACGCTGATTGTGATGGATGCGGCTTGCCGGTATCATGCGTCATACGTCATTCCGTCATGCGTCATTCCGTCAACGTTCGACGGGCGCTACCTATCAAGACCACGGTGGTGGTCCACTGTAATCAGGAGCGGCCCCAATCGTCACCTCGAAGGCCACAGGACGGAGCATCCAGGTTCGTAGTTGGCGCTTCTAGCGCCCGGCTCCCTAATGGTGATTGTTCGCCTGGTCAATCTTTCCGCAAGCCGCTCCAATCAACCCTATTGGAGTTTGCATAGGAGTCGGCCATGCCCTGACGGGCGCCACCGGGTATGAAGAGCCATTCTTGCAGCAGGGAGGATAGTGGCCCCCCTGTTCCCTGGGGACACAGCACGGCAGTAGCTCTCAGCCTTGCCGGCGGTCTCCGGCGCTCTGCCCGGCGGCTGAGCGCCGGAGACCGCTCCCTTATGGTCGCGGCTCGGAAAGACGGGGAGCGCTCCCTTACGGTCGCGGC
>JACQGW010000058.1 GCA_016199325.1 Chloroflexota bacterium
GGAATACCTGGCTGAATAGTCAACCTTCATCAGCGGCAACTACGAGCCGGGACGCGCTCCCGGCTCGTAGTTGCCGCTGATGTAGGTTTCCGAATAGATCTGGTAGATGGTGCAATAAACCGTTGGGGCGTGATTGATCACGCCCTGGGCGCAATGAATTGCGCCCCTACGGAGGGCATCGGGCATCCCAAATACCGGATCAATTCGTAAATCTCCATCAGCGCCCGGCCCCCGGGCTACCGGAGGATTCCGACCGACTTCCCAACAGCGGCCTGGACAAGGGTCGCCGGCGGCCCAGGGCAGGCACTACCAACGCCGTTGTGGCAGATGTCCCCTGGAATGTGCCATCGCCAAGCTACGAGTTCCCACGAGTTCCTACGAGTTCTCCGGGAGTTGAAGCTCCAGCGTGATGGGAGTATCATAGCGCCGTGTCGGACTGGGACGCTCGGCGCTCGCTGCGCTCTTGGAGGCAACGTGGACTTTCGACTCACATCGGCACAACAGGCGATCCGTGAACAGGTCCGCGCCATCTGCCATCGCTACGGCGACGAGTACTGGCGCAAGCTGGACGAGGCGCGTGCGTACCCCGAGGCGTTTGTCCAGGAGCTGACACGCGCCGGCTGGCTCGCCGCGCTCATCCCGGAGGAGTACGACGGCGCCGGGCTGGGCATCCTCGAAGGCTCGCTCATCCTCGAAGAGATCAACCGGTCGGGCGGCAACAGCGCCGCCTGCCATGCCCAGATGTACATCATGGGGACGCTCCTCCGCCACGGCAACGCGTGGCAGAAGCGCACCTATCTGCCGAAGATCGCCCGCGGCGAGCTGCGCCTCCAGGCGTTCGGCGTCACCGAGCCCAACGCCGGCTCGGAAACAACCCGGATCAGCACCTTCGCCGAGCGCCGCGGCGACCGCTATGTCGTCAACGGCCAGAAGATCTTCATCTCCCGGGTCCAGCACTCCGACCTGATGCTCCTGCTGGCTCGCACGACGCGCTACGATGACGTCGCCGACAAGACCCAGGGCATCTCGGTCTTTCTCGTGGACCTGCGCACCGCCGGCAAGAGTATCGAGGTCCGGCCGCTGGAGACGATGATCAACCACGAGACCAACCAGCTCTTCATCAGCGATCTGGAGGTCCCGGCCGACCACCTGATCGGCGAGGAGGGGAGAGGCTTCCGGTACATCATCGACGGCTGGAACGCCGAGCGCATCCTGATCGCCGCCGAGTGCATCGGCGATGGCCGCTGGTTCGTCGAACGGGCCAGCCGCTACGCCGGGGAGCGCGTCGTCTTCGGCCGGCCCATCGGCCAGAACCAGGGGGTCCAGTTTCCCATCGCCGCCGCCTACGCGAGAGTCGAAGCGGCCGATCTGATGCGCTTCAAGGCCGCGACGCTCTTCGACCGCGGCGAGCGGTGCGGTGCCGAGGCGAATCTGGCGAAGTACCTCGCCAGCGAGGCCGCCTGGGAGGCCGCCAACGTCGCGATGAACGTCCACGGCGGCTACGGCCTCGCCAGTGAGTACGCCATCGAGCGGAAGTTCCGTGAGACCCGGCTCTTTCTCGTCGCGCCGATCAACAACAACCTTGTGCTCGCCTTTCTCGGCCAGCACGTGCTCGGGATGCCGAAATCGTATTAGCGGTCAGCAGTCAGCGGTCAGCAGTCAGCAGTCGGCAGTCGGCAGTCAGCAGTCGGCGATGAGGGGCCGACCCGATGGCTGAAAGCTGATTGCTGAACGCTGACTGCTGACCGCTGATTGCTGAACGCTGACTGCTGAAAGCTGAGAGCTAATGGACGAGGGTTATCCCCTCCAGGGGATTCGGGTTATCGCCTTCGAGCAGGCGGTGGCGGCGCCACTCTGCACCCGGCACCTGGCCGATCTGGGCGCGACGGTCGTCAAGATCGAGCGGCCCGGCGCGGGCGATTTTGCGCGCCACTACGATGGGGCCGTGAAAGGCCAGAGCGCCTACTTCGTCTGGCTGAATCGCGGCAAGCAGAGCCTGACGCTGGACGCGAAGTCGCCCGCCGGCCAGACCATCCTTCACCGGCTGCTAGCGCGCGCCGACGTCTTCGTCCAGAACGCCGGGCCGGGCGTCGCCGAGCGGCTCGGCCTCGACGCCCCGACGCTGCTGGATCGCTATCCATCCCTCGTCTACTGCTCGATCTCGGGCTACGGGAACGCCGGACCGGAGCGCACGAAGAAGGCGTACGACCTGCTTCTTCAAGGTGAGGCGGGCATCGTCGCCATGACCGGCACGCCTGAGGCGCCGGCCAAGGTCGGAATCTCGATCGTCGACGCCGGTGCCGGGGTCTACGCGTTCTCGGGCATCCTGGCCGCGCTCTACCAGCGGCTGGCCGACGGTGCGGGCGGTCGAGGCCGGCACGTCGAAGTCTCGCTGCTCGACGCGATGGCGGAATGGATGATGCCGCCGATGTACCACTGGATGTACCGGGGGAAGCGTCTGGCGCGTGCGGGCATGCGGCACAACATGATCGTGCCGTACGGACCGTACCGGGCAGGGGACGGCCGGTACGTCAATCTGGCCGTCCAGAACCAGCGGGAGTGGCAGGCGTTCTGCCGGATCGTCCTCCGGCGCCCGGAGCTGGCCGCCGACGCGCGCTTTGCGACCAACGACGATCGGGTGGCGAACCGGCAGGACCTGGAGGCGCTGATCGAGGCGGTCTTCGCGACGGCAACCGCCGACGAGCTCATCTCCCGACTGGAGCAGGCCGACGTGCCCTGGGGCCGGCTGAACGAGGTGGACGACGTCGTCGGCCATCCCCAGCTCGCCGCGCGCGACCGCTGGCACGAGGTCGACTCGCCGGCCGGCCGGGTTCGGGCACTGGCGCATCCCATGAACCTTTCCGCCATGCCCCAGCGTATGGACCCGGTGCCGGCGGTCGGCCAGCACACCGATCAGATCCTGCAGGAGCTGGGCTACACGCCGGCCGAGATCGCCGAGCTGCGGGTGAGTGGGGTTGTCTAGAGCAGCGTGCAGGAAGGCTGAACCGCCAAGACGCCAAGAGCGCCAAGCAATACGCGATGCAGACGCCTCCCCGTCCGTCATGCTGAGCCGCAGCGAAGCATCTCCCCGTTTCGAATGGGCAGCGCCCGGGAGATGCTTCGCTGCGGCTCAGCATGACGATGTGGGGGCGAGCCAGTCGGCAACAGACCTGTCGGATGCGCCACCAACCTGGGGTGAGGAGTTGCAATGGAACTGGATTGGTCCGACATCGCCTTCGACGAGCTGAAGGCGCAGCAGGTCCGGCTGATCGCCTACGTGCCGGACAAGATTCTCTCGCATCTGATCGAGCGCCTGGAGGCGGATCCCTTCTTTCGCGTCGTCCCGGTGACACGGGAGGAAGAAGGGGTCGGCGTCGTCGTCGGCGGTTACCTGGGCGGTGTCCGGGGCGCGCTGCTCTGCCAGAACAGCGGGATCGGCAACAGCCTGGGCGCGCTGGCGTCCGTGGTCGTCCCGTATCAGATCCCGATGCTCCTGGTCATCAGCCATCGGGGAGACCTCGGCGACTTCAACGGCACGCAGATCCCGATGGGACGTGCCCTGCGGCCGGTCCTGGACAGCGTCGGCCTGTGCCACTTTACGCCGTACCGTCTGGAGGAAGTCCGCCCGACGATCCAGGGCGCCATCGGGATGGCTTTCGCCGGCCATCAGCCGGTGGCCGTCATCATCCCCACGCTGCTCAGCGGAGGCAAGACCCATGGATAGAGCGACCGGCACCCGCATCATCCTCCGCCACGTGACCGACGAGCCGATCGTCGCCAGCCTCGGCAACCCGGCGTATGACCTCTACCTGGCGGGCGACCGGCCGGAGAACTTCTACATCTGGGGCGGGATGGGGCTGGCGCCCTCGATAGGACTCGGGCTGGCGCTGGTCCAGACGAATCGGAAAGTGATCGTCCTCGACGGGGACGGCAGTCTCCTGATGAACCTGGGCGCGCTCTGCACCGAGGCGATGCAGGCGCCGGCGAACCTCATCCACGTCGTCTGGGACAACGGGATGAACCAGTTGACCGGCGAGCAGCCGACGGCGACCGCTCGGACCACCGACCTGGCGGCAATGGCGCGCGGAGCGGGCATTCCCCGCGCCGTCACCGTGAAGGATGAAGCCGCCTTTGAAGAGGCCTTCGTCGCCGCGCTCAACTCGACAGGGCCAACGGTGATTGTCGCGAAGGTCGAGCCGGGCAGCTCAGCCGGCCGCCCGCCCATGGACCCGACCTGGATCAAGCACCGCTTCATGACTGCGCTCGGGTGGAAGGTGGACGGACGGCGATAGGAGCAACATCGAAAACCGCCACGGTGCCGGGACCGCCTGCCCAGGGCATGCAGGGCTACCGGCGAATGAACGGCAGATAGATCTGGTACGTCGGACATCCTGGCTGGAACGTCGGCGCCGCCACCGGAGTCGCCGTTGCCGTTGGCGTGGGCGTCGCCTCGCCGTCGGGTCCGGTGAACCGCAGGATCCAGAGGCCACTGTCATTGGCGAGATAGATGGAGCTGCCGGCGACCGCAACGCTGCGGGCGTCTCCCGGCGCCAGATAGGAGCCGATCAGCCTCGGATGCGCGGGATCGGCCACGTCAAGGACGCGGAGACCTCCCAGAGCAGCGGCAAGATAGGCGTAGTGGCCGGAGACGGCAACTCCCCTCATGCTGCCAGGCCACTCGTTGTAGCGGGCGAGGTAGACCGGTCGGGCCGGGTCGGCAACATTCAGGATCCGCAGGCCACCGAAGTGGTCGACAACGTACGCATAGGTGCCGGCCAGAACAGGCTGCTCGGGCCAGTCGAACACCGCACAGTATCCGACTTCGACGGGTCTTGCCGGGTTTGACACGTCGAAAACGCGGAGCCTTCGTGCCGGATTCGCGACGAAAGCGTACGTGCCGGTTACTGCAATCCCGACACTCCAGCCGGAGATAGCCGACGAGCCGATCTCGACGGGCCTCGCCGGATCGCCGAGGTCGATGATCCGCAGGCCGGACTCACCGGCAGCGACGTAGGCCGTGGTTCCAGCCAGGGCAAGCGCCCACGCGCGCCCGTGCTCGGCGCCCACGAGCGTCGGACTGATCGGATTCGAGACGTCGACGATCTGGAGGCTGCCGGCGTCGGCCAGGTAGGCGAGGGTGCCGCTTACGACCACCCCCCGGGCGGTTCCAGGGGTGTCGAAGAAGCCGACCACGCTCGGCCGTGAGGGGTCGGCGACGTCGACGACGCCCATGCCTCCCTGACCATTGGCGACGTAGGCGTAGTTGCCGGCCACCGCAATGTCGCGCGCTTCGGCGAGCGTCGTGTACAGACTTGCCAGGGTCGGCTTTGTCGGGTCTGACACGTCGACGACGATTAGACTGCCCGGCATCCCGCTCGCAGACTGTACGCCGCTGAGAAAGACGGAAGAGCCCTCGACCGCAACAGAGTGGACCGGCTGCGGGGTGACGTAGGCGCCCACGACGACCGGCCTGGCGACGTCGGACACGTCGATCACGTGCAGGCCGTCTCGGCCGGAGACGACGTAGGCGTACGTCCCAGAAACGACGACCGATTCGGCAAGCGACGGTGTGCCGGTGAAGCCGACCTGGACCGGCTTCGCAGGGTTCGAGACGTCGACAATGCCCAGGCCGCCGCCGACCATCACGCCGTCCGTCCGCGAGATGGGGAACTCTGCCACATAAACGAGGCTGCCGGCAACCGCGACACCTTTGGCGTACCCCTGGGTGGGAGAGGTGCTCAGCCGCTGCAGAGAGACCGGTGTGGACAGGCTGTAGATGCTGAGCCCGTACGAGTCGCCGGCATAGAGGTACTGGTCGACTGCCGCCATTGCCGAGATGTGTCCCGACATCGCCGAGAAGCCGGCAGTGGTCGGACGGGTCGGATTCGAGACGTCGACGACGTGCAGCGTGCGGTTCCAATCGAGAAGGTAGGTGTGGTTGCCGGCCAGGGCGATGTTGGCGATCCCGAGCGGAACCTCGCAAGCACCGACCTCCAGCGGTGCGCTCGGGTTGGCGACGTCGACGATGTGCAGGGTATTGCCGACCGGTACGTAGGCGTATCTTCCGCCGACGACAACCCTCGCCACCTTGCCGGGGAATACCGAGCTCTGGCCGACGACCGTCGGCCGGGCGGGATTGGCTACGTCGAAGACGACCAGTCGGGGGCCTGCGCCGACGTAGGCATACTGGCCTTGCACATCTACGGCGGAGACCGCGCCCGCGGTCTGGCCGACGAGCTCGACGTTGAACGTAGGCACTGGCGTGGGCGGCGGGGCCACCGTCGGGGGCGGCCGATAGTCCCGGTGCGTGCAGGGCGCCATCGACGCCTGGGGGTTCTCCGCCGCAATGGGTGCTACGCCAAGCGCCAGGAGGATTCCCAGCACCATGACGAACAGTCGTGTGTTCAGGAGACCTCCTTTACGCCGGTGTGCAAGGGCGATATGCTACCGGCAGGCACAGCCGGCAGCCGCTCCCCGTCCAGCATAGTCCAACTGTGCCACTGCCGCCAACGTTCGTCAAGCAACTGGGAGGTGAGCCATGCGACGCCTCGGCGTGAGATGGGGTCTATTGCCGCTCTTGCTCATTCTTGCTGTCCAGAGCGGAGTGCTTCTTCAAGTGGATGCGCGCGAGCGAAGGGTCACCGTGGGAAGCGGCTATGCTACCGGCGCGGGTGGCGGGTCGAACGCAGCAGTTGGAGCCCAGTCAGAGCCGACGCTCGAGCCCGTCAGCCAGCTTCCCGGTTGGGCCTTTGCGGTCGCGATGCGGGGCAACTTCGTCTATGCAGTCGTCAACGAACAGCAGAGTTACGTTTATCCGACCGTCTTCGCGGTGGTCGACATCTCGAATCCCGTGAGTCCAACGGTGGTGGCGCGGGCAGCACAGCCCATCCTCGGGCCGTTTCCGCCGGCAAACACGCGCCCGATGGACATCGCTCTTGCAGGCAACCACGCTTATGTTGCCGACGGCGCCAATGGTATGCACATCTTCGACGTGAGCAGCCCGATCAGTCCAACGCGCATCGGCTTCTACGCGCTACCCAGCGCGACGACCGTTGCCGTCACAGGCACCTACGCCTATGTTGCCAGTGATAGTGGCAGCAGCGCAAGTACATCGGTCGGTCTTCACGTCGTCGACGTCTCGAGCCCGATCACGCCGACGGTCGTCGGTTTCTACGCGGGCAACGAGGACCGCCGCATCGGGAACCTGGTCGGGTACTCCGAGCTTCATGCCCTGGACAGGTACGTCTATGCCATTAATCGCTGGCAGTCGGAGTTTCACATCCTCGACGTCTCTCGGCCAGGTCGTCCAATCCTCGTGAACTATGAGCACCCGGCGCATAGCGTTGCGCTGGCCGGCAATCGCGCCTATCGGCAGACCGGCACCGCCCTTGAAATCCTGGACGTCGCGAACCCGGTCACGCCTTCGGTCATGGCGAGCTTGCCGGTGGCAGACTTCATCAGGCACCGCCCCATGGCCGCTGTGGGGAGCTTCCTGGTGAGCGCCTACACGACCTACGACGCGCTTCGGGGGCTGCTCGTCACCGGAACGGGTGTCAGGGTCTTCCGCGGACATCCCGCCTGTTTTCAGGAGATCGCTGCGTATCGGTTCCCTGAGGCTCTCCATCGGGATGAGCCAAGTGGAATCGCTACCAATGGACCGTTTGTCGCGGTAACCCGTCGCGAACACGGATTGAGCCTCTTTCGATTCACTGGATACCCTCAACCGAGCTCAGGATCTCTGCCTGGCATCGCCCGCCCGTACCGTCTTTTCCTGCCCCTCGTCGAGACGAGTCCCTGCCCGGCCTGACGGGCAGGGACTACTTCGGTCGAATCAGAGAAGAATGGCCAAACAACCACCGCGATCCCTCGCGGTCCTGCTGTCTTGACGTCCATCCAGGACGTAGTTATACTACGGGTAGGAAAGGCGGTATAACTGCATGGCGAATATCAAGACTGCGATCTCGCTTCGGCAACCGCTGTTCGAGCGGGTTGAGGCTCTGGCCCAGGAGATGGGCATCTCGCGGAGTCGTCTGTTTGCGCTGGCGGTGGAAGACTTCATCCGTCGCCACCAGAGTCAGCAGCTCCTTGAGAGAATCAACGCCGCCTATGAAGAGGCCACCGACTCCAACGAACAAGCCCTTCGCCGGCAGATGCGTCGCCCGCACCGGCAAATCGTGGAGGGTGAATGGTAATCAATCAGGGCGATCTCTTCTGGATCGAGCTTGGCGACCCTTCGGGCTCCGAACCGGGCTATCGCCACCCACACGTGGTTATCCAGAACAACGTCTTCAATCGCAGCCGCCTCAGCACCGTCGTCGTTTGCGCGCTCACCTCGAATCTCCAGCGGGCGGCGGTCCCGGGAAACGTGTTGATCGAGCCTGGAGAAGCGAATCTGTCGAGACGGAGTGTTGTCAACGTATCCCAGATCTTCACGGTTGACAAGAGCCAGTTGGGTGAAAAGATCGGAACACTCTCGGCCACGCGAGTGCGCGAGATTCTCGACGGGATCCAGGTGCTGACCGAGCCACGTGAGCCGGCATCGCAAGGCCGATGAATACGGCCGAGCTCTACGTCAACAGAGGTAGGGGCGCCCAGAATCCGCAGATTCGGCACCAGTTCTCACCCGCAGGCGGACACTGGTCGCGAATCTGCGGATTCGGGGGGCGCACGCGGAGGCTGCGGAGGCGGGGCGCGCCGGCTCGTAGTGCGCACTCGCAAGTGCGCGCCCGGAGCGCCAGGGCCTGGACCGCGCTGGCCGGCGACCGACTCCGGCGGAGGACACCGAACCGAGCCGCGACCGTGAGGGAGCGGTCCCCGGCGTGCAAGAGTCGACCGGGCGTCGGGGAACGGCTCCCTCACGGTCGCGGCTCGGATGGTGCGCGCGCTGCGGCTTCCGCGCGTCCACGCGCGGGTGTTCCTGGGGGCTTTGCGGCGTGGAGCACGGCAGGGAGCCTCGCGGTTCGTCCATCCAGTACCGTTCGGCGCGAAGGCGTGCTGCACAAGAACGGACCAGCCGACTGCCCGACATTCCTGGCGTCTTCCCTGGCGATCTTGGCGTCTTGGCGGTTCGTTATCTCTCGAAACCGCGCTAGTCGACGTACGACCCGCGCCAGTGGACCGGCTCGCGGTGCGGCTGTCCCGCCGCGAGGACGAAATGGAGCGGTTCGGCGTCGCCGACGCCCCAGGCGGTCAGGCGATCCCCCGGCCCCAGCACGAGGATGTGCTGGGCGACCCCCTCGGCCTCGTTGGCGCCAAAGCGGCCCTCGCCGGCCAGGACGTAGACGAAGCCCTGCCACCCGGACGGCACCGGCCAGGAGAACGATGCGCCGGACGGCACCGTGGCGTCGACGTACAGGATCGGCGTGTGGATCTGGACCGGTGTCCGCTCACCGGCGAGGAGCCGGACGATGACGCCCTCCGCCTGGCGGATAGCGAGGATTGCCTGAGGCTCGACGAGCTGATACTCCGGCGGGATCTGTTTGTCCGCCTTCGCCAGGTTGACCCAGAGCTGGAGGCCGTGCGCCTCCTGCCCTCGGCCGTTCTCCGACGGGCCGATCGACTCGCCGTGCCAGATCCCCCGGCCGGCGGTGATCCGCTGGAGGCCGCCGGCCCGGAGCACGGTTCGGTGGCCGGCGTCATCCGTGTGCGCCAGGCTCCCGCGCAGCAGGTACGTCAGAATCTCGAACCCGCGATGCGGATGCGACGGAAAGCCCGGATCATCGGGCGATACGGTCGCGTCGTCGAGGAGCAGGAATGGATCGACCAGCTCGTGGGAGAACGCCTCCGACGGCAAGGCTCGATGGACGAGCACCCCCGCCCCTTCCATCACATCCTTCGTTCCCGCTACCCGGATGATCACTCGTTCAGCCATGGCTAGCCTCCACCTCGAGTCCAAACGCCCGAGCCGCCGTGTCCACGATCGTCCGCGCGATGGCGAGCGAGGAGGTCGCCGCCGGCGAGGGCGCGTTGCGCACGTGGACGATCGGGCCGTCCTCATCGATGACGAAATCGTCGACCAGCCGGCCGTCGGGCGACAGCGCCTGCGCCCGCACGCCGGCAGGCCCCTCGACCACGTCGTCCGGCGTGATCGCCGGGACGAACCGCTGGACGGCCTGCACAAATCGTTCCTTGCTGAAGTCCCTGACCATCTCGTCGAGGCCGACACGCCAGAACTTGCGCGCCAGCGCCTGGAAGCCCGAGTAAGTGAGGGCGTCCCGGAGGTCCCCCGGGTTCACGTCCAGCCGCCGGTAGCCTTCGCGGGCGAGCGCCAGCACCGCATTCGGGCCGAGCCACATGGAGCCGTCCATTCGCAGCGTCGAATGGACTCCCAGGAACGGAAAAGCCGGGTCGGGCACCGGGTAGATCAGCGCACGGATGAGATTGCGCCGCTCGGGACGGAGGACGTAGTAGTCGCCGCGGAAGGGAACGATCCGCGGCTCGCGCGGCGACCCGCTCATCGCCGCGACCCGGTCGGCGTGGAGCCCGGCGCAGGTGATGAGAAACCGCGCCTGGACGGCGCTCGCCGGCGTTTCGAGCAACACGGTCGTGCCCCGCCGGCTGATGGCCCGGACCTCGCAGCCGGTCAGGATCTCGCCGCCCGCCCGCGTGATCTCCTCCGCATAGGCGGCGGCGACCCGGGTGAAGTCGACGATGCCGGTGTTGGGCGAACACAGCGCCCGGATGCCGGTCGCGTGGGGCTCGAGCTCACGGAGCCGCTCCGGCCCGATCATCTCGAGCCCGGGCACGCCGTTCGCCGTGCCGCGCCGGTGCAGCTCGTCCAGTCGGGGGAGCTCGGCCGGCTCCGTCGCGACGACAACCTTGCCACACCGCTGGTACGGGATGCCCCGTTCGTCGCAGAAGCGCACGAGCTCGGCAGCCCCCGCCACACAGAGGCGCGCTTTCAGCGAGCCAGGCGCATAGTAGAGGCCGGAGTGAATGACGCCGCTGTTGCGGCCGGTCTGGTGCCGCGCAACCCCGGGCTCCTTCTCCACCACGGCCAGGCGGAGCGCCGGATACCGCCGCAGCACTTCCCGCGCCGTCGCCAGCCCCACGATGCCGGCGCCGACGACCGCGACGTCGACGCGGCGATCGCCTGTTGAACCACCTGTGACCATCTGTTCCTCCGTCTTCCGCCTGTCATGCAGACCCTCAGCACTGGGTCAACATCGGCTAACCGCGAAAGCACGACGTGTATTATACTGTACGGAGGCGGGGGATGAATCTCGGCAGCCTGAACAATGGAGCAGGGTGAACAACGGTGGACGTCCCTGTCATGGAAATCCCTCCCTGGTCACGTGATAAGCTGGAACTCCTGAGGAAGTATCTCCACGCCCACTCGACCATCATGAACAAGCAGAAGAGCGAGTGGCTCCGTAGCTACAGCTATGTCGATGCGTTTGCTGGTGTTGGCCAGTATGTAGATCGCGATTCGCAGGAGTATGTGGACGGCTCGCCTGTGGTGGCCCTGAGATGCGAGCCCCCATTCGACGACTACTGGTTCATAGAGCGCTCGCCTGGTCGATTACTGAGCCTCTCCCAGCGTGTACAGGCCGATTTTCCAAACCGTGTCGTCCACTTCGAGCAGGGTGATGCGAATACAGTTCTGGTACGACAGGTTGCGCAAACGATCACCTATGCACAACGCATGCGCGGCTTCGTGTTTCTCGATCCCTACGGTCTCGAAGTGCATTTTGGAACACTGGAGTCGCTGGGCAAGGCTCGCGCTTTCGACATGTTCATCAACTTCTCGGTCATGGGGGTTGCACGTATCCTGGATAGAGACCAAGGGCCAGATGCTCAAACGCGGCAACTACTTGACCGGATCATGGGCGATTCACAATGGGTTGATGACATCTACGCAAGGCAGATGGATCTTTTCGGTGAAGAGCACCTTCAACGGGGGACACTCGCGGCACTCAGCATCGCTAGGCGATACATGGACAGCGTGAAGCAGTTATTCCCGAAAGTAAGTGAGCCTGTCTTGATGCGTAACTCGCGAAACGCACCTTTGTACGTGCTGTTCTTGGCCAGCCACAACGCGACGGCCGTCAAGATTACCAACGACATGTTCAAGAGGTACGAACGGCTACGGTCTCCAGGCTCATAGGGAGAGGTGTGAGCGATGGCATCTGTCGCCACAACTGCCCATCAAGAACGGCTCGATCTTTGCCGCGCTTGTCGAGAACCCCGCCAAGTTGTTTCAAGAAGAATGACACGCCAAGAGTTTCACACTGGTCGCGGATGGATCGCGCCCAATCCAGGCCCATGGGACGAGCGTCTGGACCACTCTCGCCGCCGACGATCACCCAGTGGATTCCAGTTAGATCCAGATGGAGCGGGCCGAGAAGTGGCTCACAAGACAGGAATCTTACCGATGCCGGCACGCGGCGCAAGCAGTCCGCGCGCCAAGCGTAGTCCTGTCGCTCAATGGAGACTCCCATCCATACATTGGTCGGCCAGAGCAGGTCCGGTGCCAGTTCGGCCAGTCGCTCTGCTCGCTTGGTCAATATCTGGAAAGTATGCCAATGAGCAAGCTGCATGGTGGAAAACACGGCCTGGATGAAGGATATGGGCAGCGATTCGTGGAATAGATCCGACATGCTGTTGACGAAGATCGTTCGAGGTCGCTGCCATCGGAGGGGAAGATCAACAAGATCCTCGTGAAGTGTGAGCTTGAAGCCGTGAGCATACCTCGGGTTCCCCATTGCCTGGAGGCGACGGGCCAAGCGCTCAGCATAGCAGTGCTTACACCCGGGGGAAACCTTGGTGCAGCCTGTTACCGGGTTCCAGGTCGCTTGCGTCCACTCGATGGACGAATTGATGGCCAAGAGGAACCTCCCGGAACACGTGTTCGGCTCTCGAATGATTGTAGCAGCCAGCCCATCCCGTGTCAATATGGCAACAACACGCCTCTTCCAATCAAGTGTAGAGAGGAGATTGATCGTGACTACTGAAGCCACTCGCGCAACCCAGCCGAAGATCTCCCGCTTTCGCATCCCGACGCTGGTCACGTATGGTTTTGGCGTTGCCGACCAGGTCGGCGATGAGGTCCGGCGGCTCGGCGCTGCCCGCGTCCTCGTCGTCACCGACCGTGGCGTCGTCGGCGCCGGGCTGCTCGCCGGCGTCGAGCGTTCGCTCGGCGCGGCCGGCGTGGTCTACGCGGTTCTCGACGACGTCGAGGCCGACCCCTCGATCGAGACGGCGAATCGGACGCTGGCGGCGCTGCGGGACTGCGGCGCCGAGGCTGTCGTCGCCGTGGGCGGCGGCTCGTCGATGGATGCCGCCAAGGCCGCCGCGCTGCTGGCGACGAACGGCGGTGCCATCGCCGACTACGCGGGCATCGACAGGGCTCCCAGGCCGGCGCTGCCGCTCGTCTGCGTGCCGACGACGGCCGGCACCGGCAGCGAGGTGACGAGCTTCGCCGTCATCACAGACCGGCGCCGCCACTTCAAGATGCCCATCGGCGGGGTGAACGTGGCCGCGCGCGCCGCGCTGGTGGACCCGCTGCTGACGGTCTCCCTCCCGCCGCAGATAACGGCCGCGACCGGCATGGACGCACTGACCCACGCCGTCGAATGTTACGTCAACAAGGCGAGCTACCCGATCTCGGAGGCGCTGGCGGCGAAGGCGATCGAGCTGATCGCGCCGAATCTGCGGACCGCCGTTCACCAGGGCAGCAACCTCGACGCCCGTGATGCGATGATGATGGGCGCGATGACGGCCGGCATGGCCTTCGTGAACACGCGGCTCGGCAACGTCCACGGAATGGCCCATGCCGTCGGCGGGCATTTCGGCGTGCCACACGGCGTCGCCAACGCCATCCTGCTCCCGCACGTCATGGCGTTCAACGCCGACATCGTGCCGGCGAAGTTCGCGCAGATCGCCAGGCTGATGGGCGAACCGGTCGAGGACTGCTCGGACGCGGAAGCGGCGGCGATGGCGGTGGCCGCGGTCCGGCGACTGAACGCCGCCGTTGGGATTCCGCCCACCCTGAGCGCGGTCGCCGTCAGGGCCGCGAGCATCCCGGTGATGGCGGCCGACGCGATGCTGAGCGGCAACATCGCCGTCAACCCCCGCCCGACGACCGTCGAGGATATCACGGCGATCTTCGAGCAGGCGATGTAGCCTGCGATGCAGCTTGCCCGGGCTCCCTCATCGCGCCGGCGACGCCGAACTGGCTGTTCCAGGAGCACGTCAGCGGCGGCGTTCCCTGGCGCGATGAGGTGGTTGCCAATCCGGTCCTGGTCAAAGACAGGCATATTCCCGTGCCGACGCAGCCGGGCCTGGGCATCGAGGTCGACGAGAGAGCCGCCGCCAGGTATCCGTTCAAGACCGAGGCCCTGCAGCGTCACTTTCATCCCGACGGTGCCGTCGCCGACTGGTGATCCTGCCGGCGCCACCACCCAGCTAACTGAAATCAGTGAGTGCCTTCCTGCATTTCGGTATCGCGAAGTACCTTCTTCTGTCGATCTGTGGTGCGGCGGCCACGCCTATACTGTGAGTAGAACAAACTCAGTCGGCGAAAGCCTCGGGAGGGTACGAAATGGGCACTCAGCAGCGAGCAGCACTCGGAGGGTTCTTTGCGGTAGCCATTTTCGTGGGCATCTCGATCCTGGCGACCACGTGGGGTTCCCAGGTGGCGGCCTCCGTTCCGACGTCCAGGGGCCCCGCGGCCACGGCAGTGGCCCTGGAGATGAGCCAGGCCAGAGAGCAGCGGATCGAGCTGGCAGAGAAAGCCGTTCGCAACGGCAGGTACGAGCTGCCGGGCATCGGGGCCTTCGAGATGCAGGACGGCAACTTCCAGGAGAAGTACGGCGAGGGGGCGACTCAGGTCAAGAGGGCGGGTGTGGTCGCGGTCGCCTTCGGCGACGTCGACGGCGACATCGTCGAGGATGCGGCAGTCGTCCTCTGGGCCAACACCGGGGGATCCGGCACCTTCATCTATCTCGCGGCGGTTCTCAACAAGGACGGGAAGGGTCAGCAGGCCGGTGCCCAGTTGCTGGGAGATCGGGTGCAGATCAAGTCGCTCACCGTCAACTCCGGCAAGATTACGGTGGAGGTGCTGGCCCAGGGCGCCAGGGATCCGATGGTGAGCCCCTCCCTGCTGACCGAGCAGGAGTATGGCTTGCAGGGTGGCACGCTGAAGAAGCTCACGCCTGCTGTCCCTGCCGCTACCCCTGCATCTCGGCCGATCCAGGAGCCGAGTCCGCAGCCCGCGCAGGCGGCTCCATCGGGCCTGATCGGCACCGTGTGGGCGTGGCAGCGCTTCGTGGACAGCGGGGAGAAAGGCAGCTTCCTCGTGCCCTACCCGGCCGCCTTTCGGCTCGAGCTACTTTCCGATGGGAGGTTCCACTTCCAGGCCGACTGCAACAGAGGCAGCGGGGGCTACACTCTGGAGGGAAGCCGTTTGGCTCTGAAGGCAGGCCCCATGACGCTGGCAGCGTGTGGGCAGGGCTCGCGGTACAGCCAGTTTGTGGGAATGCTGGGCCAAGTCGCCACCTACATGCTCAAGGGGGATGGCCTCTCTCTCAAGCTCGAGAGAGATGGTGGCGAGATGGTCTTCAGCAAGCTGAACTCGGTGACGGGGAGGATCGTGGGCCCCGCCGGGGATACCGCTCCCGGCGGTGGTACTGCGGAGGTCATGGTGGTGAACAGCGCCGGAGCCCCAATCGGCGGCTCCGTGGTGAAGGCCCAGCTTCCCATGCAGTTCGAGGCACCCTTCAAACCCGCGAACATCGACCCCTCAACCACCTACGTGTTGGAAGTGACCATCAAGGATGCGCAGAAGAACGTGGTCTTCAGGAACGCACGTCCCTATCAGGTGCTGACCCAGGGCAATCCGACCTACCATCTGGAGGTAGAGGTAGAGCGGGTTCGGTAAGAAAGAACCGCTCAAGGGCCGATAGGAGGATGATGAGCGATCAGCCGCCAGCCGTCAGCAGAGCGACGACTCGGCAGGGCCGAAATCGGGAAAATCGCCGGAACCCGATCGCTGACGGCTGACGGCTGATCGCTGATCGCTGACGGAGGATGAATTGAACGAGGAGCAGAGGGTGACGGCGGGGCCTGCGATTCGGGTGCTGCTGGCCGAGGATCACGACATTGTGCGGGAAGGCACCCGGCAGTTGCTGGAACGGGCCGGGGATCTCTCCATCGTCGGCGAGGCTGGTGACGGGGAGGAGGCAGTGCGGCTGGCAGAACGCCTCAGGCCGGATGTCGTGGTGATGGACGTTCGGATGCCGAAGATGGGGGGACTGGAGGCAACCAGGCGCATCAAAGGCCGGCACCCGACGACGAAAGTCCTCATCCTCTCGGCCTACGAGAACGACGAATACGTCCTCCCGCTCCTGGAGGCTGGCGCCGACGGGTATCTGCTGAAGACCACGACAGGTGCCGAGCTCGCCCAGGCGATCCGCACGGTGCATGCCGGCCGGACTGCCCTGGACCCTCTCGTCGCCGGCAAGGTAGTCAGCCGCCTGACCTCCAGGCAGCACGGGTATCGGGCCGAGGGGATGGCTGTCGCGCTCACCGGGCGGGAGGTGGAGGTCCTCCAAGCGGCCGCCAGGGGGATGGCGAACAAGGAGATAGCCGAGGCCCTCTGCATCAGCTCCTACACCGTTCAGGTCCACCTGCGCAACATCTTCGGGAAGCTGGGCGTGGATAACCGGACCGAGGCAGTCACGTACGCACTGGCTCAGGGATGGATCACGCTGAAATGAGCTTCTCGCTTCGCAGCCGGATTGCCCTCGCAACCTTCTTCCCGCTGGTCCTGTTCGGGCTTCTGGCCGCCATCGTCGGGATTCGCGCGTTGAGGGCTACGACCGAGGAGCTTGCCCTGCGGCGGCAGACGGCGCTGGCCAGGGTGGCGGCAGCGGGATTGGCATCGAATCTCCAGGGCGGAGTGCGGGTGCTGGACATCACAGGCCGTGACCTGGGCGAGTTGACGGGCAATCCGGAGAAGCAACAGGAGCTGCTCTTGGATCGGGCCGCGGCCCTGAGCGCTTTCAGCGCCGTCGTCCTGCTCGACCCCCAGGGAAGGGCCGTGGCGACGGCCCCGCCAGGCTTCTCCACAGCGGGCTTCGCCTTTGGCGACCAGCAGTTCTTTCGGAAGGCGAGGGCAGTTCAGAGTCCTGTCTTCTCCAGCGTCTTCCAGTACGACCCCACGGGGTTGCCCGTCACAGTCGTGGCCGTGCCGGTGCGGAGCAAAGGCGCCTTCTCCGGCGTCCTGGTGGGTGGGTTCAGCCTCGCCAGGCCTGAGTGGGCCAGGGACCTCAATCTGGTCAGAACGCCCGGCGGCTCTCTTGCTTACCTGGTAGACAGTGCCGGCACGGTCATCTACCGCCCCGGCTCAACCACGATTGGCGATACTATCAGGTTCGACCCGAACCTCTGGCACGTGGCCAGTGCTGGGTCGCCCGGAGGGACCGTGTATCGACCGAACGGCTCTGAGGCTGAGCTCGTAGTGACCTACGCTCCGGTCGGTAGCACCGGATGGGGCCTGATAGTCGAGGAGCCGTGGCAGCCCATTGTCGCCTCAGTGGTGCCTGCTCAACTGCTGGTGGCGGGGCTTGTGGGGCTGGGAGTGATCCTGGCTCTGTTTGCGCTCGTGTTCAGCCTCGGGCGGGTAGTCGGCCCGCTGGGAGTCCTCGTGGAGGAGGGGAAGCGTGTGGCTGATGGGAAGCCCTTCCGCCCGCTCCCAGAGAAGGGGCCTCCAGACCTTCGCACGCTGTTGCGCGCCGTAAACCAGATGGTGTCGCGGTTGGAGGAGCAACAGGAAGTGTTGAGAAGCTACGCCGTGGAGGTGCTGAAGGCCCAGGAGGAGGAGCGGCTCCGTCTGTCGCGGGAGCTGCATGACGGGGCTGTCCAGGACCTGGTGGCGCTCACCCAGCGCCTGGATCTGTATCGCCAGGCGATGCAAGAGGGCACGGCCGCAGCAGAGGAGCGTCTGCAGGAGGTGCAGACACTGGCCCGGAAGGGCGTCGTGGAGCTACGCCGCATGAGCAACAACCTCCGCCCCTCGATTCTGGAGGACCTTGGCCTGGTGCCCGCCCTGCAACTGGTGGTCAGGGAGCTGGGCCAGCAACTGCCCGGGGCCAGGACCAGCTTCGAGGTCGTGGGAGAAGAGGTGCGCCTTCCCCTGGAGCTGGAGCTCACCGTCTTCCGGATCGCCCAGGAGGCCCTGTCGAACGTCCGCAAGCACGCCCCCTCTGCCGGGCGGGTGAGCGTTGCCCTGGTCTTTGATGATCGGGAGGTGGCGCTCATCGTGGAAGACAACGGCCCTGGCTTCCAGATGGACCGGCCCGGGGCCTTGCTCCAGCAGGGCCATCTCGGCCTCACCGGCATGGCCGAGCGGGCCCGCCTCTTCGGCGGGGAGCTCAGCGTGGAGTCGGCGCTCGGGAAAGGCACGACGGTGATCCTGCGATTGCGCGGAGCGGCGCCCTCACCCCCGGCCCCTCTCCCGCCGAGCGGGAGAGGGGTGCCCTCACCCCCGGCCCCTCACCCGCTCGGCGGGAGAGGGGTGCCC
>JACQGW010000069.1 GCA_016199325.1 Chloroflexota bacterium
CCCCCCCCCCCCGATCTCATCGCCGCATTGGCGGCGGCGCTCGTCGCCCACGAACGGCGCCGGCAGAGCGCCGTCCGGCCGGCCGATGGCCGGCGAGAGGGTAGCCGCTGGCGTGACGCTGCTCGCTTCGGCGCACTGCGAGGATAGCCGATGAAGTACCAGGCGACCATCGACAACCGCGTCTGGACTGTCGAGCTCGTCGAGAGCGACGGCGAGATACGCGTGACGGTCGACGATCTGCCGCTCGCCGTCGATTGGGTGGAGATCGGACGCGGCCGGTACAGCCTGCTCCTGGACAATCGCTCGTATGAGCTGATCGTCTCGGCGGCCGGGCCGGTCTACCTCGTGGCAACACACGGCCGGGTGTTCGAGGTGGCGGTTGCCGACGAGCGCGAGCTGGCGCTGGCGCGGATGGCCGCGCCCGCCAAACACGAGGGCGGCGAGACGGCCATCGCGGCGCCGATGCCGGGGCTCGTTCGGGCGGTGAACGTCGCGCCCGGCAGCGCCGTTCAGGCGGGAGAGACGCTCGTCGTCCTGGAAGCGATGAAGATGGAGAACGATCTCAAGGCGCCGCGGGATGGCGTCGTCAAGGACGTCCGCGTGGCGCCGGGCGCCAAGGTAGATCAGCGGCAGGTGCTGGTCACGTTGGCGTAGTACGTGAAAGGAACGGACCTATGGACACCGTGAGGCGCTCCACGCCGAGCGAAGCGAAGCAGAGTCACTCGTTGCGGGAGTGGCAGGAGACGACCTATCAGCCGGCTATCAAGCGGGCGGGCGAGCGCGGCGTGCCCCTGGAGACCTCCTCGGGTATTCCCATCCGGCCGCTCTACACCCCCGAGGACCTGCCCGACTTCGACTACGGCGGGCAGCTCGGCTATCCGGGCGAGTATCCCTTCGCCCGCGGCGTGCAGCCGACGATGTATCGGAGCCGGCTCTGGACGATGCGCCAGTACGCCGGATACGGGACGGCCGAGGAATCGAACCGCCGCTACCGGTATCTGCTCGACCAGGGGCAGACCGGGCTCTCGGTCGCCTTTGACCTGCCGACCCAGATCGGCTACGATTCGGACGACCCCCGCGCCGAGGGGGAGGTCGGCAAGGTCGGCGTGGCCATCGACAGCCTGGAGGACATGGAGGCGCTCTTCGCCGCCATCCCGCTGGATCGCGTCAGCACGTCCATGACGATCAACGCGACCGCACCGATCCTGCTGGCGCTCTACGTCGCCGTCGGCCGCCGCCACGGCGTCGACGAGGCCAGGCTCGCCGGCACCGTCCAGAACGACATTCTCAAGGAGTACATCGCCCGCGGGACGTACATCTATCCCCCGCGGCCGTCGATGCGGCTGATCACCGACGTCTTCCGCTTCTGCGCCGAGCGGCTGCCGCTGTGGAACAGCATCTCGATCAGCGGCTACCACATCCGTGAAGCGGGCGCGACGGCGGCTCAGGAGTTGGCATTCACACTGGCGAACGCCGTCGCCTACGTCCAGGCGGCGGTCAACGCCGGTCTCGCCGTGGACACGGTCGGCCCCCGGCTCTCCTTCTTCTTCAACGCGCACAACGATCTCTTCGAGGAAGTCGCCAAGTTCCGGGCGGCGCGCCGGATGTGGGCACGGCTCATGCGGGAGCGATTCGGCGCGCGCGATCCCCGCTCGTGGATGCTCCGGTTTCACACACAGACGGCCGGCTCGGCGCTGACCGCCCAGCAGCCGAACAACAACGTGATCCGGAGCACTATCCATGCGTTGGCGGCGATTCTCGGCGGCACCCAGTCCCTCCACGTCAGCTCGCGTGACGAGGCGCTGGCGCTGCCGTCGGAGGAGTCCGCCGAGATCTCGTTGCGGACGCAGCAGGTGTTGGGCCACGAGAGCGGCGTCACCGAGACGGTCGACCCGCTCGCCGGCTCCTATTACGTCGAGTCGTTGACCGACGAGCTGGAGCGGCGGGCGGGGGCGTACATCGAGCGGATCGACGCCCTCGGCGGGGCGATGGCGGCGATCGACCGTGGCTTTCAACAGGCCGAGATCCAGGAGAGCGCGTACCGCTACCAGCGCGAGGTCGAGCAGACCCTGCGGGTCGTCGTGGGCGTCAACCGGTTCAGCCGTCCGGAGCAGCGAACCATCGACATCCTGCGGGTGGACCCGGCCGTTCGGGCGCGCCAGATCGAGCGCCTGGTCGCCCTGCGAGCCCGGCGCGACGGCGACCGGGTGGCCGGGGCGCTGGCGCAGCTCGAAGCGGTCGCCCGCGGCACCGGCAACACGATGCCGGCGATCCTGGAGGCCGTCGAAGCCTGCGCGACACTCGGCGAGATCGCCGGCACCCTGCGCCGGGTTTTCGGCGAGTATCGCGAGACGATCGTCATCTGAACCGGAGAGCCGGGCGCTGAAGCGCCAACTAC
>JACQGW010000064.1 GCA_016199325.1 Chloroflexota bacterium
CCAAGACGCCAAGATCGCCAAGGAAGACGCCAAGAACGTCGGTTGGCCGTTCGGTCAATCCTTCCGCAGACCACTCCAGTCGGCCTGGTTGCCCACCTCCGCGCTGCTGACAGACATAGCCCGACCCTCGTGGAGTGTCAGCCGTTTCTGCCTCTTGCGATCCTGAGCATGATCCGGTGATCCTCGCCAAACTTGCAGAGGCCGGCACAATGCGCGCACAGCTCGGAGAAGAGGATGTAATGGATCTCAACGTCGTCCAGGTGCTCGAAGGCGGGTCTATGGAGCTGGGCTTGAATCTCCCGTTCCCGACCATCTGGAGCGACGAGGAACAGGCGAAGTGGCCGATCGTTGATCGAGCGAGCGAGATCAGCCAGGCGCAGGATGCCGGAGTAGATCGACGTGCTCTTCTCCACCTCAAAGGCACAGACAATCCCGTCCAGACGCTTGCTAAGCCAGACCACATCGATAAGTGCGACGGTTTGGGCGACGTCGCGGGGGAGGCCGAGATCGGGGAGCGCGGCGACCGTCAGGAACGACAGGCTTTCGCCCTCGTAGGTCTTGCCGCGATCATTCGCGGCGACGTGGACAGCATATCCCAGGGCGCGCCCGATCGTCGTGAGCAGATACTGGATCTTTCGGTAATGCTTCCCAGCACCGTTTCCAGCGGCGAGCCCTTGAAATCGTTGCCGAAGGTTCCTTCGCGGATAGTCCGCACGACTTCCCCGACCCCGCGGCGAATGGATCGAAATGCCTTGAGCCGGGTCGGGCTTTCGATGAACCAGGTGTTGTAGACCGACTCGGGGTCGCTCTTGTATCGCAGAACCAGTTGCCGCAGTTTCTCTCGGGAAACCACCGTGCCAGCACCTCGCCGACGCGGAGTATATCGCACGCCTGGCGCTCGATCAACAGCTCTCTGGCCGCGTGGGACGGGGAGGGGCTGCTTCGTTTGCTGGTCAGACAAAGAGTAGCCACCAGGCCCAGGGAAATGGTGCATCTGGCCGATGTGGCGACCTCAAGCCTCTTGTTATATTTCTCACAAAGGTGACTAGAACAGTCGCATTGGTATCTAACTGGAAGGGCGTCGATGGAGATTAGTCGCCGGGTCGACTATGGGGTACGGGTCATGATCGAGGTCGCCGCCGCGCCGGCCGACGAGCTGGTGACCATTGGTGCGCTGGCGCGCCGGAGGCTCATTCCGGCTTCCTTCCTCAAGCGGATCGTGCCGGAGCTCGTCGCCGCCGGGCTGCTCCGGACCCAGCGCGGCGAGCGGGGCGGCGTGCAGCTCGCCCGGCCGGCCGAGACGATCACCCTTCTCCAGATCGTCGAAGCGCTCGATGGACCGATTGCGCTGAATCGCTGCGTCCTCTACCCGGTCGAGTGTCCCCTGGTAAACACGTGTCCGGCCCATGAGGTCTGGTGCCAGGCCCAGCAAGATCTACGCCAGCGACTCGACAGCGCCCGGCTCACCGACCTCGTCACTCGGGCGGCCGAGCTCCGGCACATGACTGCCCTGGGAATGGCGCCGGCGATGACGTCCGGTCGGACAACCGGTCGGACAATGGGAGGCTCAGTCGATGGGGATGTGTAGCGCCGTGGAGCAACTCAAGATCTGGACAGGAGGTTGCGGTTGAGCTCTATCGCCTGTGCTCAGGCACTCTCGGCCAAGCCGGAGGGCGGCGTCGCACGGGCGGGCGCCGGTCGCGCGTCCGGCCGCTCCTATCTGGCGCTGGTCAAGCCAAGTATTGTGGCGCTCGTCCTATTCACGGCGGTCGTCGCCTGCTTCGCCGCCGCCCAGGGCAGGCCGCCCCTGGGCGCGTTGCTGATCCTGGTCGTCTCAGGCGGCCTCGCCGCCGGCGGCGCCTCCGCCCTCAACCACTACTTCGACCGGGACATTGACGCGCACATGGCGCGCACCCGGCGGCGCCCGCTGGCCAGCGGCCAGATCCGCCGCCCCGGCCGCGTGCTGGCGGCCGGCACGGCAATGATCGCGCTCGGCGTCGGCCTGGGAGCCCTGGCCAGCATCCCGCTAGCCGCCTTCGAGCTGATCGGGGCGCTCGTCTACGCCGTCGTCTACACCCGCTGGCTCAA
This sequence comes from Chloroflexota bacterium, assembly GCA_016199325.1. The sequence continues at coordinate 2,089 of JACQGW010000064.1, forward strand.
GCGGCGAACGGCGCTCAACATCGTCGTCGGCGGCGCCGCCGGCAGCGCCGCTGTGCTGGGCGGCTGGGCCGCCGTTGCTCCGGAGCTCGGGCTCGTCCCCTGGCTGCTGGCCGGTCTGGTGTTCTGCTGGACGCCGGCCCATTTCTGGAGCCTGGCCCTCGTCCGGAAGATGGACTACGAACGGGCCGGCGTGCCGATGCTGCCGGTGGTTCTGAAGGATCGCGCCACCGCCGGCTGGATCCTCGTCCACATCGTGGGGACCGTCGCCCTTTCGGTCGGGCTCGGTCTGGCTGCACCGCTCAGCGCGGTCTACTTCGTACCCGCGCTGGCCGCCGCTGCCGGTTTCCTGGCGGCCGGCTGCCACCTGCTCCGCCGGCCGGGCGCCCTGGCCGGCTGGCGGCTGTTCAAGTTCTCCGGTGTCTACCTTGGCCTCGTCTTCGCCGGCATTCTCGTCGATACGCTCGCCAGCACGCTCTGAAGGAGGGCACTGATGAACCATTTCGCCAGGGCAACCGTTCTCGGCCTGCTCGTCGGATCCCTGCTCGCGCTGTTTTTCCTGACGGTCGACCTCACGCCGATGCAGGCGAGCGCCGAGGCCGCCGAGCTGGACATCCTGTTCCGGACCTACGGGGCCATCGCCGGCATGATCTTCGGCGTCGTCGTCGTCTTCGTCGGCTACTCGATCGTCGCGTTTCGGCGGCGCCGGCCCGACGAGCGCGGCGCCGCCTTCCGGCAGTCGCCGCTGCTGGAGCGAGGCTGGCTCATTGTGACCACACTCCTGGTCCTCGGCTCGGCCATCGACGCCGCCATCGTCCTCGACAAGATCTTCGCTCCCCGGACCGGCTACGCCCAGGAGGAGCTGGAGGTCAAGGTCACGGCGGCGCAGTGGTCCTGGACGTTTGATTATCCCCAGTACGGCGTGCGGTCCGGAGAGCTGGTGCTGGAGAAAGACCGGCCCGTCCTCTTCCGCCTGTACTCCAGGGACGTCGTCCATTCCTTCTTCGTCCCCGAGTTCCGGATGAAGTTCGACACGGTGCCCGGGATGGAGACGCAGATGCGTGTTGTGCCGACCGTGGTCGGGAACTACCAGGCGCCCTGCGCCGAGCTGTGCGGCCTGGCCCACACGACGATGGCGGCACCGGTCCGGGTGGTCGAAACGAGCGGGTTCCAGCAGTGGCTGGCCGAACAGAAGAAGTAGAGCAATAGAGTTGAGCAGATCTCGAGGAGGTAGCAGGCGATGGTGATCCTTTCGCTGGGTCTGGTGCGCGGCGCAATTGCCGGCGTGATCGGCGCCGGCCTGACCACGGCCCTCCTGGCGGCGATTCGGTCCTCCCTGGGGCTCCCGCCGCTGGGCGACTTCGTCTCCCTCATGGCCGGGCTGGTGGGCGTCGTCGCCTACCTGTTCGGCCTGGGGGCCTTCGGCTACTGGATTCGGTGGGCTGTCGGCGCGGTCGACGCGGACGACGAGCATCACGACGAGCCCCAGCACGGTACGCTCGACTGGAAGGCGTACCTCTCCTTCCACCCCAACCACAAGGTGATTGGCCTCCAGTACACCGTCACCGCGCTCCTGATCTTTGTCGTCGCCGGGCTGCTGGCGCTGCTGATGCGCCTGGAGCTCTCCCTGCCGGGGTTCCAGGTCGTCACCCCGGACCAGTACAACACGCTGGTCGGCCTCCACGGCCTGATCATGCTGGCCACCATCCTGGCCGGCTCGGCGGGCATCGTCAACTACGCCCTGCCGCTGATGATCGGCGCCCGCGACATGGCCTTCCCGCGCTTGAACGCCCTGTCCTACTGGCTCTGGCCGCCGGCGGCCGTCCTGCTGCTGCTCGTCCTGACCAGCGGCGCCGACGCCGGCTGGACCGTCTACCCGCCGCTCTCCACGCAGCTCCGCCTGGGCGGCCTGACGTTCTTCATGCTGGGCTTCTACCTGGCGGGCTTTTCCTCGATCCTCGGCGGGGTCAACTTCGTCGTGACGATCCTGAAACACCGGGCGCCGGGCATGACCCTCTGGAACATGCCGATCTTCGCCTGGTTCACACTGGCGATGTCGGCCCTCTCGGTGACGGTCACGCAGTTCGTCGCAACGGCGCTGCTGACGGTGCTGTTGGAGCGGGCGCTCGGCATGGGCTTCTACAACCCGGCCAAGGGCGGCAACGCGCTCCTGTTCCAGCACCTCTTCTGGGCCTATTCGCATCCGGCCGTCTATATCTTCGCGCTGCCGACCTGGGGGATCTTCACCGAGCTGCTGCCGGTCTTCGCCCGCAAGCCGCTCTTCGCCTACCGGACCGCCGCCTGGGCGGCGCTCTCGGTTGCCGTCATCGGCAGCGTGGTCTGGGGGCACCACCTCTACCCCGCCGGCATGGAGCGGCCGCTCTATGAGCCGATGATCATCGCCACCGAGCTCGTCTCGGTGCCGACCGGGCTGATGTTCCTCGCCTGGCTGGGCACGATCTGGATGGGGCGCCTCATCTTCCCAACGCCCGCCCTCTTCGTGCTCGGCGGCATCGTCTTCTTCCTCGTCGGCGGCCTGACGGGGCTGCCGCTGGCTTCGGCCGCGCTGGACCTGCACCTGAACGACACGAACTACGTCGTCGCCCACTTCCACCATACGCTCGCCACGTTCCTCTTCTCGTTCTTCGCGGCCATCTACTTCTGGTTCCCGAAGGTGACCGGGCGGATGTACAGCGAGCGATGGGGGAAGGTCCACTTCTGGCTGATGACCACCGGCTTCTTCGTGCTGACGACGGGGCTGTTCCGGATCGGGATCCAGGGCATGCGCCGGCGCGTGGCCGACTACCCTCCCGGCATCGGCTGGGAGTCCTGGTCGATCCTGGCGACGGTCGGCGCCTTCATGGTCGGCCTGGCAATACTCGTCATGATCGTCAACCTGGTGGTAAGCGCCCGGCGGGGCGCCAGGAGCGCCGCCAATCCCTGGGAGTCCCGCTCGCTGGAGTGGTCGCTGGTAGCCAGCCCGGCGCCGGCCGAGACCTGGCTGGAGCCCCCGCAGGTCGTCGGGGACCCCTACGATTACGCTTCACCCAAAGCGCCGGCCTATGGCCTGCCAGGTCGAAATGGCCTGAAGCCGGAGATCGCGCCGGTGCCCGTGCTCAAGTCATGAGGCACTCCATCCGGGAGCGCAGGCGTCCCGCCTGCCCCGGTAGCCGTGCTCAAGTTGTAAGGAGGTTCTGATGCTGGCACAGCCGAGGGCCGTCACCCATGCCCGAGGAACGCTCGCCGCCGAGAAGCCCCTGGCCACCTCGCTGGGGCTGGGCGTGGCCGTCTTTCTCGTCTCTGAGGCGTTCCTGTTCGCCTCGCTCTTCATCATCTACTACTACCTGCGTGGCAACGCCCACCTCCACGGGGGCGTCCTCGCCCACTGGCCGCCCGAGGGCGTCGAGGTGCACCTGGCGACCGCCGCCGTCAACACGGCCATCCTGCTGACGAGCTCGCTGACGAGCTACCTGGCCGTGCTGGCGATCCGCCAGGGGAACGCCGCGGGTCTGGTGACCTGGCTGGGCGGTACGATGATCCTCGGCACGGGTTTCCTCGCCATCAAGGCGGTTGAGTGGGCGACGAACACCTTCCGCCCCTGGGATCACGCCTACGGGTCGATCTACTACACGCTGACCGGCCTCCACGCGCTCCACGTCCTGATCGGCCTGCTGATCCTCGGCGCGCTGCTGATTCGGAGCCTTGGCGGGCGGTTCTCCGCCAAGCGGCACCTGGCCGTCGAGCTCGGGGCGCTCTACTGGCATTTCGTGGACGTCGTCTGGATCGCCGTCTTTACGACGATCTATCTGGTTCGGTGAGGCGACGATGGAGCGCAGTTGGCCGCTGAATCTGCTGGGAGCCTGGCCACGCCGGGTAGCCGAGGTGGGGCTCCCCCGTCTCGCGCTGATCACGACGGTCTCCATCTGGCTGCTGGTCGTCCTCGGGGGCGTCGTCCGGGTGACCGGGTCGGGCATGGGCTGCGGTCCGGACTGGCCCCTCTGCAACGGCCGGGTTGTCCCCGCCTTCGACCTGCCGACGCTCATCGAGTTTGGCCACCGGCTCACCGCCGGTGTCGTCAGCCTGCTCGTCCTCGCGACGGGGCTGATCGCCTGGCGGTCGTATCGGAAGGATGGTTGGATCGTCGGGCCGGCGATCGCCGCCGGCGCCGTCCTCGTCGTCCAGATCCTCCTCGGCGCCGTCACGGTTTTCCTGGAGCTGGCGCCGACGGCGGTGGCGCTCCATCTGGGCGCCGCCGCCTTGCTCCTTGGCCTGCTGACCGTCATCGCGACGGCGGCGTCGAATCGCCAATCCCGCCCGACGAGCGAGCGCCGTAATGGATTCTTTGCCCTGACGGTTGCCACCGCTGCGGCCACCTACCTGCTCATCCTGATCGGCGCCTACATGATGGGCAGCGGCGCCAGCCTCGGCTGCCGAGATCTCCCGCTTTGCGACGGCGGTCAGCTCCTGCCGGCGGGCTCGGCCGGCCAGCTCCACATGCTCCATCGGTTCGCGGCCGTCGCCGTCGGCCTGCTCGTCGCCGCGGTCGTCGTCCAGGCCCGACGGCGGCAGGATCGCGGACTTGCCACCGGCGCGGCCGTCGCCGGGGCGCTCTACGTTGCGCAGGTGCTGGCCGGCATCGGCAACGTCCTCTTCGCCCTGCCGCCCGTCCTGCGGGTTGCCCACCTGGCGCTGGCGTTCGCGCTCTGGGGCGTGCTCGCCGCGCTCGGCGTCCTTGCCCGTCGCCGGCAATCGCCGGCAGTCCAGCTCGATACGGCGGGCGCCTTGCGTGGAGAGACGGACCGCCAGGCACCGCTCCTCGCCTGCAGAGCGCCGGTCCAGGTTTCGGCCGGCCTGTCGCACCGAGACGTCCATCCCGCGCCCCTGGAGCTCTCATAGATCCGACCATTGCGCCTGACGAAAGCGAAAACAGTGAACGGAAACAGTGAAGGAGGAGAGACTTGGCAACCCTCAACGACACGCGGACGTACGCCAACCTCAAGGAAGCCTTTGCCGGCGAGAGCCAGGCAAACCGCCGCTACCTCTACTTCGCGCAGAGGGCCGACATCGAAGGCTACGCCGACGTCGCCGCCCTCTTTCGGTCGGTGGCCGAGGGTGAGACGGGCCACGCCTTCGGGCATCTCGACTTTCTGTCCGACGTCGGCGATCCGGTAACGGGCGTGCCGATCGGCGCCACCGAGGACAACCTGAAGTCGGCCATCGAAGGCGAGACCTACGAGTACACCGAGATGTACCCCGGCTTCGCCCGCACCGCCCGCGAGGAGGGCCTCGACGAGGTCGCCGAGTGGTTCGAGACGCTGGCCCGGGCCGAGCGGAGCCACGCCGGCCGGTTCGGCCAGGGCCTCAAGTCCCTCTGAGCGAGCGCATGACGACGACTTACGACCCGGGCCATCCGGCCTACTTCGACGAGGGCGATCTTCGGCAGGAGATCGCCCGGGTCTTCGATCTCTGCCACGGCTGCCGGCTGTGCTGGAACCTCTGCCCGGCCTTCGGCTCGCTGTTCGAGTCCCTCGACCGGCACGACGGCCGCGCCGATGTGCTCTCGTCGGCCGAGCAGGATCGGGTCGCCGACGAATGCTACCAGTGCAAGCTCTGCGCGGTGAAGTGTCCCTGCACGCCGCCCCATGACTGGGACCTGGACTTCCCGCGCCTGATGCTGCGGGCGCTGGCGGTGCGATATCGACGGCAGGGCGGCGATCTGGCCGACCACCTGCTCGGCCGCCCCGACCTGGTCGGTCGAGTGGCCACCATCCTGGCGCCGGCGGTGAACGCGGCTCTGCGCCGGCCCGGCTCGCTCCCGCGGCGGATCGTCGAGAAGACGGTGGGCGTCGCCGCCCGCCGCTCCCTGCCGCTCTACACCCGGCAGCGCTTCAGCACCTGGTTCAAGCGGCGGCCGCCGACCGTCCAGGCGAGGAACGGCGCCGTGGCGATCTTCCAGACCTGTCTGGTCGAGTACCAGAACCCGGCCATCGGCCAGGATGCCGTCAAGGTCTACGAGCGCAACGGTATCGCCTGCTCGGTGCCGGCGGGCACCGTCTGTTGTGGTATGCCCCTGCTGGACGCCGGAAACGTCCGGGCCTTCGTCCGGCAGGCCAAGCTGAACGTGCGCATCCTGGCCGACGAGGTGCGCCAGGGTCGGGACGTCGTCGTCCTTCAGCCGACGTGCGGTTACGCGCTGCGGCGGGAGTATCCCCACTATCTGGGGTACGGCGATGCCCGGCTGGTGGCCGCCCACACGTACGACGTGGCCGAGTACCTGATGCGGATGCACCGCCAGGAGGGGAAAGGGCTCGACCTGGACTTCGCCGGGCCGGTCCCAACGGCGGTCACCTTGCACGCCCCCTGTCACCTGCGCGCCCAGCAGGCGGGGATGAAGGGCCGCGACCTGATCCGGCTCACCGGGGCCACCGTCACCGTCGTCGAGCGGTGCGCGGGCGTCGATGGCGGCTGGGGGCTGCGGGCGAAGAACGATACGCTGGCCCGCAAGGTCGCAGTGCCCCTCACGCGGGCCGTCGAGAAGGCCGGCGGCGAGGTCATCGCCGGCGACTGCTGCCTGGCCGGCCTGGCGATCGCCGAGGAAACCGGCCGGACGCCCGTCCATCCCATCCAGATCCTTGCCCGCGCCTACGGGTTTCCAGAGGAGCCACAGCCGTGAACACGAAGCTGACGCTTGAGGACATCGCCGATCTGCGGGCCTATGAGCGCGAGCGCGCCGAGCTCCGCACCCGGATCATCGCGCTCAAGCGCCGGCGCCGCGTCGCCGTCGGGCCGATCGTCACCCTGCTCTTCGAGAACCGCGAAACGGTGCGGTTCCAGGTTCAGGAGATGGCTCGGGCCGAGCGCATGATCGCCGACGCCCAGATCCAGGCCGAGCTCGACGTCTACAACCCGCTGATTCCGGCGCCAGGCGAGCTGACGGCCACCCTGTTCGTCGAGCTGGCGTCGAAAGCCGAGCTGACGGACTGGCTTCCCCGGCTGGTCGGCGTCGAGCGGTCGGTCGAGCTGCGGCTGGGCCGTGACTCGATCGAGGTGATCCAGGCGACTCCCGACGAGGCCCACGCCGCGCAGCTCACCCGTGAAACGACGACCGCCGCCGTCCACTTCATCCGGTTTCGCCTGACCGCGGCGCAGGTCGAGCGGTTCGCCCGCGGGCCGGTGGCGCTGGCGCTGAACCATCCCAGCTATCGGCACGAGACACGACTGGCGGAGGAGACCAGAGCGTCGCTGCTGGCGGACCTCCGGTAGAGCCATCTCGGGAGAGGCCGAACCGCCAGGACGCCAGGATCGCCAGGAGAGACGCCAGAAAAGGCTTTCCGCTCGCTTGGTTGATCCTTCTGGAAACCGGTCCATCGTGGATCACACTCCCGGCGCCATCGACCGTCAGGAAGAAGACGGTCACCGCAGCAGAGTGGGCGCCTGACCGATCGCCAGGCGCCCGTTGCTGGGTGCGCCGACGGTTAGCGGGGGACGAAGCGGACGGCGTCGAAGGCGACCTTCCGCCGTGGGTTGGACGACTCTCCGGTCGCGTCCGTCAGGCGAACCCGACGATCGTTTCCTGCCCGGAACTCGAACGTACCGATCGGCACCCAGGCGTCGAAGTAGTTGGCCTGGTTCACCGTTGCCCGTGCGGTGCCACCCTGGTGGAAGACGTCGTAGCGGGCCTGGCGCGTGGTCGCGTTGTCCCGGGGCACGAAGACGAACACCTCGTACCGACCGCCTGGAAGCTCGGCACGCCATTCGCCCCAGCTATCGACCGAGCTGCCGTTGGCGTAGGTCCAGAACGCGTGGCCGTTGTAGCCGATGCCCGATTCCCACCAGTAGCGGCCGCCGCGGGTGAAGCCGCCCGAGCGGTCGTCGACGACGATCTCGGGCCTGCTGCTCGGCTGCGTCTTGGCGTACACGTAGTTGGCCGCCCGGGACTCGCCGGCGGCGTTGAACGCGGCCACGATGTAGTAGTAGGTCGTGTTCTGCTGAAGCCCGTTGTCGGTGTACGACGTGGCGTTGGCGCCCAGCGTCGCGATCGGGTTCCAGGAGCGGGAATCCCAGCTCCAGCGGAACACCTTCACGCCCTGCTCGTTGTTGGCGTTGTCCTGCCAGTCGACCCGAATGGCGGAGGCCGAGAGTGCCGCCGCCCGCAAGTTCGTCGGCGCCGCCGGCTTCGGCACGGTCGGCGTCTGCGAGGGCCCCTGCACGTAGGCGAAGCGGGTGAGCCGGTAACCGCTGGTACCGGCGAGTCCGCCCTTCGGCCAGGTGTACTCCTGCCCATCCCACGAGTCGTTCAGAGTGTAGGCATTGCCGCTCTTGCCCGTGATGACGACCATGTGCTGCGACGTCTTGCCGCCGGATACTTCGGCGAGGACGGGGCGGCCGGCGGCCAGCTCCTGGTCGGTGCGACCCCAGTCATTGCCGAACCCCAGCCAGCGGACGCCGGTCGGGGCAACCTCGTTCACCTTGCTCCAGACCAGCTCGCCGCCGTTGACGAAGCCGTTCTTCGCCTTCAATGCCTCGTTGATGAGCTTCGGATCGGTGAAGCCCGGCTGGTAGAAGTTGAACACCATTGCGAAGCTCGTGATGAAGCAGCCGAAGTTCCCGATGGTGAGCGGGAGGCGGTTGAGCGTGTCGCCCGGCTTGTTAAAGCCGAGAGGAATATCGGCCCAGCGGCCGTCCCGCTGCGAGAGGCGCGGCACGACGAGCGGAGACGAGGGCGCCGCCGTGGCGAACCCGGCGGATGCGCCCGACCGGGTTGCCGCCGACGACGGCGTTGCGGGGAAGGCGCCGAAGACGGCCAGCGCGAGCATGATGCTCAGCAGCAGGCCGGCGAGGGACTGCGTCAGGGTTTTTCCGGGTTGCATTCTGTGCTATCCTTTCTCTGGGTTCTGCCCTGTTCTGGGCGGCCGGCCGGCGCGCCCGACGGCATAGCTTGGCGGCGTGCGTCGGGCGCCCGGATTCCTGACATGGGGTCGCGAGCGCACACAGCCGGAGCGGCGGCCGGCGAGCACCTCGCCGGCGC
>JACQGW010000072.1 GCA_016199325.1 Chloroflexota bacterium
CCTGGTCATCAGCCTGCTCCGGTACGCCGGTGCGACCAACATTGCCCAAGCCAGACGCTGGTGCGATGCCCATCTCACCCTGACTCCCCTGCCTCTGACCGCCAGCCTGATTACATGAGAAAGCCCTGCGTCGCCGCGCTCGGGCTTGACGCCCTGCGCTGCCGCCGCGGAGAGGCGCTGCAGCGCGCCGTACAGGTCGGCGTTCCCGTCGGGCTGGCCTCGCTCGGGTTCTTCCTCTTTGCGCAGCGCTACGCCAACGAGGCGCTCCGGCAGGTCTGGCAGCCGTTCTTCCTGCCGGCCTTGCCGCTCGATGCGCTGCGGATCGCCGTGGCCCGCACCGGCCACCTGCTCTCGCCGGACCCCTGGCTGGGCTGGCTGCTCGCCATCGGCGTGTGCTGGGCAGGGGCCATGCTCGTCCACCGGCGGCGTCCGGCCGCCGTGGTCGTGCTGGGAGCTGTCCTCCTGGCCTCGATTGGCGCTGCGATGGCCCAGCGATACCCGTTTGGCGAGGCGCGCACGGGGCACTACCTGGCGGCGCTGCTGGCCGCCTTTGCCGGTGCCGGCCTTGGCTCGATCTTCTCGGCTGCGGCGCGGGCGTCGCGACCGCTGGCCGCCCTGGGTCTGGCCGGACTGGCGATCTGGTGGGGATCGAGCATCCCCTGGAGCGGGCTCGGCCGGTTCGTGCCGGTCGAGCACGTCGCGCCCCTGGTCGAGCTCCTGGAGGCGAGCCGGGAGCCCGCGGACGTCGTCGCCCTGCACTACATGACGGTCTACGCCTACGCCTACTACAGTCCGGAGCCCTGGGCGCTGGCGCCAAGCCCAACGGGGTTCGACGTCCGATTCCGGAATCCCCGCGTGATGGCCTTTGCCTGGCATCGGGGAGACAACGCGAAGTATGACGAAGAGGCTCGGCAGATGCTGGAGCGGGCAGGCACCGGGCGGATCTGGTTCCTCGCCTCTCATGCCGGCGGCGACGAGGAGCAGTACATGGTCGACCGTCTGGCCGGTCGTGGGGCGGTCGTGGGCGCCTGGCAGCAGCCGGGGGCGAGCCTGCGACTGATCACGAGCAGTCGGCCTGGTGGTCTGCCACGCTGATTGTAATGGATGCGGCCTGCCGGGTTCATGCGTCATACGTCATACGTCATGCGTCATTACGTCACCTTTCGACGGGCGGTGCCCATCAAAACCACTGAAGTGGTCCCTAGTCCCTGAGGAGACGTGCAGGAAGCGTGAACTACCAGGACGCCGGGATCGCCCGGGAATCTGTCGGGAAGGGACCGGACCGCATCGCCCGCTGGGTGAGGACCGTGCGGGCGCTGCCGGTTGTGGTCCCGCTGGCCGCGCTGACCCTCGTGTATACCTTTCCGCTGGCGCTGGAGGCCGCGGGCGCGATGCCCTTCGTCACCGGCGACCCGGCGCTCCTGACCTGGGTCATGATGTGGAACTGGCAGAGCCTCTGGCAGGCATCGTGGTCGCTGGCCGACGCCAACGTCTACTTCCCGGCCAGAGGAACGCTCTTCTTCTCCGATCTGCTCCTGCCCGCGACGTTGCCGTTCGGCGCGATCTACGCCGTCAGCGGGAACCCGATCCTCGCGGGCAACTGGACGGTGCTGCTCTCGATCTTCCTGAACGCGGCCTCGACGGCCTGGCTCGCCCATCGGTGGACGAATGACCGCCTGGCTGCCTTCGTCGGCGGGGCCGTCGGCGCCTTCAGCCCTCTGATCCTGGCCAAGCTCATTCATTTCCAGTTGATGATGTTCTGGTGGACACCCCTCGCCCTGGTTTTCGCCGACGCCTACAGCCGGCGGCCGCGCTTTCTCGCCGGCCTCGGCGTCGTGCTCTGCCTCTGGCTTCAGTTCCTCACGGCCGTCTATCTGAGCTTCTACACGCTCTTCGCCTGCGCCATCCTGCTGGCGACCGCCGCAGCCACTTTTCGGCGCGGACCGTTTCTCGGGAGGGCTGTCGCCATGCGTTGCCGAGCTGAATCTCGGGTCACGGTTGGAGCGTCCGGTAAGCCGCCGGCGGATCCGATCGACTCCCCGTCTGCCACGCTGAGCCGCAGCGAGTCGTCCGCGGATCTGACGGACTCCTGGTCTGCCCGGCTGAGCCGCAGCGAAGCATCTCCCCGGGGCGACGCGGCAGCGTTCGGGAGATGCTTCGCTGCGGCTCAGCATGACAGTGAACCGGCGGGCCCATCCGTCACAGACTTGGCGGATGCGCCAGGACGACAACCACAAGCCAGGACGTCCTACCGGTTTGTAGCGGTCGCCTATGCGCTCTGCCGGAATCTGCTGGGGGGCCGGGGTCCGGGCGCTGAAGCGCCAACTACGAGCCGGGAGGGTGCTCCGGTTCGTAGTTGGCGCTTCAGCGCCCGGTTCCCCGGCCCGACGGGCGCCACTCGGCGCATCGTGTTGCACGGAATGGCGCTGGCGGCCGTCGCCGCGGCGCTGTTCCTGCCGCCCGTGCTTGGATACACGCGCGCCACCTCGGCGTGGGACGCGCAGCGCCCTCCGGACGAAGTCCGCGACGGCTCGGCGGGGCTCGCGAGTTTCCTCAATACCGACCCCGGCCTGGTGCTGTACGGCGAGCATCCCCTGCGCCGCTTCACCACCCAGGCGGCGCAGGACTACCAGAAGCGGCTGTTCCCTGGCTTTGCCACCCTGGCACTGGCGCTGCTCGCCAGCCGCTTTGTCGGGACGGGCCAGGCAGACCGGCAGCAACAGATCCGGCTGCGGGCCATGCTGCTCACGATCCTGGTGGCGGCGGTGCTCGCCGCCGGGCCCTACCTCATCCTCGGCGGCGGCGACACGGGTATCCCCCTGCCGTACCTCGCCTTGCAGAGCCTCGTTCCCGGGTTCCAGGCGATGCGGATGCCGGCCCGCTTCGCCCTGATGGCTGTGCCGGCACTGGCGGTGCTGGCCGCCTTCGGCATCCTCGCTCTCCGGCAGGGGGTGCTGGGGCCGCGCCTGGCCCGGATCGGTCCGTGGCTGGCGACGGGGTGGCTTCTCCTGGAGCTCCTGCGATCCCCGCTGCCGATGGTGCCATTCGACGATGCCTTCGATGGGGAGTCGCGCGAGCTGCTGGCGACTGCGAGGGGGGCCATCTACTGGCTGCCGCACGTCGAGCCGGACTACCAGTACGCCAACCAGAACATCGCCCTCGAAGTTGTCCGGATGGTCCAGAATCGCGCCCTGATCCCGATGGTAAACGGGTACACCGGGCTGATGCCGCCCACCTACCTGGATCTCCACCGCCTGGCCTGGCTGGAGGCGCCGGCCCTCGTCGCGACCGTTCTGAAGAACCTGGACGTGAGCACGGTTCTGCTGGACACCCGTCTGATGTCGCCGGCGCTGGTCGCCGAGTGGGATGCCGCTGCGAGAGACGAAGGGTCGTCCGTTCGATTTGCGCGGACGGCCGGAAACGGCCGCTTGCGCCTCTACGAGATCGGCCGGGTGCCGAGTCCGGCGCCGGTTGTGAACGCCGCGATTGCCAACGAGCAGTTCGAGGTCAGCCGTCCCGCCACGCTCTTCCTCGACTTGACGAACGCCGAGCCGGCGCCCTGGGTCAACCGCCATGTGGACGGCCTCCAATCGGTCGGCGTCCGGTGGGTCTATCAATCGGACGGCCGGACCTACTCGGCCAACGTGCGGGCCGCCCTTCCCCTCTACGTGGCCCCGGGCGGAGCGGCAACGGCGCGCCTCTCCGTCACGGCGCCGCCGGTGGCCGGCGAGTACGACCTTGCAGTCGACGTCCAGGGCGCGCTCCAGGCGCGTCGCCGGGTTGCCGTCACGACCGATCGCCCGCCGACGTCCAGGGAGCGCGGTGGGGAGATCACGGCCGAGCTGCGCATCGAGCCGGCGCTGGCGCCGGAGCTGACGCTTCGGCCGGGGGCCCCGCTACGGCTGCGCGGCAGCGTCGCCAACACCGCTGCGGTGATCTGGCCGATCTTCAACCCGCTCGAGCCCATCGGGCACGTGCGGGTCGGCTATCGGTGGTACCCGCGCGGTCGTGAGAACCCTGAATCCGAGCTGCGTGGACTTCAGGGACGCTTCGATCTCAGCCGTGCAGTCTGGCCGGGGCAGTCGGCGCCGATTGCCGGAACGATCCTGGCGCCGGGCGAGCCGGGCCAGTACACGCTGGAGATCGGTCTGGTCGTAGAGGGCATCGCCTGGCTGCAGGAAGCGCGGCCGCCACGCAGCGCGGGCGTCTGGACGGCGATCGTCGTTCAGCGCGGCGAATGAATCCGTCGCATACGTTCGGTGCGGCGTGATCCGGGCTGGCGAGGCCTGGCACGTCGATCTGGTGCTCGCCGGGGAACGGAGCACTCACGTGCGCACTACGAACCAGTGCCGCCGCTCGTAGCGCGCACGTGAGTGCTCCGTTCCCCGGCGATGCAAGGAGCACCGCACATGGCCCTGGAGGCTCACGGGCGCGAACTGTGCTCCGGGGCACTCCCTGGTTCGCGGTGTCGTGAACGCTGGCGACTCGATCGCGTAGACCAACGTCCATCGGAGGCACATGGACCCTACTGCTGGCTTGAATCTCGTCCTGCTGATGGTTTCCGTGCTGGCAGCCGGCGGCAGCGCCCTGCTCGCAATGCGCCGCCGGCCCGGCGTGCCGCTGGATCTGACGGCCGGCGAATCGCTCTATCTGTCGGCGGTCGTCGGGGCGGTGGCTGCTTCCTGGCTGGGACTAACACTGGCCGAGCTGGGACGCTTCTCGCTGCCGGCCTTGATGGGTCTCCTGCTGGTCTTCGCGCTTGTCCTTCAGCTCTATCACTTCTTTCAATTCGGCCACGGGCGGCGACACAGGGGTGCCCCCCCGTGGTCGCCCTCTCCGTCGCACCTCGCAGCGTCGCTGCGATTCCGTTTGTCTCCGACGCGACACGACCTGCTGCTGCTGGCGACGCTGGCGCTGGCCATCGCACTGTTCTTCCGGCCCCACGAATTCGTGCTCGGTGGACGTGACCCGGGGGCGTACGTCAACACCGGTGCGACGATTGCCCGAACGGGAGCGATCCTCGTGCGCGACCCGATGGTGCCGGCGCTGACGCCGGAGGAGCGGGGCTTCCTCTTCGCCGACACGCCCGTGCCCTGGATTCGCAGCGGCTGGCCCGGCTACCAGATGCTCAACTTCCACGAGGGCATCGTCGAGCCCCACGGGCTTCACCTGTTTCCGGTCTGGCTGGCGGCGCTGGGCGCCGCCGGGGGAGTCGAGATCAGCCTATTCGCCATGCCTGTGCTCGGCCTGCTCTCGGTGGCGAGCGCGTACTTCCTGGGCCGCCGCCTGTTTGGCCGGGGCGTCGGGCTGCTGGCGGCCTTTCTCCTGACCATCAACGTCGCCGAGGTCTGGTACGCACGATACCCTGCCGCCGAGATGCTCGTCCAGTTCCTCGGACTCGCCGGGCTCTACGTGTTCGTGTTGATGCTCCAGACGCACCGGCTGGGACTGGCCGTGCTCGCCGGCGTGAGCTTCGGCCTCGTACACCTGGCGAAGATCGACGCCATTGCCGTGGTTGTTGCACTGGCCCTCTACGTCGGCTACGAGTCGCTTACGGGCAGCTTCCGGCGAGAGTATGCCGTCTTGCTGGCCACGTTCGGACTGTTGCTCGGGCAGACAGTCGCCCACGCCGCCCTCATCGCGCCGGCCTACGCCCTCGCTCAGGTCATGGCGGCGATCCCCGGGATCGACCCCGGCGCCTTCGATCGGGCGGATGCCAATCACCCGTTCACGGCCTCGTTCGCCATCGACTTCCTGCGCTCCAACGTTCGCCAGGCGGCAACGCTGGCGGCGGCCGGTGCGCTGCTGCTCACCCTGGTGGTCGCCGGCCATGGCCGGCTGAAGGGCGCGCCTGCGTTCCTGCGCCGGCATCGCCGCCGGCTCTCGGTCGGCCTGGCGGTGTTCGTGATCGGCCTGGCGTTGTACGCCTATTTCGTTCGGCCGCTGGGCGGTCCGGTATCCCCGCCGGGCACGATGGCGGCGGCGATCGAGCTGAGCGACCGGCGCAGCCTCGTCTGGCTGGGATGGTATCTGTCGCCCCTGGGGCTGGCGCTGGCCATCGCCGGCTTCCTGCACCTGGCCGCGACGACGCGCGATCGGGCAGTCGCCCTGTTCCTGCTGATGGCGATGGCCGGCACGGTTCCGTTCCTCTTCCGGACGCTCGTCGCGCCGGATCACTTCTGGGCCGCGCGGCGCCTGCTGGCGGTCGGCGTGCCGGCGTTCGTCCTGCTCGCTAGCTACACGATTCTCAGGATCCCGCTGCCTCCGTGGTCTGTCATGCTGAGCCGCAGCGAAGCATCTCCCCGGCACGAACAGGGACCGCCGGGGAGATGCTTCGCTGCGGCTCAGCATGACAAGGCACGGGTCGCTCAGCATGACAAGGCACGGGCCGCTGCGGTTCAGCATGACGAGTCACTGTCTTGGCGTCTTGGCGGTTCGACCTCTCCCGAATCGGCACTGCCGCTCGACACCCTGCCCGCAGGAGCGCCTCGGCTGCGTTTCCCGGCTGCCCTGCTCCTGCGCGCGCTCTTGATCGGGCTGCTGGCCGTTCTCTATGGTCGAGCGACCTGGCCGTTCCTGGGGCATCAGGAGTACGCGGGGGCGTACCGGCAACTGGCGCTGGTCGCCGCGGCTGTGCCGCCGGAGGCGATCCTGGTGCTCGAATGGCCCGAGCCCGCTCAGCGCCTCGCCACGCCGCTGGCGCAGCTCTTCGAGCGCGATACCTTTGCGCTGCGGCGGGAGCACCTGGGCGATCCACGGCTGGCGGCCTTCGCCCGGCGATGGTCCGGCTTCGGCCGCACCGTGTTCTGGCTGGGCGCCGGGCCGGTCGCGCCTGCCGGCCGGCAGGAGAACGCCGCCGTCGGATTCGAGCCGGCCGGTCGCTATGCGCTCGACCTGGTCCATGCGGAGGCGCCCAACGACCGATTGCCGACACGCATCGAGCGCGAACGGCTGGACCTGTGGCTGTATGAGCTGCCGGCCACGCAGACGACATCTCTTGGGAGGTAGGATGGCGGAGACGCTCGCGACGAGGGCAAACGACGAAGGGGCGACTCCACTCGTGTCGCTCATCGGGTCGGGTCGGGCACGGGTCGCCTGGATCGCCGGGTTCGCCCTCGCCGTCGCCCTGGGAGTCGCCGTCCAGGTCTGGGCCGCACTCCAGTGGTCCGCCAACGCGGACGGCGATGAGGCGGTCATCGGGCTTATGGCGCTCCACGTTCTCAAGGGGCAGATCCCGACTTACTACTACGGCCAGACCTATCTCGGCAGCCTCGACGCGATCCTGTCGGCGGCCGTGATGCGGCTCTTCGGCGATGGCGCCGTCGCGCTGCGGGCCAGCTCGCTGATCCTGGCCGGCGCGTTCTTGCTCCTCCACGGCAGACTGGTCTGCCTTCTCTGGGGCAGGCGCGTCGCCCTGCTGAGCCTGCTGGTGCTGGCGCTGCCGGGCTGGCGTGTCCTCTGGTGGACCTACAAGCCGATCGTCGCCTTCGGCGCTATGGCCGCCCTGGGCACGGCGGCTCTCCTCCTGATGCACCGGATGCTGTCGTCCAGGGACCGCCCCGGAAGGCCATGGCAGGGTCAGGCCAGACTGGTCGCGCTGGGCTTCGTCGTCGGCCTTGGGCTGTGGGTTCATCCCATGACGCTCGTGTACTTCGCAACAGTCGGAGTCGTCTTCTGGCTCGGGACGCCGGAGTGGGCCGCGCTCCACCAGAAGGTGGCGCGAAGCTCATTCAGGATGATGTTGCCGCTCGTGGCCCTTGGCGCCGCCGGGCTGCTGGCGGTCTCCCTCTTTACGAACGGGTGCGTGCCGCAGGCGCTCTACTCGACAGGCCAGACGATCTCGCGCGTCCTGCTGGTCGGGCTGGGAGCCGGCCTCGCGCTGGCCGCCGTCCGCGTGAGCACCCGTCGCCGGGACCTCCTCGCCGGCGCGCTGAGCGTGGCGGCAGGGCTGGCGATCGGGAATCTGCCGCAGTGGCGGGCCTGGCTCTTCTTCGGCGTCGCTCCCGCAAGCGGAGTCGTCCCGACGTGTTTGACCGAGGCGTCCGGCCGCGCCGAGCTCGTTCTGAGGGAGCTCGTGCCGGCCATGTGGGGGCTGCCGTCCTTCCAGGCCCTCCGCCAGTTGCCTCCGTCGCAGGCCGGGCTGTGGATCGTCGCGATGCTGCTGATGCTGGCGGCGCTTGGCGCCTTCGTGTGGCGTGAGCGGAGAGTCTGGTGGCCTATCCTGGCGCTGGCACCCCTTCCCCCGCCGGTGGGGCGAGCAGGCGGAGCCGCGGCGGTCGGGCTGCTCTTTGGCATCCCGGTGGTGCTGGCCGTCCTGGGCGGCAACACCCTCAACGTGTGGGCGGTCCGCTACCTGCTGATCGCCTGGCAGGCGAGCTCGGTGATCCTGGCGATCTTTCTCTCACGGGTGGTGAGCCGATCCCGCCTGCTGGGCGTCGCCGTCGTCGGGTTCTGGGTGTTCCAGGTAGGCGTCGCCAACCTCGTCGAGCTCGACGGCATCTGGAGCGCCCGCCGCGAGCGATTCTCGACCGAGACGGTCTCCGAACTCGATGCGTTCCTGTCGCAGCACAGCGTGGCGGGGGGATATGCCGACTACTACGTGGCCTACACGCTCAGTTTCCTGACCGAGGAGCGGCTGACCTTCGCGCCCTACAACGGCGGCGACCGCTACCCGGCCTACTCCGAGAAGGCCGCCGCCCTGCCCGTGCAGGCATACGTCTTCTGGCCCAGCACGATCCCGCCCGGGATCGCGCGCGCCGACGAGCTCGCCCGCGAGCTTCGCCAGCACAAGCTCGGCACCTTCGGCCCGGCCTTCCCAAAGGTGCTCGACGACCTCGGCAGGCGGGTTGTCCTGGAGCGGCGCCAGGTGGGAGAGTGGGACGTCTGGCTAGTCGGTGACGGTCACTGCGATTGACACTACGGATCGGCCGGTCGGATCGGTGTTGTAGAACCAGGCGACGCCTTCGGCGACTGCGCCGATCCGCAGGGTGTAGGCGCCGGGCCTGGTCGGCGCCCTCAATGCACCGGCGAAGCCGATCGCCTCGCCGGGAAACACGTCGCGGGGCAGGTCGATCCGCCCCTGGAGGTCGGCCAGCTCGTGCTCGGGCGTTTCCCGCCCCCGCGGATACCATTGATAGCCGACCCGTACCTGCCCAGCACCGGGGACAGGGACGGCGGCCAGCCAGCGCGCCTGGCCGCTGTTCTGCAGTGACCCGTACAGGCGCAGCCAGGCGCCAGATCGGACGGATAGGCGGTCCGGCACATCGGCCCGAAGCCATAGGACGGACTGGAGGCCGGCCGGTCTCTCTCGCGAGGTCGTCGGTGCCTCTCGTTCAACCACTACGTCCCCCCGCGCACGGGCGACGCCGGCAGGGTCGATCTCCAGCGTGTACTCGCCTGCGATCCCGGGCGTCGTGACCTCCAGCGCAACCGAGGTCGTGCTGCCGGGCGCGATGTACAGCGGAGGGAGCAGCGGCTCGACGGCGGCGAGCTGCCGGCCGCTCGACCGGTGGGTCCAGCGGACGGCGGCGGACTGCCAGCCATGCAGTGAGCGGTTGACCCACGGAGCGAGGGTGTTGTTGGCGAAGTCCAGGCCCACGTTGACCCGGCTTTCCGCGGGGAGCCGACGAACTGGGATGACCAGATCGACCCGCGGGCTTGCCAATGCGGGACTGTCGATCTCGAGAAAGCGCAAGCGTCCCCCACCCGCCAGCTCGCGGATCGTGCCGGCGCCCGCGAGCGCCATCCACTCCGAGACCAGCGCCGCGTCCAGACGCGCCGTGTCCAGCACGACCGTGCGCACGCCGAGGCCCCGCAAGATCGGCGCGACGACGCCGGGCTCCTCGGCGACGGTGAGCCGCTGGAAACCCCGGTAGGTGGGTGGAAGGTGGCCCGAGTAGCCGTTCACCATCGGGATCATGGCGCGATTCTGGACCATGCGTGCCGTTTCCAGATAGAGGTTGATGGGGTCGGACTCGGCCATTGGCAGCCAGATCACGGGGCCTGTCACTCGGGCGAGCGGATCGAGCGACGCCGGGTCGAAAACGTCGGCCAGCCGGCTCATGGGGATGGGCGCGCGCAGGAGCTCGATCAGGAGCAATCCGAGCAGTGCCCAGGGCAGGATGCGCCGGCGGCCGGACAGGGGCCACTGACGCAGGGCCAGGACGCCGAAGGCGGCGAGGATCGACAGCGCCGGCACGGCCATCAACCCGAAGCGCGCTGCGCCGCGCATGGCCTGGAAACCGGGGAACACCTGGTACAGCGCCAGATATGGCAGGGGCACCCCGGTGTTCTGGCCGGAAAGGACGAGGAACGGCCCGAGTGCCAGCACCGCCGCTGCGACGCCGATCACCAGCGCTGCCAGAACGCGCCGGCGGTTCTGCGGGCTCAGCCGCCCGGACCGAGCGTGGAGCAGCGCGATGGCGGCGAGGCCGAGCGGAACGAATCCGGGGAAGAGGTGCTTCTCGTAGTCGTTCTTCGACTGCGTGTACTGGCGCAGCGGATGATCGCCGTAGAGCAGGCTGAGCGGGTCCGTGCTCACGAAGCTCGCGGGGCTGGCCGAGAACATGACCACATCTGCGACGGTGCGTTGGGCGCCCCACATCCGTGCCATCGCCTCGTACCCTGCGACCGGCGGCAGGAAGAGAGCGACGCCGACGGCACCGAGCACAGCCCCGTGTCCGAGCAAGCGGCGACGAGCTGTCCACATCCGGCGGAGCCACGTCGCCACACCCCCGTCGCGCCAGGTGCAGCCTCCGACGACGAAGATGTGGATCAGGCAGGCGAAGAGGACGTAGAAGCTGAGATAGACCGCCGTCATGAACTGAAGCCACAGGCAGACAACCACGCCGAGGCCGGCCACCAGACGAGGCCGCAGGAGATACGAGTCGAGGCAGATCAGCGCGAGCGGCGCCCACCAGAACATAATCAATTGGTAGTGGCCCAGTTGCGCCAGCATGATGGGGCTGAACGCCGCGACGGCGCCCCCGGCCAGGGACGCCATTCGATCGCCGGTCCAGCGATAGGCGAGCCAGGCGCTGATGGCGCCGTTCAGGAAGACTGCCAGGAGCAGCGTGGAGTTCGCCGCCAGGATCGGGTTGCCGGTCAGCGAGTAGACGGCGCCGAACGGGAGTGCCGCCGGCAGAACGAGGTCGGAGAAGAACGCCGTTCCGCCGAGCGGATAGAAGATGTTGGCGTCCGGTAGCGTCCAGGGTGCGCGCAGCAGCGCGTGCCAGTTCCACATCAGCAGCCAGGTGATGAACGCCGGGTCGCCGGAGTTGTACGGCAGCG
Organism: Chloroflexota bacterium; assembly: GCA_016199325.1. The sequence continues at coordinate 11,290 of JACQGW010000072.1, forward strand.
AGGTTGCCCAGGCGAGGACGATGGGATGCGTATAGAGCGGAGTCAGCGCCGCCAGCGGGCCGGCAACGGCCAGCGCCGTTCTGGCGCGGCCTCCCAGGCGGAGCATTGGCGTGACGTTGGTCAGGGTACGGACGAGCATGCCGGTATCAGGTGGAACTCCTCCAGGTGCCCAGGAATGTAGCACAGTCCGGCCGAAAAGACGAGGGGGGAGAAGGGACCTAACCCCCCGGCCCCCTTCCCGCCGCGGGAAGGGGGAGCCGTTGGCGGGCCAGCCACGTCCCGCGCAGGCGGTCTATGATAAGATGGTCTGGCACCATTCGAGATTGCGGCATGAGGTTCGTAGTAGCGACTTGGGCAGGTTGACGAATTGATCGGCTACAGGAGACGGGGCGACCACGGGGGGATCGCCCCTACGGAGAGGCCGCCCCGTCGTAGGGGCAACCCCCCGTGGTTGCCCTCCCCGGTATCTCCGAGTATCTTGTCAACCTGCGTCAGTCGCCGCTCCCCCTTGGAAGGCGATGGGCGTCGCCACTGCGAGGTGACCACGGCCGCGCCGCCAGACCGCTCGCCATCCTCTCGCAAGCGTGGGCATCGATGACCACTGGTGCGCTCTCTTCGACCGAGTGGGAATACCTGCGTGCCCATCGGGTCGGTCATCTGGCGACGGCCGACCGCCACGGCCGGCCATCGGTCGTCCCGATCTGCTATGCCGACGACGGCGTCTTCATCTACTCGGCGCTCGACCTGAAACCGAAGAAGGTGGCGCCGACGCAACTGCGGAGGGTGCGCAACCTGTTGGAGAACCCCGTCGTCGCCTTCCTGGTCGACGACTACGCCGAAGACTGGACGCGGCTCGCCTACCTCCTCGTCCGCGGCCGGGCGTCGATCGTCGAGCCCGGCTCGGCCGAGCACGCCGCCGCGGTCGAGCTCCTTCGCCGCAAGTATCCCCAGTACCGCCAGATGCCCATCGAGACGGTGCCGGTCATCCGCATCGCCCCGACGACGGCGACGGCGTGGGGGGCTGTCAAGGGGAACCGATGAATCGAACTCCAACATCTACTTCGCCGTGCTTGACGTTGATGGGAATCCGGCCTATGGCCCCATAAACCTCACGAACAACACTGCCTGGGGTACCTCCAACGACGTGAACAGGCCCAGCTTCTCCGATCCGCGCATCGCTGCCACCGGCGACAACCGTTTCATGCTCGCCTGGTGGGCAAGCCATCGGGCTGCGCCCACGGGTGGCTGCAGCTACTGCTCGGTCGACGATATCTACTATGCCGTGCGCGATAGCCGTGGGAGTGAGGTCAAGCCAGCCTCCAGACTTACCAGCGATACTCCAGGCACCGACGATGGCTACTACGGCGCGGCACTCACACGCCTATCCGGCAACCGCGCGTTGCTGACAACTCGACGCGGAGGGAACTATGGGGATGTGTACTCCGTCGTACTCGACAGTGCCGGCAGCGTCGTTCGGGGAATGACGAATCTCTCCGGAGACGGGCCGAGCCAGACAGATTGGATGCCTGCCGCAGTTCAGATTCCGGGCGGAAACACGGTAGTGGCCTGGTCGAGCGGCTGGGCAGAAACCAGCGTGATCCGCTTCGCCGTGCTCGATGCGTCGTACGGGCGCGTCTCCGGCCCGACCCTTCTGACAAACCCAGCGGCGCGGGGGGGCAACTACTATATCTCCGTAGCCGCGGATGGCGCTGGCAATGTGGTCCTTACGTGGATGGATTTCGAATACCCTCAACTGAACCTGTACTACGCGCTGGTGGACGGCGCCGGCTCGATCCTGACGCCACCTCAGATCTTCCAGACGAGCCGTGCCGCCAGCCCCTCCATCTTGACCAGCTTCGAGGGCTACGGTAGCGCGTCGTACAACTGGACACCGGTCTCGGGAGTGGATGCCGCGGTGGCGTTCGACCGATCGGTCTTCGGCGCCTCGCCCGGGCAACGCGCAAGCGTGACCGTACGTTACGCCAATCACGGCGCCACGAAGGCCAGCGGGATCGTCTTGACCGCTATCATGGACAGCGGCCTGTCTTATTCCAGCGACACGTCGGGTATCACTCCGACCGTGAGCGGAAATAGCGTCGTTTGGCGTCTACCGGAGCTGAGCTTGCTGGAGAGCCGTGGCTTGGCCTTCGCCGTTGAAGTCCCATCCGGCGCAGCCTACGGCACCCGATATCCAGTGACCGTCAGGCTGTCCACGGACTCACCGGATACGGACCTGTCTGACAACACGTCGACTGCCCAGGTGATAGTTACACATCGCCTGTTCTTGCCCTTCCTCCGACGAGGTGTCCCGTAGTTCATCGTGCTCTATGATCGTGTGGCTAGCCTGGCGGCCTATTCGGACGGTGAGCCGGCCATTCAGTTGAACGCCGAGAAGACGGCGCGGACGGCGCCGCTCATCGCCGTGAGCAATGAGCCGGAGGGCCGCTCGGCCGTGCCGGTCGCGCCGATTGTGCAGCTCCAGCAGACGCGGTTCCGCATCTCGCTGCCCATCATTGCTCGGGGCAGTCAGTCGAGTGGGGGGTGGTAGCGTCATGCCCTGAACTGCCGACCTGTGGGTGACCAACGGATGAGGACCAGTGACCACGTCAAGTCGTGGCGCGCCGGACGAGACGTATCCGGCGACAACGCCTCTAGCCGGGCTGTCGGTCAAATGCGGTCGCGGCGTGTCCGTAACGATCGCGATCAGGCGGCAACAGGCTCCGAGGGTTCTGAGCGCCCATCGCTGTCCGAGCGCGAGAAAGCGGTCCTCCAAGCATTCGTGCGGTGTGACGGCAGCACTCATGTCGCTCGGACGCTCGGCATCAGCGAGTCTACCGTCAGGAACCACCTGGGCGCGATCTACTGGAAGCTCGGCGTCAAATCCCGGTTGGCCGCCGTCGTCGTGGCGATTCGGCAGGGGATAGTCCACATGGAATGAGGCGCTGCGGGGCTGCGCGGCTTCGGTGGCCGTCACCATTTCGCGTTCGGTAACCGTCGTAGTGGCGGCTCGGGAGCCGCCCGCCCAGTTCGTGAACCGTACGCCGCCCCTCGAATGGCACGGCACCTACCTTCGCCAGGGCTCCGACCGCGCCATCTCTCATCGACAGGAGCCTGATAGTAGGTTATCGTCTTCTCCTCAGTAGTAGATAGAGACTACTTCAGAGAACATGTTATCATGGTATATTGCGGAACTGATACGCCGTGCCGTCATGCAGGCGTATGGATTAGCAGAGGATGTCGGGGCATGTTTCAAATTCGGCAGGAAATCGGTTGACACTCTGGAGGGCCGCCCCGACTGCTGGCAAGGCGGGGAAATAACGAGGCGCTGCAAAGTGTCAAGCGGTTTCTGAAACATGCCG
>JACQGW010000073.1 GCA_016199325.1 Chloroflexota bacterium
ATCGGCTACGAGCTGCGCTGCGCCGATCCCATCCCCTTCGACATGGAGTACACGCGCGACCTGGGCTATTGCGCGGCGAAGTTCCTGCTGGAGGGCGGCAGCAACGCGATGATCACCATGGTCAACGGCCATTTCGAGCCGATCCCGTTCAGCAAGATGCTCGATCGGAAGACGGGCCGCACGCGCATCCGACGGGTGGATGTGCAGAGCGAGCAGTACAAGATCGCCCGCCGGTACATGGTCCGGCTGCGGCGCGATGACTTCGAGGACTCGGCGTTCCTGGCCCAACTGGCTGCCACCGCCGGCCTGTCGCTCGACGAGTTCCGACAGCAGTTCGAGTACACCGTCGCCAACGATCTGCCGCCGCTGCACTTCGACGTCGCCGTCTGAGGAGCGACTGATCTGCTGCCGGACTGCCCCCACGGCCGAGCGAACCGCCTTCCGGCGCCGCGCTCGCGCGTCATCTCCGCCAGCAAGCGCACCGACATCCCGGCGTTCTACCTCCGCTGGCTGATCGAGCGGTGCCAGACCGGCTGGGTCGACGTGCCCAACCCGCTCTTTCGCCACGCCTCGGACCCGCTCAAGCGCCTCACCCACGTCTCGCTCCGGCCGGAGCACGTGGTCGCCATCGTGTGGTGGTCAAAGAACTACGCCGTCTACGAGCGGCTCCACGCCGCCTTTGCGCGGTATCCCGTCCAGTACTTCCAGTTCACCGTCACCTCGCGCCGGCCGGACCTCCGCTGGTTAGAGCCGGACGTGCCGCCCCTCGACGAGGCGATCCGGCAGATGCGCTTCCTGGCCGGGCTGCCGGGCGGCCCTGGAATGGTTGCCTGGCGCTACGACCCCATCTGCTTCTGGGCCGAGGGCGGCAAGCCCCGCAGTAGCTGGGACGCCGAGGGATTCGAGCGCATGTGCGGCGCGCTGACGGCCATCGGCGTCCGGTGCTGTTTCACCAGCCTGGCCGACCGTTATGTCAAGTTCGAGCAGCGGGTCAAGCGGTACTGCCCCGGCGTCGCACTGCGCAACCCCGACGAGGACGAGATCGCGACGATAGCCGCCGAGATGGCAACGATCGCCACCGCCAACGGCATGGCGCTCCTGACCTGCTCCGAGCCGGTGCTCGCCCGGCACGCGGGTTTCGCCAAAGGCGCCTGCATCGACGGCGCGCTCCTCGGCGCCAGCCGTGCCGCCGCCACCGACCGCAAGATGCCCGGGCGCGAGGAGTGCGGCTGCACCCTCCACACCGACATCGGCGATTACGAGTCGCAGCCGTGTGGGTATGCCTGCTTGTACTGTTATCAACTCCCAGTTCAAAAGGGGGAACGGAACGCGGACCTCCGGAGCCGTATCGAAGGGTAAGGGTCGCCATCCTGCGCTGGGGGACGGGCGGCTCCTTCAGGTCGAGCTCGCCCGTCTGCAGGAGCGACGCGTCTGCGTGACCGGCGCGACTCGTCCATCGGCTCCAATCCGTTCAATCCGCTCCCAGAATCCGTTGACAGCTCGTCTCCTCGATCTCGCCGGCCCCGACCGTTGCCGCGCTGCGGGGTGTTTTCGCTCAGTCCCGATCAGCCCCACGGTGCGCTACGCCGCCGCATCCACAAGGTCGATCGTGATCGCCTGCGGACGTTCCTGCTCCTCGGGGATTGGCATGCCGTGAGCTTCGAGGGTTTCGAGGTAGACGGCGATCGCCTCCTGGGCGTTGGCGATGCATTCGGCAACGGTTTCCCCTTGCGTCGCACAGCCAGGAAGGGCCGGCACGACGACGGAGTAGCCGCCTTCCTCGGGCTCGGGGTACAGGATGATCGTGTATCGGCGCTTGCTCACGGTCTCCTCCTGGCTACAAGAGTGCTCGCAGTTCGTCGGCGGTCAAGCCGGCCTGGTCCAGAATGGTCTGGAGCGTCTTCGGCTTGATGATGCGGCCGGCGTGCATCGCCACAATGACGGCGCCCGGCTTCCTCGGATGCACCAGAGACAGGTGGGAACCACGCTGACGGTCGGGCATCCAGCCATCCCGTCGCAGGGCTCGCAGCAGCTCGGCCCCCGTGATGCGGGGCAATGGTGGCATGTCTCAGTCCTGCTCAGCGGCGTCCCGCTGTCAACTCACCCGCCCCGGAAGAAGGCCGAGCACAAGGAGTATAGCACACCGTGAAAGAGATAGACGTTCGAGAGCTCCAGCAGAAGATCCGCCAGACGCTGGAGACCGCGCAGCAGGAAAACGTCGTGATCACGCGCCACGGCGAGCCGGTCGCGATTCTGCTCGGCATCGAAGGGTACGATTGGGAAGACGTCTTCTGGGCGACCAGCAGGGACTTCTGGAAGACGATCCAGCAGCGGCGCCAGGAGCCGATCGTGCCGCTGACAGAGGCGCGCCCGCTGCTCCAGAGCCAACCCGAGCCTGACAGCCCGTAGCGCGTCCTCGTGGAGGACGCGCTACACACACCGTGCGTCTTGCTGGTGCATCCGGCAGGTCCGTTGGAGATTGGGTGCGCCGTCCACCGTCATGCTGAGCCGCAGCGAAGCATCTCCCGGACGCTGCTGGTCCAGGCCGGGGAGATGCTTCGCTGCGGCTCAGCATGACGGAAGGGGGCATCCAGCCGCGAGGGACACGCTGGATGCATCACCGACGTCAAGTGTGCGTGAGAGTCCGCCACGCGGCTTGCGCGAGGATGCAACGATCGGGCTGCCCTTGACAGATTGTGAGGGGAACAACCTGACGCAGGCGACAGCGAGCCGCCAGGATGCAACGATCGGGCTGCCCTTGACAGATTGTGAGGGTGTGGTACAACGGCAATGCCCGCCCGGCTGGTTAGAGAAATGCCGAGCCGGGGGGCTGTAGTCGAATACCGACAACTTCAGGCGGGCTGCCGGTATCGGGCGAGCCCGCTTTTTCTTTCTGGCCGGGGTACATTTGGCGTCAGAGGAGGCGGGTCCCATGGTTTCCCTGATGGCACACCGCATCGCGCTCCACCTTCGTTCTACGCTGCCGGCGGAAGGAGAGCGCCCCCACTGGGGCTGGCCCGCCATCGTCGGCCTGGCCATCATGGTCGCCTTCGCGGTCGCGCTGGGCTCGCTGTGGCCGCCGGCATCGGCACGGGCCGCGCCGATGCGCTCCGTACCGGGTGGGCGCGCGGTCGCCGCCGCGGTGCAGGCGGACGCTCCGCTGCCGGTCGTCAGCAAGTGCGGCGAGATCGGCAGCGAGACCTGGACCGCGGGCAACGTCTACGTCATCAACTGTGGCGTCAGCGTGCCGGCCACTGCCACGCTGACGATCCAGCCGGGGACGGTGGTCAAGGGGGCGAATAAGTGGCAGGGCATCTGGGTCAGCGGCGGCCTGAACGCCCAGGGCACGGCGGCGGCTCCGATCGTCTTCACGTCCATCGCCGACGACGTCCACGGCGGCGACACGAACGGGGACGGCACGGCGACGGCGCCGAAGCCGGGGGACTGGTGTACCATCTCCTTTGCCGCCGGCAGCCGAGGACGGATCGCCAACGCCTTCGTCGGCTACGGCGGCTACTCCAACTGCGATAATAAGTCTACCTGGGATGGCATGGTCTACAGCGCCAGCAGCGACGTCGTCCTGGACCGGGTGACGCTGCAGGGGAGCGGTTCGAGCGGCCTGCACGCCGCGGGCGCGAGTGTGAGCCTCAGCAACAGCACCGTGATCAGCAACACCGGTAGTGGCTTCTACTACAACGGCGTCGACGCCACGGTTCCCCTGATGCTGACGGACAACACGTTCACCGGGCAGGTGAATCGCGCCAGTGCCTACTTCTACAACCCCGGCTATGCGGGGGTCCTGGCCCTCGCCGGCAACCCCGAGCAGATCAGCCTGCTGCGCAACACCGCCAGCGGTAACCTCCTCAACGGCTTCCGGGTCTCCGGCGTGATCACAGGAGACCTCACCTGGGACAACACGGGCAGCCTGCCCCTGATCCTGGACGGCGGCCTGTCCGTCGGTCCGACGGCGACGCTGACGCTCCAGCCGGGAACGGTGGTCAAGCTGCCGGAAAGGCACCAGGGCATCTGGGTCAGCGGCGGCCTGAACGCCCAGGGCACGGCCGGGGCACCGATCGCCTTCACGTCGGTCGCCGACGACATCCACGGCGGCGACACGAATGGCGACGGCACGGCGACGGCGCCGTCGCCGGGGGACTGGTGCGCCATCTTCTTCAACGCCGGCAGTCGAGGGCGCATCGCCAACGCCTTCATCGGCTACGGCGGCTGGGACTTCTGCAATAATGAGAACTACCGGAACGGCATGGTGTACAGCGCCAGCGGCGACCTGGGGCTGGAGCGGGTGACGCTGCAGGGGAGCTGGACCAGCGGGCTCTACGTCAACGGCGGCTCGCCGAGCCTGCACCACAGCGTGATCATCAGCAACGCCTTCGGCGTCCGGAATGCCCAACCCGCCGACCTGATGGACGCCCGCGTCAACTGGTGGGGCGACGCCAGCGGCCCCTATCACCAGACCTCGAACACCGACGGCAAGGGCAACGGGGTCAGCGACGGCGTCATGTACTTCCCCTGGGTCACCGATCGGAGCACGGGGCAGCGGGCGGGGCTACAGGTGACCGGCCCGAGCATCGCCAGCCCCGGCCAGCGGGTGGACTACGCCATCTCGTATGCCAATGGGCCGGACGAGACGATCGAGAATGCCGTCGCCGTCCTGATCCTGCCGGTGGCCGCGGTGTACGTCGACAGCACGGCCGGCGGCATCTACTGGCCCGAGCGGCACGAGGTGTTCTGGCGTCTGGGCAACCTGGCGCCGGAGGCCAGCGGCACCCTCTCGGCCCGCCTGCGCTACTATTGGGGCGTCCCCTCGAATGCAGTGGATACCGCGGTCGGCATCCTGGTCGGGACCAACGTCGGCCAGGCCGGCATCGTGGTCGCGCCCTACCTGACCTACACCCCCCGCACCATCGCCGGTGCGGTGGCGCTCAGCAGCGGCGAGCTCCAGTCGGAGCGCGCCACCTACGCCGACCTGGAGAAGATCTACGGCGAGGCCATCGCCGCGGGGTTCATCCTGGGCGAGGCGAGCCGGCTGACCATGAGCGGCGGCGAATCGGTCGTCCAGGTCGTCCTCTTCAACGGCAACGCGGGAAGCGTGATGTATCTCCGCCGCCAGGGCCTGCGCGTCCAGGCTTCGACCTTCGACCGCACATCCTACGCGATCCGCGACGCCACGGGCGGCATGACCCAGAGCGTGCAGTTGGGGACGACCGAGTACTGGGGCAGTTGGGCCAGCGCGTCCGGAGACGTCCAGGCCCAGGGCCTGCTCTCCATGGCCGAGTGCTTCCGCAACTGCGTGATGGAGAGCATACCGGGCTGGCTGGTAGCCAACAAGATCAAGTCCATCGGCGCCGTCCTCAGTGCCGCCGATTGCTTCGACGCCGTGCGCCTCGGAGACCTGGACGCAGCCGCCAAGTGCGCCGCCGCGCTCAAGGACATCCCGGGCGCCGGTGAGGTCATCGATACCGTCAAGTGCGCCGCGGATTGCGCCGGCGATCCCGATACTCACCTCTGCAAGGGCGACAAGGTGACCTGCGACCAGAGTTGGTAGAACATCTACTACTGGGCCGGCGTCCCCAACAAGAAGATCATTCGCTGCACGAACGGGCGCTACAGCTTCAAACCTGAGATCGTCCCCTGCGCCTTCGGCGAACGGTGCGTCGAGGACGTCGGCTGCGTGGACTGTAGCAGCAGCGCTCGCAGTAGCGCCGCCCTCGGCGGCGAGAACGACGGCACCGCGGCCGACGCCAACGGAGCGCGTGCTCCGTCCGAAACGAGCGCCGCCAGTGCCGAGCCCGACGGCATTACGGCCAGCGACTTCTGCCGGGTCCTGGCGGAGGCCGGCGGCGCCTGCGGCAAGAAGAAGACCCGGGTGCGCGTGGCCCGGGACCCCAACGCCAAGTACGGGCCGCAGGGCGACCTGCTCCCCGGCCAGCTCCTCACGTACACCATCACCTACGAGAACGAGGGCGCGGGCGATGCCTACGGCGTCTACGTTGTCGATCCGCTGAGCGAGGTCTTCGACGACGGCTCGCTGGCCGTCCTCGGCGGCGGGCGCTTCATCACCGCCACCCGCACCATCGTCTGGAAGGTGGGCGACCTCAAGCCGAAGGGGCAGGTGGGCTCGACCGGCGCCGTCACCTTCACCGTCAAGCTGAAGCCGGGCCTGCCCAGCGGCACCGTGGTCGTGAACCAGGCCACGGTCTACTTCCCCAGCGTGCCGGAGGAGACGCCGACCAATCCGGTGGTCAACGTCGTGCAGCCCCTCGCGGCCCGGCCGCAGGACGTGCAGACGGCGGCGGGGCAGGCGGTGGCGATCACGCTCCAGGGTGTCGAGGCGAGCGGGCTGCCCCTCACCTTCACCGTGCAGGCCAGCCCGCTGAACGGGCGGCTGAGCGGGACGGCGCCCAGTCTGACCTACACGCCGGCCGCCAACTTCAGCGGCCAGGACCGCTTCAGCTTCATCGTGAGCAACGGCATCACCGAGAGTCGGGCGGCCGAGATCAGCATCGTCGTCGTTCCGTCGCCAACTGACTCGACCGCGCCCGAGGTGCTCTGGACATCGCCGGCCGCCAACGCATCGCTGCCGGAGGTGCAGAGCACGCCGGTGTTGACCGACAGCGCCGGAGCCGGGTACGCGCCTTCGATCGCCGTCCAGTTCAGCGAGGCGCTGAGCACGACGACGGTGACGACGGCAACGATCCGGCTGGCGGACGCCGGCGGGCGGGCTGTGACGATCACGGTGGGGTATGACGCCTTCGCGAAGCAGGTGACGATCACGCCGCGGCGGGCGCTGGGTGGCGGGCGCTACACGGTGGCGCTGACGCGGAACGTCCAGGACGTCGCCGGCAATGGGCTGGCGGCCGACTACAGCTTCAGCTTCGACGTCGCCGGCCCGGTCGCGGCGCAGCAGTACAGGGTTTACCTGCCGGCCACCTTCAAGAAGCTTGACGCCGGGTGGTAGTGGTCTGTCAGCCGTGGATCGAGGGTTCGTAGTTGGCGCTGATGCAGGTTGACGAAATGATCGCATGCGGGGAGACGGGGGCGATCAGGGGGCATGTGATCGAGGTCATTGGGCGAAGCACACCACGACCCTCATCTGACGAGCAGGGAGGTGGGCCGGCGCGTCCCGGCCATTCCGAGCCGCAGCGGGGAGTATTCCCGCGTGACCCGGAGTCGCGACGACTACGGTGGGCCGGCGCCACTGTCATTCCGAGCCGCTGCGAGGACTCTCCTCGTCCGTCAGTAAACGGCGCTATCCAAGGCAGCACCGCAGGCCAGGCAC
>JACQGW010000074.1 GCA_016199325.1 Chloroflexota bacterium
GCCGATAGGCTTCCAGCACCGCGCCACGAATGCGCTCAACGTCCATGCCATCATGTTGCACCAACGGCTGGACAGAAGTCAACTGGCCAGACTGCCCAAACCCAGACCTACCTGGGTAGTTACTTTCAAACGCCCTTTTCAAACGCCCTTTTCAAACGATGGTAGCCGACGATGCCAGCCGCATCATAGCGTGATCGTCCAGCGAAGGCAACGGCTGACCCGGCGGGCTGCGAGACGAGCGCGAAAGAGGCACGAAAACGGCACATAGTGGGAGCATTGGGGGGCCCATTCGCGAGAGGACGTTTTCAGCGGCATGCGCTGAAACCAGGCCGGCGAAGGGCAGGAACAGGGAGCACCCATCTGGTACAATAGTGTCCATCGGTGCCTGTACGTCCCGAGCGAGAAACGGAGCAGACCGTGGACATCGAACAGTCGGTCGTCGAGAAGCTCCGCGCGCTGCCGCCGGAGAAGCAACAGGAGGTGCTCGACTTCGTCGAGTTCCTCTATGAGAGGAGCGGTGCGAAACGCCCACGCCGGAGCCTGAAGGGGCTCTGGGCGGATCTGGGTGTGGACATCACCGAAGAAGATATCGCCGAAGCGCGGCGTGAGATGTGGGGGAACTTCCCACACTGAGAAGTGTTCCTATGTGCTTTCGTCCGGTTCGGCCTGCCGTAGTTCCCGCGAGTAGTGCGCGTTCAGTTCCCTTTGTGCCTGCTCCCGCGTCGTGGCGGCGATCTCTTCATCGGTACGATGGAGGACGTCCCGGAGAAACCGGATCAGGTACTCAGGCAACGGTTGTGCAGGTTTGGGTGGCGTCGGGATCGCGTACTGGACCGGCTCGCCCCGCAGTCCTCGCCAGAACTCCTCTTCGCTGAGCAGGCGAAGCTGTCGTCGCCAGATCATGGTCCACATCTGGCTCGGAATCTCCAGGCCGTCGGCGCCCATCGAGACCATGGTCCCGGTGGTGGAGCGGTCGGGGAGCACCTTCAGGTAGTGGAAGTGGTCGGTGTGTGTTTCGGTGTAGCCCTGTTTCCGGCAGAACTCCCGTACCTGCCCCCATCTAGGCGGCATGGCTAGCCGGCCGTCACGATGGCGGAGTCACCCTCGGAATCTCCGGCAGGCGCACCAAAGAGCATATCAAGGATCTCCGCTTCATCCTGCGCCAGGGACAGACGGAGCACGTACGGTTCCAGACGTGCCAAGTCCGGCAGGTGACGATAGAAATCGAACTGCTGGAAGTAGTTGGCGACATAGGACCGGACGGCAGCCAGCAGCTCCCGACGGGCCTGCTGGACGGAGCCGCCGGAACCGCCGATAGCAAGCTCGTTCAGCCAGAGCGTGAACCCGCCGTCATTCTCCGGCAGGACGTCGACGTGGAACCGATACGGCGCCAGCACCCGGAGCATCGCTTCACGGGCGAGCAGCAAGCCGCGCTCACGGCCGCCCCGTACGATAACCACCGGATGCTCTCTCCGCACTGCCTCATCGAAGATGGGGCTGAGATTGCGGGCAGTGGTGAGGCTTACCTCCCGCATCATCGTACCTTTCGCGACAGAAGCCATACGATCCCCCTGGTGTGTACAATCTGTACAGATTATACAGGCTGATCGGAGAAAGGTTCAAGGCCCAGCCGCCCGCTGCAAAGCCCAATGCTAAAGAAAGTGATGAGTGATGAGCGAGATCCCTGCAAGGAACTTGCCGAATGCACCATTTACCGGCGTTCGTCCACGTGCATGATATGCTCGGCATGTTCGGGGATCGCTTTCAGCGTCTTGCGGAGGAACGCAGGGCGGAGGTCGAGGGTCTCGAGGGCGCTGATCGGGTGCCACCCGGAGACGCACCGGATTCCTGCCTCGTCGCTGGCGAATGGTCCGTCCCCCTGGTACAGGTACGAGTCGGCCGGGAACGTGATCAGGAAGTACAGCGAGAGCTCGTGGTAGGACCGGCTGTCGAGCTCGAAGAAGTTCTCGACCACCCAGAGCAGCCGCTCGACCTGCACGGTCGTGCCGAGCTCCTCCTGCATCTCCCGCCTCAGCGTGTCCCGGGCCGATTCCAGCAGCTCGCCCCGCCCGCCCGGTAGGAACCAGAAGGGATACCCCTCGGCCTGTTGCGCCAGCACCCGGTCACCGTGGAGCGCAACCCCGGCGACACGATAGTTGAACCGGGCGCCGTCACGATCGAAGGTGATCATCTGCCCCCATCGTCCTTCTGGCCCCCGACCCCCAACCCCCGCTCCCTACCGGAGCCCGGCCAGCTCTTGCAGGATTCGCCAGTTGGCCAGCCGATCGGCTTCCGCGGCCCGGAGGGCGTCGGAGGGGGTGCCCTCTTCGTCGAACTGCTTGCGGAAGCGCCCCTCCGTGCGGGCAAACTCGATAAAGGAGAACGGTCTGGCCGACCGCGGCGGCGTGTACCAGTCCTCTTTGACGGCCGGGTTGCCGGTCAGGCTGAGCCGCTCCGAGAACCGATCGCCGCCCTCCGGGTCGTAGACGAAGAGCGGGAACGCCCGGCTCTCGACGGCCAGCTTCGCCTGCGTCGCCGACAGGTTGTCGGCGACGCCGTGCTCCGGCTGGCAGCTCGTATAGACGTTGATCAGCGCCGGGCCGCGGAACTCGTTGGCTCGCATGATGGCGCGGTAGAAGTGCGTCGGGTAGGCGCAGCTCGTCTGGGCGACGTACGTGTGCGGATGCATCATGGCGATACGGGCGATCTCCTTGCGCTGCTCTTGCTTGCCGCGCACCGCCCGACCGACCGCGCTCATCTTGGCGTCCTGGGCCGGGAAGGACGCGGTCGATGCCTGGCCGCCGGTGTTCGAGTACACCTGCGTATCGAGCACGAGCACCTTCACGTCCATACCGCTCGCCATCAGGCGGCTCAGGCTCTGGAAGCCGATGTCATACATAGCGCCGTCGCCGCCGACGACCCAGATCCGCTTGTCGGCCCAGCCCATCTGGTTCCAGCGCAGGCGAATGCCCATCGCGTCCGCCGGGCCGTTCTCGAAGAGCGAGTTCGTCCACGGCACCAGGAACGGGTTGTAGGGGTAGGTCGAGCCGTAGACGGTGTTGCAGCCGGTGCTGGCGACGATGCCGAAGCCCTGCGGCCCATAGACGAAGCCGGTAGCGGCCAGCAGCATCCGGAGCGCCGTCGCTTCGCCACAGCCCATGCACGAGCCGGCGCCGCCGACGTAGAGCAGCGTCTGCGCCTCTTTCAGCATGATGTCGACGAGCGCCTTCTCGTTCACGTAGGCGTCGGGCGTCGGGCCGACCTTGCGGAAGAAGGTGAACGCCTCGCGGTACGCCGGGATCGTCTCCGCCCGCTTCGGCACCATGCGGAGCGCGTGGTAGCCGAGGTCGTCGCAGACCTTGACGCACTCGCCGCAGCCCTTGCACTTGGTCGGGTCGACGAAGATGCCGAACATCGCCGGCTCGATCCCCTTCCGCTCCGACACCTCGCCGTACTTGCGCGTCCAGGTCCACTGCTGTGCCATCCGCTCGCGCTCGGCCTCGTCCGCCACGTAGCCGAGGGCCGCCTCCAGCCGGTTCCTCGGGATCGCCTTGCCCAGGATCGCCGTATCGGGACACTGGGTGACGCAGTTCATGCAGCCGGTGCAGTTGGCCGCCAGGTATTCGGGAATCTCCGGGGCGAGGTACGAGAAATCGCGCAGCGCGGCGCTGCCCGGCGGGATCAGGCTGCGGGCGAGCCCGACGTCGGCCGGCAGCGAGGCGCTGCCGACGCCCTGCTGGTAGGCGCCGACGACGCGCTCGTTGAAGTCCTCGACGTACTCGGCGACGTTCAGCCGGATGACGCTGGAGTCGAGGAGCTGGGCCTCGTGAAGCTCTTTGGTAACGCCGGGCTCCTTGATGCCGATCGGCGCGGTCGCCTCGTCGAGGTCCAGGGAGCTGTAGATCCGCTGGCCCATCGGCGGGACCTCGATCTCCAGCGCGCTGAAGCGGGAGGCTTCATCCGAGCCGAGCCGCACCAGGCGGGCTCGCGGATTGGGAGAAGCCGGCGGCGGCGTGGGATCTTTGAGAGCCATCTGTCCTCCTATTGACCGCTGCGCTAGCGCAGGCCCGGCTCGAGCTCGCCGAGCTCACGGACCAGATCGGTGACCGAGAGAATCCCGACCGGTCGCTCGTGCCCGTCGATCCGCTGAACGACGACCAGCCGATGGATGCGCTTCTCGTGCAGGATGCCGATGGCATCCGGCAGCGCGGTCTCCGGCTCCACGGCGATGACCGGCGACGTCATCAGGTGCTCGGCGACCAGCCCCTCCATCCGCACGTTCGGCGCGACGAACCCGACGTTGACGAGGTCCCGCTTCGAGACGAGGCCGAGCGCGTCGCCCTCGTCGTCGACGACGACCACCGCGCTGATCTGCTTCTCGCTCATCAGCCGGGCGATCTCGGCGATCGGCGCCCGCGGCCCGCAAGAGACGACGCCATAATGCATCAGGTCCTGGACCCGCAGGTGGGCCACCGCCCGGCGCTGCTCCGACTCCGCCGCGGCACCACGCTCGACGATCTCCCGCGGGATCTCGAACACCTCCCGGTAGCCGCGCGTGACGGCGCTCAGGTTGTCCCGAACGACCTGTTCTCCCTGCTTGCCGAAGTACTTGCGCAGGCTCCGGTCGACGCCCGCCAGCACCTGCTCGTCCGTCAGTCCCTTCCGTTCGATGAACGGCGTGATCCGGAGGAAGATGCCGAGCAGGACGATGCCCTGCATCCGCTGCTCGAGCTCGGGCCGTGAGGCAACCTCGCGCGCGATCTTGATGGTGTCCAGAACGAACACTCGGATACCGCGCTGGCGAATCATGCGTTGCGCATAGGAGGGCAGCGCATCCCAGACCGCTTCGGGATCGGTGAGCGTGCTCTGGAGGAAGACCATGCCGCCGTCCCGCAGGCCGGCCAGCGGGTTGCCCAGGTTAAAGGCGTTGGCGTCGTTGAGCGGGACGAAGTCGACGGTTTCGAGCTCACAGTGCGTCCGTGGCCGCTCCTCGGCGGCGACGAGATAGTACGTCGTCGGCAGGCCCTTCTTTTCGGAGCCGTAGAGCGGGTACGCCTGCACCTGAAGGTCGAAGAGGTCGGCGACAATCGTCGCGATGATCTTGTTCGTCGTCACCGAGCCGAAACCGCCGACCGAGTGGCCGCGCATGGCGAATGCGCCCGGCGGCTGCACCGGCGGGTCGACCTCCCGCCGCAGGGCGAGGTCGTGATTGATGCCGAGCACGAAGAAGCGATGGCCATGGCCGTCGCCAACGCTGCGCATGTGGTCGACGGTGGCGATGAAGTCGCCCGGCCGAACGTCCCGGCTGCCGAGACCGGCAGCGCCGGAGAAGATGGTCGGAACCCGGTGCAGGCGCGGGTAGCCCTCGGCGCCGGTCAGCGCGTCGGTGAACGCCGCCTTGATCTCGGCGGTCAGCGGGTTGCTCTGCGCCAGCGGGTTGTCCATCCGCTCGATCACCGCCAACGCCTTGACGTTGGCCAGCACCCAGACGATCTCCGGCCCCGGGAACGGGCGGAAGGAGGTGACGTGGACGACCCCCACCGGGATGCGCCGGTGCTCACGGATCCAGTCCGCCGTCGCCATCGCCGTCTCGATCATGCTGCCCATCCCGACGACGGCGTACTCGGCGTCCTTCATCCGGTACGTCTGGACGAGCGCATACGGCCGGCCGGTCAGCTCGGTGAACTCCGTCATCGCCGCGGCCAGCGCCGGTTTGACCCGCTCGTAGAAGTAGCGCTGGGCGACCTTGCCCTTCATGTAGCTGTCCTGGTTCTGGACGACGCCGCTCTGCAGGGGGTTCGACGGGTCGAAGAGGTTGCGCAGCTTCTCGCTCGGACTGTCGACGAAGCGGCGCATCAGCTCCGGCTCGGGCAGGAGCACGTTCTCAATCGTATGGGTCGTCAGGAAGCCGTCCTGGCAACTGAGGAACGGCGTCTCGGTGTCCTCCGCCACCCGGCGGGCGATCAGCGCCAGGTCGCCGGCTGCCTGGGCATTGCGGGCGAAGAGAATGCCCCAGCCGGTATCGGTCACGGCCATGACGTCGTCGTGGCCGGCGTGGACGTTGAGCGCCTGGCTCGTCAGCGCCCGGGCGCCGATATGAAAGACGACCGGCAACCGCTTGCCGGAGATGGTGTAGAGGACCTCTTTCATCAGGACGAGGCCCTGGCCGGAGGTGAAGTTCGTGACCCGGCCGCCGGCGAGGGCGAAGCCCTCACAGGTCGTCGCCGAGCTGTGCTCAGACTCCGGCTCGAGAAAGGCGAGCTTGTCTCCCCAGAGGTTCGTGCGGCCGTTGGCCACCTCTTGCTGGTAACCGGCGCCCATGTTCGTCGAGGAGGTAATCGGGTAGGCGCAAGCGGCTTGACTGATGTTCGTCTCGACCCAGACGACGGTCGTCGAGCCGTCTGCGGTGGTGGGGATTCCCGGGTAGGGAATAACGTCGCTCCGGGTGGATAGCATGCACGCTCCTTCCTGGCCGCATGCACGGCGGTTTCGCGATGGCTCCCGGCCGGTCCCGCGCCCGTCCGGCTTGCTGCTTGCTGATCTGATCGCGCCAGTCGGCCGTGCCCGTCCAACCGTCTGCCAATGATACCGCGCTTTGCCCGACTGCCGCAACCGGGCGAGCCGCTCAGCCCTTCCCGGTCGGTTGCACTCTTGCTTGTCATGCTGAGCCGCAGCGAGCCATTCCCGGTCGGCTGCACTCTTGCTTGTCATGCTGAGCCGCAGCGAAGCATCTCCCCGCCGCCTGCACCAGCCCGATCCTGCTGGTCGCCGACGTGCATTGTCATGCTGAGCCGCAGCAAAGCATCTCCCGGACGCTGCCGCTGCACACCGGGGAGATGCTTCGCTGCGGCTCAGCATGACAGACGGGAGTCGGGGGGCGTGCGCGCGATCCTCATTGACGCCCGACAGGCCGGGCGCGATACTGCCGCATGGAATTGGTGACCTAACCCCTATCCAATCATTCTTCACAGAACTGCACAGAACTGCACAGAACTGCACAGAACTGCAATGAAAGGTTTGTCTATGGCTCACGTCTTTGGTGGAACGCTCGTCGCTCGGACGCTGGCACGGGCCGGCGTCACCCACGTCTTCGGCATCCTCGGCCATGAGCTGCTCGGCGTCTACGATGCCTGTCTGGACTACGGCATCGAGGTCGTCGGCACGCGGCACGAGTCGGCCGCCGTCCACATGGCCGACGCCTGGGCGCGGATCAGCGGCCAGCCGGGCGTCTGTTTCTTCACCTCGGGCCCCGGCCACGTCAACGCCATCCCCGGCACCGTCAGCGCCGCCATGTCCAACAGCCCGATCATCCTCATCAGCGCGGCCAGCGACTTCTCTCTCCGGGACATGGACGCGCTCCAGGAGATCGACCAGGTCGGCCTGATGGCGCCGGCGACGAAGTGGGCTCGCACCGTCACGGACACGCGCCGGATTCCCGAGTACATCGCCAGCGCCTATCGCCACGCCCTGGCGGGCCGGACCGGCCCCGTTCACCTGAGCCTGCCGGGCGACGTCGTCGGCCGCCGCGTCGACGACGGCCCGTCGCTCGACCCCGACCCCGCCGTGTTCCGCCCCGGCGGCCGGACCCACCCCGATCCGGCGCTCGTCCGCCAGGCAATTGACCTGCTGGCGCAGGCCGAGCGGCCCGTCGCCATCGCCGGCTCCGGCGCGCTCTGGTCGCGGGCCGATCGGGCGCTGGCGGGGTTCGCCGAGACGACCCAGACGCCCGTCTTCACGCTGGAGCTCGCCCGCGGCCTCCTGTCGGACGAGCATCCGCTCTGTTTCGGCTACGGTGACCCGCTCCTGAACGCGGCCGCCCGCCGCTTCGCCGACGCCGATTGCATCCTGGTCCTCGGCAAGAAGATCGACTTCCGGCTCCAGTACGGCCGGCCGCCGCTTTTCCGCGCCGACGCTCGCGTCGTCCAGGTCGACGTCGACCCGACCGAGATCGGCCACAACCGGGCGGTCGACGTCGGCATCGCCGCCGACGTCGCCGCCGCGCTCGGCGAGCTGGCGAACGCGGCCCGATCGCGCGTGTGGGAACGCCGGGAGTGGCTGGCCGAGCTTCGAGCGACGCAGGCGGAGCAACAGGCCGCGTTGGCGCCGCTGGCAGCGTCTGACGAGGTGCCGATCCATCCGGCCCGGGTCGCCGCGACCATCCGCGACACGGTCCGGCCGGACGCCTTCCTGGCCGTGGACGGGGGCGACTACTGCCACTGGGCGCGGATGATCCTGCCTGCCCGCCGGCCGGCGGGCTTTCTGCGGACGTTCCCGCTGGCCAGCCTGGGCCTGTCGCTGCCGTTTGCCATCGCGGCGAAGCTGCGCCATCCCGAGTGCCAGGCCGTTGCCGTCAGCGGCGACGGCGCGCTCGGCTTCTACCTGATGGAGTTCGAGACGGCGCTCCGCCACGGCGTGCCGGTCGTCGCGGTGGTCGGCAACGACGCCGCCTGGGGGATCGAGAAGCACATCCAGCAGGCGCTCTACGGCCCCGACCGCCTGCCGGGGTCGCTCCTGAGCGGAACCCGCTACGACCGGGTGGTCGAAGCGCTGGGCGGCCACGGCGAATACGTCGAGGACCCCGCCCAGCTCCGCCCGGCCGTCGAGCGCGCCCTCGCCAGCGGCCGCCCGGCCTGCGTCAACGTCCGCATCCGCGGCGTCACCAGCCCGATGGCAGAGAGCCTGATCAGGCGGAAGCGGGAGTATGCCGGGGACGGTCCGCGCCTGCACTTTGACGGGGGGACAGTAGCCAGGCTATCATGAAAAGAGGCGGGCTGGCGACGGCTAGCGGCTGGTACCGTGCCGAACGGTACAGGGAGTGCGATGATGCCTCTTTACATGACAGAGTTTACCTACTACGAGGAGAATCGCGAAGAGATCGCCCGGTACATCGCGGAGAACGAGACAGACGGCGAAGCCTGATGGCGATGCCGCCCGTTTACCTGGACGAATGCGTGGACCACAGACAGGTGTCTGCCCTCAAGGCCCGCGTCTTCGTGGTGAGCGAAGCAGAACCCAGAAGTCGTCGGGCCGGATGAAGGTCCATCCCCAGACGTTCCGCCCGGGCGTGAAGTCCCGGTCCGACGACACGATGAAGCATCCCCAGCCCATATGCGCTCCGGCGATAGCTCGCTGGCCATCCTCATGCACGCTGACCGCCAGCGCCGTCTTCAGGACCGGCGTGTCCTTCTCGTCGTCGTTCAAGACCGCTGCGTAGTCACCCGGGATCGCATCCGGGTTCACCTGCCGACTGGCGCGCACGAATTCGTCGAGTCAGACGCGCGTGGCGGCGATCTGTATCCCCCCGAGCCTTGGCCGCGCCAGCACATCCTCGACCTCGCGGAGGATGGCGGGACTTGTGAAGGAGTCATATACGGACCCGGCCAGGCGGACGATCCCAAACGAAGAGCCTTGTCGCCGGGCTGCCGAGAGCCGTGCAGACACCAAGACATTGGTGCCGAGAATCGCGACAAGCCCCTTCGGCGTCCATAGGCCTGATTCCTTGCTGTCGGCTATCACATCGGTGTTGCCGGATAAGTCATCGATACCGGGGGAGCAAACTAAGACGTCTCTCTTGCGTGCTGTTGGCGTCGCTCCATCCGATATGCTGCAATCTCTGCCAGGATCTCGTCTTCGCTGACATCGGCCCGCGGATGGGGCGGCTTCGTCATGGCAGCGTGCAGTCGGCTGACTCGGTCAAGAACCTCGACAGGAACGTATATGTGGCCGGTATCGTCGATGCGACCGTGCATCAGGCCGCGCTTGACCCACTTTCGCACGGTCTGCGGGCTGACGTGCAGAACACGTGCAGCAACGGACGCACGAACCTCCCGGCGATCGCTGCCAACGCTGAGAAGGTCTCGCAGTACCTTGCTCTCGGCGAGCAGTCCCTTACGCTCCAGCCGCTTGATCAGACGATTGGCCGTCCGCGATTCTCTTGCCGTCAGGACACATACCACTGGGACGAACTCTCCTCAGCCATGCGCTGTCACCTCCCAATTATCCGAACTCTGGCGAGATTTGTAAACGTGAGCCGTCGATTCGTCGCCTGGCTCGCACTTCCTCGGCAGCGACCGCCCGGGCGGCATAACTCAACGCAGCCCGAACGTCCTCCAGCGCGATCCCGTAGTCCTCGGCGACCTCATCGGCCGTCGTGCCGCCGGCCAGCCTGGCGATCACCAGTTCCACCGGTACCCGCGTGCCCTGAATGACCGGCTTGCCCGAGCGAACGGCGAGGTCGACGACGACACGCGGCGCAATCTCAGTACCATTTCTTCCACTCCCTGGCCCCAACCCCAAACCCGGAGCGGTCTGCAGTAGGCTTGGCCAAGTGAACAAGCGTCGTTCTTGGCGTCTTCCTTGGCGATCTTGGCGTCTTGGCGGTTCAC
>JACQGW010000067.1 GCA_016199325.1 Chloroflexota bacterium
CCCCCGACCCCCGCCCCCCGACCGCCAATCCGCCAGGTCGTCCTCGACCTGGCCGAATACCATCCCATCGAGCCGTTGGAGGTGCTCAGCGCGCGGATTGGCGTGCCCGTCGAGGCGATCGTCAAGCTGGACGCGAACGAGAACCCCTACGGGCCGTCGCCCGCCGTCCGGGCGGCGCTGGCGTCCTTCGAGCGCTACCACATCTACCCGGACCCCGGCCACCGCTCGCTCCGGCAGCGGTTGGCGGCGTACACCGGCGCCGACCCGGCCACGATCGTCGTCGGCAACGGCAGCGACGAGCTCATCGATCTGCTCTGTCGTCTCGTCCTCGATCCCGGCGACGAGGTGGTCATTTGCCCGCCCACGTTCGGGATGTATCAGTTCTCCGCCGGGCTC
The DNA here is from genome assembly GCA_016199325.1 of Chloroflexota bacterium. The sequence goes on from JACQGW010000067.1 coordinate 397, forward strand.
TGCGACAGCCGCGTCGTGGCCGTACACCGCAGGGCGGACTTCGCGCTCGACCTGCCGGCAACGCTTTCGGCGATCACGCCACGAACGAAGATCGTGTTCCTCGCCTCGCCGAACAACCCGACCGGCAACACCGCCGGCCGCGACGAGGTGCTCGCACTGCTGGCGACCGGCGCCCTCGTCGTCGTCGACGAGGCGTACTACGAATTCGCCGGCCGGACGCTGGCCGACCTGGTCCCGGCACACCCGGGCCTCGTCGTCCTCCGCACGTTCAGCAAGTGGGCGGGTCTGGCCGGGCTCCGGGTCGGCTACGGCCTCGTCGACCCGGCGCTGGCCGTTCAGCTCTGGAAGATCAAGCCACCGTACAACGTGAACGTCGCCGCGCTCGTCGCCGCGGAGGCCGCCCTGGCCGACGCCGACCACCGGCAGCGGACGGTTGGCGCCATCCTGGCCGAGCGGGAGCGGCTGGCGGCGCTCCTGGCCGAGATCGACTGGATCCGGCCGTATCCGTCGGAGGCGAACTTCCTGCTCTGCCGATTGCTGCGCGGCTCGGGGAGAGCCCTGCGCGATGCCCTGGCGGCCGGCGGCATCTTCCTGCGGTTCTTCGACCAGCCCGGCATCCAGGACGCCATCCGGGTCAGCGTCGGGACACCTGCCCAGACCGATCGCTTGATTGAAGCCTTGAGGTCGCATGAGCCGATCAAGTAAGGTCCGCCGCGAGACCGGCGAGACACGGGTGGCTATCGAGCTGGAGCTGGACGGCAGCGGCCAGGCGACAGTCACGACCGGCATCGGCATGCTGAACCATCTGCTCGCCCAGATCGCCCGCCACGGCCTGCTTGACCTCACCGTCGAAGCCACCGGGGACCTCGACGTCGATCCCCACCATCTCGTCGAGGATGTCGGCATTACGCTGGGTCGAGCCCTGCGGGAGGCGCTTGGGAACCGGGCCGGTCTCGTGCGGATGGGGCATGCCCTCGTCCCGATGGACGAGGCGCTGGTGATGGTCGCCGTCGATCTGAGCGGGCGGCCGTTCGCCGCCGTCGAGGCCCCCTTCACCGGCGAGCGCATCGGGGCGCTGCCGGTGCGGCTGGTACACCACTTTCTCCGCTCGTTCGCCTTCGAGGCGCTCCTGACGCTGCACGCCCGGGTTCTGGCCGGCGAAGACGATCACCACATGGCCGAGGCGCTGATGAAGGCGTTGGGGCGAGCGATGGGCGCAGCCGTTGCTCGCGATCCCCGACTGGGCGGCGCGGTGCCGAGCACCAAGGGAACGCTAGACGCCTGACCCCTCCCTTGACCAACATGGCTGGTCGGCCTATAATGTCTTAGGAAGCCGCCCCTCGTCTGGTTCGACGAAGCCGGCAACAGGTGGCAGGTCGGTTTCCAGGAATCTCCAGGGGGGCGAGTCGCGGAGGCGGACGTATGAGTCGCGAGCGAGTCCAGCGGAGCGCGGTCGTTCGATACCTCGCCGACGCGTTGCCGACGTTGACCGACGGGTCGCGCAGCTACACGTCGTTGCAGCTCCTGTTCCTGGGCCGGCTGGCCGAGCTGGTCTGGCTTCGCCACGAAGCCCTCGCCAGCCAACCGGTCAACGACCTGCGGGTCGCGCTTGTCAACCGCGCGCTTTTCTCGACCTACCTCGACTGCATTCGGCTCGACGCCGCCGACGAAGCGCGCCACCTGATCGCCGGCAAGGGGATCAAGCGGACGCCATCCCCGGCGGCCAATCCTGCTTCGTGAGGGCCTCTTCGACCTCGAACCGATACTCCTCGATGACCGGATTCGCCAGGAGCTTCCGGCACATCTCGTGGACCAGCGCCTCGGCGCCGGCGTGGTCGGGCGCGGTGAGCTGGATCTCCAGATACTTGCCGGCGCGCACACTCCGTACCTGATCGAATCCGAGCTGATGCAATCCCCCGGCAATCGTCAGCCCCTGCGGGTCGTTCACGACCGGCTTCAGCGTGACGACAACACGCGCAAGCCAGAGTGGCATAACTCTCCCCCCGACGCCCGGCCCGGCTGCCCCATCTACTGCGGACAGACCCATCCCTCCTTACAGTAGATGTTGATATTGTCGAAGTAGGCACGGAAGCGGGTCTCGGTATGGCCGCGGTCGTAGGCGACGATCACTTCCTGCAAGTGCCAACCGTCAATAGGATTTCCGAAGCCCCAATCCTGATTCAGGTCCACGCTGTACCACACCCAGTTGCCCCAACCCCCTGCGCGGTTCTGTCGGGCGGCCGGGTGGACGATGTCACCGTACTGGTCCCGCAGGTTGAAGTCCCGCAGGTGCCTTGTTTCCCCGGTCGAAGGCTTGAAGAGCTTGGCGTCCACTGACATGAAGTAGCTTTCCTGATTAGACTGATGCCAGGCCAGCACCATACCATTCCTGAGCGGTAGGCCGGGCCACCCGTTGTCCGATACCTTGTAGTAGATGTATCGGTGCTCGTTGGCGCCGTCCAGGTTACCCTCGATGATGTATGCCTTGTAGCCGTTCGCGTTCGCGGGAGGGCACCAATTATCCCAGATCCAGTCCGGGCCTCGTCCATCCGGGACGTCCAGGATCACCGCCCGATCGCCCCACACACCGCCGGTTTGGTACAGCCGCAGGTTCTGATAAGCGTCCATGCGCTCGAATCCCATGTAGTAGGGACCGCACAACAATTGGGCACCAAACTGCTCGTCCCAGTCGATGCTGCCGTTAACGGCGTCCCGCATGATGGGAAGTGTCACCCGCTGTTCCTGGGCGCAAGGTGATCCCTCCGGAGGGTCTGCTCTGGGCCGTCCGTTCGTGTCGGCCAGGTAGAGCCAGTGGCCGAACTCGTGCTTCATCAGCTTGACGGCTAGACCATATCCATTGGGATCTCGTACGGCAGGGTCGGCTGCGTTGAGGAAATGCTGGGCATACACCATTTGCCCAGTGCCGAATGATTCGAACCAGCCACCTGCCCAGGCCGCGGCTGGATCATTGATCGAGTATACGCCGGTCCTGCTGTCGGCAGGAACGCCTTGGCTGAAGCGGAGCCTCGCCACACCGGGCCCAGCATGGACGCTCCAGCCGGGCCCCCTCACGTCATCGTCGCCTTCCGCCGCCTCGACCACTGCCTGCCTGGCGTTGTAGGGAAAGTCCCCGTCGACAAAGTCGCGCCAGTCCAAACCACCAAACCGGTCTCTGTTCGCCCCGAAGCGGTAGATAATGTTGTTGCCCGGGATCCATTTCTTGTAGTCCTCCCCGGGACCGAACCCTTCGGCTCTCTGCTCCACGGACGGGTGTAGCACAAGAGCAAGCACGACTTGTGCCATGATGAGGATACACAGGCGGTGCTTTCCGCTTCTCATCCAGTCGCTCCTTCGGCAATCTCTAGGTACCAAGCCAGGTGCCCTACCGTTGCGGCGTCGGCGTTGCCTGAGCCCTGATGGCGGCCCTCAGATCGTCAAGTCTCTCAGGCTGCTTCTGAGAGCTGCCCGGAACAACAAAGGTACCGTCAGGATGGAGAACCGCTGCCCTGGTAGGCAACCACCACTTGGTCGGATCGGCCTGTGATGGTTGGAGGTATACCACAAAGCGTCTGCCCTTCTGTTTGAGGGCTTGCACCGGGCCGACTCCCTCGTAGACGTCACCGTCTACCGTACCACCCCACACTCGCAGCACGAGCGTCCTGGCCGGCTGTGGGCCTTTCAGGTACTCCTCCACCTGGAACACAACGGGCGTGATGATCGTGTTTGGGGAGTCTCTGCCGCCCCGCCCGCCTCCCTTGCTGAAGTCCGGTTTTCTGCCATCCGCTGTGGCCCAGCGCGGTGGCTGGACCTCCAGCACGGTCCCTATGGCGATGATCAGGGGGTAGTCTGCCGTCATCCTGGGGATGATGCCGGGTTCTGGCTCTTCGATGTAGGTAAGATGGCGGGGGTCGTTGGGCGCCGGTGTCGGCGCTGGCGTCAAGTACCTGGGATCCATGAAGGGCGGCAGGGTTTGCGGCGCCGTGGATGGTAGGGGTGTGGGGAGGACGGCCGGACGCACAGGCGTCGGCGTCGGCGGCCCGCCGGGTGTCGGGGGAGGCGGATAAAACGTGGGCCAGTAAACGTACGGCGGGTAGGTCGGAGTCGGTGGAGGAGCTGCGCCGGCCGGGCCAAGCCGCTCCGTAACAAGCAACCCCACGCCTGCCAAACCGATGACAACCAGCAAGGTTGCCAGGCCGCGCTTGTTCGTGAGCCGTCTGTCCATCAAGCCGCTCCTTTCCTGTCCTCTTCTGCTACACCACCCCACATAGGAGACGCAACCGCGGCCCCTGATGTTCCCCAACAGGCTGTCTCCTTGGTAATCGCCTTCCCCAATCGTGCGCGATGGCGATTGCCAGGCCAGCATGGTCAGAATAGCGCACGGGCAGCCGGCTGTCAAGAGGCAAGCCGGAACGCCATGCCCCAGAAAGCCTGGTCAGCACTCATTCGCTAGAGAAGTGGTCGTCCGGTCAGGCGCCGGAACGCTTCGCGGTACTTCTCGGCGGTGTGCTCGGCGACGTCGCGCGGCAGCTCGGGCGCCGGTGGCTCCTTATTCCAGCCGGTAGATTGCAGCCAGTCGCGAACGTACTGCTTGTCGAACGAGGGCTGAGAGCGGCCGGGCGCGTAGGTATCGGCCGGCCAGAACCGGGAGCTGTCCGGCGTCAGGAGCTCGTCGATGACGATCACCGCGCCGTCCAGCAGCCCGAACTCCATCTTGGTGTCGGCGAGCAGGATGCCGCGGCTGCGGGCGAATCGCTCGGCAAACGTGTAGAGCGCCAGGCTCTTCGCTTTCAGCTCATTGGCCAGGTCCACGCCGATCCGGTCCTGCATGTACTCCAGGCTCACGTTCAGATCGTGGCCGCTCTCCTCCTTGGTCGCCGGCGTGAAGATCGGCTCCGGGAGCTGCTGGCTCTCGACGAGGCCGGGCGGCAGCTCGATCCCGCAGACGGCGCCGGTTCGCCGGTAGTCGGCCCAGGCGGAGCCGGCAAGGTAGCCGCGGACCACGCACTCGAAGTCGATCCGCTCGGCTCTGCGGACCACCATCGCCCGACCACGCAGCGACCGCCACGCCTGAGCGTCCACGTCGGCCAGCAGGGGGGGATCCTCGCCGGTCACCAGCGAAAGGAAGTGGTTGGGGACGATCGCGGCCGTCTGCTCGAACCAGAACGCCGAGATCTGCGTCAGCACCTTGCCCTTGTCGGGAATGCCGGTGGGCAGCACCACGTCGAAGGCCGAGATCCGGTCGGTGGCGACCATCAGAAGCCGGTCGCCGAGGTCGTACGTATCGCGAACCTTCCCCCGCCGGAAGAGGCGAGGGAAATCGGTGCCCAGGATGACAGCCATGCTACTCCTCCTCCTGTTCAGTCTGGTCTGATCGGCGGCGCTCGAAGATCTCCTCCCACCGGTGGACGAGATAGAGCACGAAGAGCACGAGCGCGGTGGCAATGATGGCAAGGCCGTACAGGCCAACGCCGCTGGCCATGCCGATAGCGGCGACCGCCCAGATGCTCGCCGCCGTCGTCAGGCCGAAGACGCTGGTCCCGCTCCGAAAGACGACGCCGGCCCCGATGAAGCCGATCCCGGTGACGATCTGGGCGGCGACGCGCGACGGATCCGTGATCGGTCCGCCGAAGCCGAAGATCGACACCACCGTGAAGAGCGCCGATCCCAGAGCGACGAGCATGAACGTCCGAACACCCGCCGGCCGCCGCCGCCGCTCCCGCTCCAGCCCCACCGCCGCGCCCAGCACCGCGGCCACCAGCAGTCGCAGCGCCATCTCCAGGTCCCGAGGAGAAACGAGTCCCGCGTCAAACGTCAAACGTCATTCGTCATGCGTCTTGCGTCATCACCAATGGCGCATCAGGCGGCAGCCCCCAATGCATCACCCGTTACCCATCACGCGCGACACATGGCGAGTGACGCATGACGTATGACGCATGACCCATCACTGGACCCATCACTCATCACCGCGGAGCCCCAGTCGGGCGAACGACTCGTCGATGAAGCGAAGGTGGTGGCGGTAATCGAAGAGACCGGCGAGCTCGTCGGGCGGCACGTGTGCGGTGATCTCCGGGTCGGCCTGGAGGAGCGCCAGGAACGGCTCACCCGACTGCCAGGAGCGCATGGCGTGACGCTGGACCAGCTTATAGGCCGTCTGGCGGCTGAGTCCCTTTTCGATGAGCGCCGTCAACACGCGCTGCGAGAAGATGAGCCCGCGCGTCAGCTCCAGATTGCGCGCCATGTGTTCGGGATAGACCTGAAGCCGGCCGACGACGTCGTTCATGACGCTTAGCATGTAGTCGATCAGGATGAAGCTGTCGGGCAGGATGATCCGCTCGGCCGAGGAATGCGAGATGTCCCGCTCGTGCCAGAGGGCGACGTTCTCCAGCGCCGTGACGACGTGGCCGCGGATCACCCGAGAAAGGCCACAGATCCGCTCGGTCAGCTCCGGGTTCCGCTTGTGAGGCATCGCCGACGAGCCGGTCTGGCCCTCCTCGAACGGTTCCTCGACTTCGAGAATCTCCGTGCGCTGGAGCGACCGGATCTCGGTGGCGAACTTCTCCAGCGACGCGGCCAGGATCCCCAGCGTGGTCATGACCTGAGCGTGGCGGTCGCGCTGGATGATCTGCGTCGAGACCGGCGCGACGGCCAGGCCAAGCCGCTTCATGGCGTACTCTTCGACGGCCGGTGGGACGTTGGCGTGCGTGCCGACGGCGCCGGAGAGCTTACCCACGGCCATGGTCGCCCGCGCCTGGCTCAGCCGAGCCGCGTTCCGCCGCATCTCGTCGACCCAGACGGCGAGCTTGAACCCGAACGTCGTCGGCTCGGCGTGGACGCCGTGGGTCCGCCCGATGGTGATCGTGTCCCGATATCTGACCGCCTGGCGTTCGAGCGTGGCCGTGAGCTCGGCCACGCCGCGGACGACGAGATCGAGCGCGTCGACGATCTGGAGGCTCGTCGCGCTGTCCCAGACGTCCGACGACGTGAGACCCATATGGACGAAGCGCCCCTCGGGTCCGAGCGTCTCGGCGACGGTCGCCAGGAACGCCGTCACGTCGTGGCGGGTGCGCTTGAAGTGCTGGGCCATCCGCTCCGGCGACAGGGTCGCCCCGGCGATCTTCTCGGCATCCTCCTTCGGGATAGCGCCGATGGCCGCCCAGCCCTCGCAGGCCGCGATCTCGACGCGCAGCCAGGTGGCGTACTTGTGCTCGTCCGACCAGATCCGGCCCATCTCAGGCCGCGTGTAGCGCTCGATCATGAAAGATAGTCCTCCAGGCCCCCACGGCCTGCCCGACCGACAAGTGCCTCACTTGCAGGTTTCTATGGGTTATGTCAAATAATCTTCGCGTGGCGGCGAAAAGGCGTCGAGCACGATCGATCGCTCGATCGCCGTGGCGCCGTGCAGCGCCATCGGCGGCACCACCCAGGTGCCGCCGACCTCGATCTCCTCGTCGGCGTCGCCGATAACCATGCGGATCCGCCCGCCGACAAGCATGCCTGCCTGCTCATGGGGATGGGTGTGCAGCGGCAGCGTCGCCCCGGCTTCCAGCGTCCAGTGCACCAGCATCAGCCGCTCGCTGACCGCCACCACCCGCCGCACAACCCCCGGCAACACCTCGACCGGCCGCGCATCCTCAACCCGCCCGAACACTCGCGTCCCCTGAGCAACCATCGTACCCCTTCCTTACTCAGCTTTCAGATTCGGCTTTCAGCCGTCAGCTTCCACACATCACTCATCACTCATCACTCGTTACCCCTCGGCCAGCCTGCGCCGGTACGCCGCGTAGGCCTCGGCGATGGCCGGGTCCGACAGGCCCAGGATCTGGGCTGCCAGGTAGGCGGCGTTTCTGGCGCCGGCCGTGCCGACGGCGACCGTCGCCACGGGCACGCCGGCCGGCATCTGGACGATGGCCAGCAAGGCGTCGATCCCCTTCAGCGCGCTGCCGGTCAGCGGCACACCGATCACCGGCAGCGTCGTCCAGCTCGCGACGACGCCCGGCAGGTGGGCGGCGGCGCCCGCCCCGGCGATCAGGACCTTCAGGCCCCGCTCTCGAGCCGATTGGGCGTACGCCTGGACCTTCTGCGGCTGCCGGTGCGCCGACATGACGCTCACCTCATGAGGAACGCCTAGCTCGGTCAGGACGGCGCCCGCCGCTTCCATAGTCGGTAGATCGGACTTGCTCCCCATGAGAATGCCCACCAGAGGCGACGACGCGTGCTCGCTCACGATTCACTCTCGGCAATGTCGGTTCGATAGTGGCAGCCCTGGAAGTGAATACGCGTGACGCCGGCATAGGCGCGCCGCCGGGCCTCCGCGATGGTCGGAGCGCATGCGGCGACGGTGAGCACCCGGCCGCCGGCCGTCTCGACGACGCCATCCGGCCCCAGGCGCGTGCCGGCGTGGAAGATGAGCGCATCCCGCCCGGCCTCCGCCAGCCCATCGATCCGCCGTCCAACCGGGTACGTGCCCGGATAGCCTTCGGAGGCCAGGACGACGCCGACGCAGGCGTCATCCGTCCAGCGGATCGCCGACCGGTCAAGCCGGCCCTCGACGACGTCGGCCAGGATCGCCGCCAGGTCGGCGTCCAGGCGCGGCAGGACCACCTGGGCTTCGGGGTCGCCGAAGCGGCAGTTGAACTCGAGGACCCGGAGGCCCGTCGCCGTAACCATCAGCCCGGCGTAGAGCACGCCGCGGAAGGGCCGGCCGGCAGCGGCGAGCGCCCGGACGGTGGGCTTCAGAATCCGACTGAGCGCCAGCTCGACGAGATCGGGCCCGAAGAAGCTCGGCGGGCTGAAGGCGCCCATCCCGCCCGTGTTCGGGCCGCGGTTGCCGCGGGCCACCCGCTTGTAGTCGCACGCCGGCACCATCGGCCGGACGGTCTCGCCGTCGGCAAAGGCGAGCAGGCTGACCTCGCGGCCGACCAGACATTCCTCGACGACGACGCGCTCGCCGGCCGCGCCGAAGACGCGCTGCTCCATCATCGCCTCGACGGCCGCAATGGCTTCGGCCGTCGTCTGGGCGACGACGACGCCCTTGCCGGCCGCCAGACCGTCGGCCTTCACGACGATGGGCACCGCCTGGCCCTCGATGTAGGCGATAGCCGCTCTGGCGTCGTCGAACGCGCGGCCGGCGGCACAGGGGACGCCGTGGCGCTCCATCAGCTCACGGGCAAAGACCTTGCTTGACTCGATCGCCGCCGCGGCGGCCGTCGGCCCGAACGCCGGCACCCCGGCTTCGGCAAGGCGATCGACCAGGCCGGCCGCCAGCGGCGCCTCCGGTCCGACGACGACGAGGTCGACCCGGTTGGCCCGCGCGGCCGCGACGATGCCGGCCAGGTCGCCGGCGCCGACGTTCAGGTTGCAACAGCTCTGCGCCGTGCCGGCGTTGCCGGGCGCGACGAAAACCGTGTCGACCGTGGGGCTCTGGTGCAGCTTCCAGGCAAGCGTGTGCTCGCGAGCGCCGCTTCCGACGACGAGGATGCGAATCGGTGCTACTCCCACTCGATGGTTGCCGGCGGCTTGGTGCTGACGTCGTAGACGACGCGGTTGACGCCGGGCACCTCGTTGACGATCCGGCTGGACACCCGCGCCAGGAGGTCGTACGGCAATCGCGCCCAGTCGGCCGTCATGAAGTCGCCGGTCGTCACCGCCCGCAGCGCCACGACGTTGCTGTACGTCCGCCCGTCACCCATGACGCCGACGCTGCGCAGCGGCGTCAGCACCGCCAGCGCCTGGGCAACGACTCGGTACTGGCCGGCGGCGCGCAATTCGTCGACGAAGATAGCGTCGGCCTGCCGCAGGGTGGCGAGCCGCGCTTCGGTGACCTCGCCGATGACCCGGACGGCGAGGCCAGGGCCGGGGAACGGGTGCCGCCAGACGACCGACTCGGGCAGGCCGAGCTCGCCGCCGACGGCACGAACTTCGTCCTTGAAGAGGTATCGCAGCGGCTCGACGATCCGGAATCGGACGTCGGCCGGCAGCCCGCCGACGTTGTGGTGCGTCTTGA
>JACQGW010000068.1 GCA_016199325.1 Chloroflexota bacterium
GGCTACACCTACGACGCCAACGGCAACCTGGTCAGCCGGGGCAGCCAGAGCTTCACCTACGACTGGGCGAACCGACTGGCGAAGGTCACCCAGGGCAGCGGGACGACTGAGTACCGGTACGACGGGGACGGCAAGCTGGCCCAGCGGATCGACGCGAGCGGGACCGTGGACTACATCGGTGAGGTGTACGAGCGGGCGTCCGCCGGGACGGTGACCAAGCGGTACTCCCTGGGGAGCATGCTGGTCGCGAGCAGCGTGGGCGGCACGCGGACGTACCTCTCCGGAGACTACCTGCGCTCGACGGTGAGCGCGAGCAACGGGGCGACGGTGGAATACGCCCCCTTCGGGCTGGTGCGGGGGAGCAGCGGGACGCTGCCGACGAACCGGCAGTTCCAGGGGCAACAGCACGAGGCGGGCGTCGGGCTCTACAAGATGGGGGTGCGCTGGTACGACCCGGCGATCGGGCTGTGGACCCAGCCAGATGCGATCGTGGGCGACCAGCACAATCCGCTGGACCTGGATCGCTATGCCTTCGTCCGCAACAATCCGCTGCGGTACACGGACCCGACAGGGCATTGCGTACTTTGCATCGCGATTGGTGTAGCCGCTGTCGCGCTGACGGTGTATTCGTATCATGAGACAGCACCTGTCGTTGGTGCGCCTGCGCCGGGAGCGGAGCATCTAGTGCCAGTGGCCGATACGCGTGAGCAAGCACGAGCGATTGTCTCCGTTGCACCTGAAGACGTGTTCGAGGGCAACGTGGAAGCCGTAGCCACCGGCGTAGCTTTTGCAGCTCTTGCTCGTGTCGGAGGACGTTTCCTCGGGACAGCGACTGTTCAAATCGTCCAAAGGGCAGCACTGCGCGTTGCCCAAAGCGGATGGGCTGGAACGATGCAAATGGCGCGGGTAGCTGCCGCACGTGGAGACGATGTTATTCAAGGGTTGTTCCTTTACAGGCGGTCACCCGAACGGAGAATTGCTGGCTACGAACAGCATCACTTGTGGCCAACCAGCTTAGGCGGACCCGATGAAGGTTGGGTGGTCTATGTGCGAGAGGCCGGCCACACTGGAGAAGGTGGTATCCAACGCAGGTTGGACGACTTCTTGCACAACGAGACAGGGACGACGGGCCGGAAAGATCTGAGCAACTGGGCGCTCAAGAACCGTGAGCGGCTACTGGAATACCTTCGTCAGTTCTACAACCAGGAAGGAATCCCATTCCCTTATTGAGGAGGAGGTCGCATGGCCGTTGAGCAGTTTGCCAGAGAATTGCAACGAGAGCAGTGCCAGATGGCCGTGGCGAAACGGAACAGTTCGCGGAATGCGCTGGAGGAGGTTTTCGGGGGTGTGCTCGGCGCCACGAACGGAAGTTGGCTTCTCCCTTGTCGGCATGAATTCCGCCTGCCAGCGGCGACTTGGCAACTGAGCCGGGCTGAACAAGATCTAGGTTTTCCCATCCCCGCAGCCTTGAAAGAGTTCTTCAAGGTATCCAACGGTGCTGATCTGTTTTCTCTTCACTACTACTATGCCCCCAAGTGGGATGTGTGGATACCACAATACCGTATCTTGGGAACTGATGAGTTGCCGAGCCGGCATCAGGAGTTAGTCGAAAGCTTTCGCGCTTGTACGCGGAAGGATCCGGATTACAAGGACACTACCGAACTGAACTATCTGGTTTACTGCGACATTGGCGAAGGCAACTATCTCGCCATCGTTCTCACTGGTCCCGAGACAGGGCATATCATTCACATTGATCGTGAGTTTGGCTTTGGATACCTCCCGTATGATGAATGGACGCGACAGGCTTATGCCGATGTCGCCGTGTCCTTGGAAGCCTGGCTTGAGCGTCTCGTTCTTAGTAGGGGATGGAATGGTTACCCCAGGGAAGCGCCATTCATCAACAGGGATGACCACTCGTGAAGAATTGCGAACCGCCTCAGCCAGTGTCGACCGCACCGGCCAGGGGCCGGAAATCGCGTTGCTGCCCGCGGCGTGCGCGGCCTCGCTTCCCGTGTGCCTTGGCACGGTGGTCGTCGGAGCCCTGGCGGTCTACATCGCCGCCACGCAGCCCGTGCAGGTGCCAGACACCACAACCTGGTGGGATACAGGTGGACACAAGAAAGCGAACCCGATCCCAGCGCCAGTGACGACCGACACGGGGGGGCAGACAGCACCGCCGCCGGCTCCGACGCCGACAGACCCGAATGCGTCTTGGGCACGCCCGCTGACAGAGGAGGATCTTGGTCTCCCGGAGGGTAGCCTGGCCGAACTGAAGGGGACCTTCTCAATGTCAGGGCGCACGGCGACGGTACGGATCGACATGATCAGGGGACGGGTTGAGAACCCGTTCGAGATCATAGAGAAGTTGTCCGCGCTTGCGCGAGCCGAGGGCGCCACCACGCTACGGCTTGAGGGCACTCCGGCGAACGAGAGGCTGCAACGGGTCTTGATACGTCGTTATGGCCTCAGAAGTGAAGGCGCTACTGATTTCATCGAGATCCCACTCCAGTGAGTGCGTTATGATCGTAGCAGTTCGGGCTTTCCGCATCCTACGACCTCTGGCTGCCTATCGTGACCTTACGCGAGGCCCATCCTTGGCCGTTGGCTGGATCGACGGCATTACTTTCCAGCACGGTGAGACCTGCGTCGGGGTGTACGAGAACACGCCGGGAGAGGCTGATGAAAACGTGGTCATCACGAATCTCGGTCTACATGTCGGTCGGGAACAAGGCTGGGAGTTCATCAGCTACCGTCACATTGAATTCATCGAAACTCCGGAAGACAAGGAGCGCGTATCTGGGCTCAATGTCCGGCTTGTCGGAGGGCGAGTCGCTCGGATACCGGTCAGAGGCGGACGAGGGAGATTTCGAGATGCGTTTGAATTCCTTCGCTTCTTGGATCGCGTGAGAGAGGACCTACGGCGTGAGTGGCATGGCACAGCCGGCTGAGGATACGGTCTATCCCCCCAAGGCGAGCGCCGCGGGGCATCGACCCCAGGCAGAACCGAGCAGTGCAAAGATGCTACGCCTCACGTTCAGAGCACCTCGCTGGTTTCGCAGCACCTTAACAACCTGTTCCTTCATATCGACAGCAGACCGCGCGACCACCCAAACGGCGGCCGCACCATAGCGGCTCTGCCGGCCGACGGTCCCCATCGGGGAGCGGCAAGAGCACCTTCACCTACGACGCGGCGACGACCCAACTGACCCGTTTCACCGCGCCCAACGTCGCCCGCAGCTACGGCTACGACGCCATGGGCAACGTCACCTGTCTGGACCCGGCCGGGGCCACCCCCTGCACGGTCGGGACCGGCCAGGTCCAGGCGATGACCTACGACGCCCAGGACCGCCTCACCGGCGTCACCACCTTCCCCGGCGCGCTCAGCAGCTACGGCTACGACGCCTCCGGCCGCATCACCAGCAAGAACGAGGCGGGCTCGACGGCGGCCCTCGCCTACGTGAACAGCCGACCCGTCCACGCGCCCTCGTCCGTCAACGGCACAGGCTACACCTACGACGCCAACGGCAACCTGGTCAGCCGGGGCAGCCAGAGCTTCACCTACGACTGGGCGAACCGACTGGCGAAGGTCACCCAGGGCAGCGGGACGACCGAGTACCGGTACGACGGGGATGGCAAGCTGGCCCAGCGGATCGACGCCAACGGGACCGTGGACTACATGGGCGAGGTGTACGAGCGGATCTCCACCGGGACGGTGACCAAGCGGAACTCCCTGGGGAGCATGCTGGTCGCGAGCAGCGTGGGGGGCACGCGGACGTCCCTCTACTGGGACTACCTGCGCTCGACGTGGGAATGCCCTGCTTCCCCCGAGTTCCCCCGAGTTCCCACGGGCTCGCTTCGCAGAATCCGCTCGTACAGGACGCGGGTCTCGTGCATCGGCTCGACACCGAGCTCTGAGCGGATGAGGCCGCGGTACTGCTGATATTGCCGGATCGCCCCGTTTCGGTCGCCGGCCAGGGCCAATCCGGCGATGAGATCGTGGTTGGCCTCTTCATTCAGCGGATCGGCGGAAACGAGCAGGCGCCGATACGCGGCCGACCGGTCCCGCTCGCCGCCGGCCCAGAGCTCGTCGGCCAGCCGCCGAAGGAGGGTCAGGTAGAGGTTCTGGAGCTGCTGCCGCTGGCCGCTCGACCAATCCTCGTAGATCTCCTCCGGCAGGAACCCCTCGCCGTAGAGGTCGACGGCCTGCTCGAGCTGGGCGATCTCGCTCTTCCGGAGCGGGCGGCCGCGCACGCGCAGCGGCGCGGCCAGGCGCCTGAACACCTGGAGGTCCAGCCAGACGGTCTCCGGGATGCAAAGGCAGACGCGCTGCTGGTCGCTGACGAGCCGGGGGACGTCGTCGGCGTCACCGGCGCCGGCCTCCAGGACGCGCCGGATGGCTGAAAGTGCCATCCGGAGGCTGTGGGCGCCGGCCGCCGGCGCCAGATCGGGCCAGAACGTCTCGACGAGCTCGTCGCGGAGGATCGGGCGCCCCGTCGATTCGCCGGCGTGGGCGACGAGGTACTTGAACACCGTCAGGAACTTCTTGCGCCCCCATGCCAGGCTATCGACCGGCCGGCCGCCGACGGCCATCTTGAACTGGCCGAAGCAGCGGATCTCCGTGCGCGACCGTGGGGCGTCCGCCAGCGCATGCTCGTCGAGCGACCGAAAGATGTTGACCAGATACGGTCCGTCCGGTAGCTGGTCGGCGAGGGCGATGGTGCTGATGCTGACCCGGCGGGCCCGGTTGCTCCGGTCGCGGACGTGGAGGTTGTGGGCGCTGATCGGCTTGCCGCAGCAGGCCATCTGGTGGAGCGGGCATTGCCTGGGCGCGCCGATGCCGCAGTGCATCGCCTCGTAGCACCGCGAGCCCAGCACGTCGTCGGCGCAGTACCCCAGAAGCTGCTCCGCGCCGGCATTCCACATCACCAGCCGGAGCTGCGCGTCGACTCCGAAGACGCCGTCGCCCGTGTTGGCAAAGAGCGCCAGCGTCGGCACGACGCGCGCGGGCACCAGCTCGCCCCGTTCCATCAGCATCATGTCGGCATATCCTGTCGCGCGATTCCCGCGTTCACGGCCACTGTCTGCTAGCATAGGGCGGCCACTCGACCGCTCCAACACCCATTCGGGTGGGATACGGGTAGTTGCTGTGGCCCGCGGCCAATGGCCTGACCTACCCGTCTGGGTGGGCAGCAGGGTGTACAATAGACCTATGAGCACGGATGGGATCGCCAGAGACACCTGGGCTGCATTCTCGGGGGTGAACGCCGCCTACCTGCAAGACCTCTACGACCGCTACCTGTCCGATCCTCGGTCGGTCGATCCGGCGGTCCGGGCGCTTTTCGAGCAATGGGGAGCGCCGCCGCTGGTGGCGGTCGAGCCGCCGCCGGCCCTGGCCGCGCCCGCGCGGGCGCTGGTCCGGGTCGCCGGCGCGGTGGCCCTGGCCAACAGCATTCGGTCCCACGGCCACCGGGCGGCTCGCCTGGATCCCCTCGGCGGCGAGCCGCCCGGGGATCCAGACCTGCGACCGGAAACCCACGGCATCGGGGAGGCGGATCTGGCGGCGTTGCCAGCGTCCATCGTCGGCGGGCCACTGGCCGTGGGCGCCCAGAACGCCCTGGCCGCGATCACCGCCCTCCGTCGGGTCTACGAGGGCACCACCGGCTACGAGTTCGATCACGTCTCCAACGCCGAGGAGCGCACCTGGCTGTGCGAGGCGGTGGAGTCGGGGCGCTTCCGCCCGCCGCAGGACCCCATCGATGAGCGCCGGCTCCTGGAGCGGCTGACCGAGGTGGGGGCATTCGAGCGATTCCTCCAGCGCGCCTTCCCGGGGCAGACCCGCTTTTCGCTCGAAGGGCTCGGCATGCTCGTGCCGATGATCGATGAGACCGTCGGCGCGGCGGCCGAAGCAGGGACCCGCGCCCTGATGCTGGGGATGGCCCACCGCGGCCGGATGAACGTGCTCGCCCACGTGCTGGGGAAGCCGTACGACCAGATCATCGCCGAGTTCCTCGGCCATTATCGGCGCCCCAACATCGCACTCGGCGGCGGCGAAGGCTGGACGGGCGACGTCAAGTACCACCTGGGGGCGCGCCGGGCCTATCGCGGTGGCCGTGAGGTCACGATGCTCGTCTCGCTGGCGCCCAATCCCAGCCATCTGGAGTTCGCCAATCCAGTGGTCGAAGGGATGACCCGGGCAGCCGGCGAGCGCCGTAATGAGCCGGGTCCCGCCCGGCTGGACGAAGGCACGACGCTGGCCCTGCTCATCCACGGCGACGCCGCGTTTCCAGGGCAGGGGATCGTGGCCGAGACGCTAAACCTCTCCCGGCTGCCGGGCTACCGGGTCGGCGGCACGATCCACCTCGTCGCCAACAACCAGGTGGGGTTTACGACGCCGCCCGAGCTCGGCCGCTCGACCACCTACGCCAGTGGCCCGGCCAAGGGGTTCGAGATCCCCATCGTCCATGTGAACGCCGACGACCCGGAGGCGTGCCTCGCCGCCGCTCGCCTGGCCCACGCCTACCGCGATCGCTTCCATAAAGATGTGCTGATCGACCTCGTCGGCTACCGCCGGTGGGGCCACAACGAAGGAGATGAGCCCTCCTTCACGCAGCCCGTCCTGTACGCCCGCATCGCTCGGCAGCCGACGGTGCGCGAGCTCTGGGCGCGGGAGCTCGAGCGCCGCGGGCTGGTGACGGCGGAGGAGGTCCAGGCGATGCTCCAGACGGCCGTCGAGCAGCTCCACGCCGTTCGCCGATCGCTGTCGGAGGAGGCTGTCCATCGGGCCGAAGGGCACACGGCCGCGGCCGGGCTGGAAGCCGGCGGCCTGCTGGGCGGGCTCGGCCACGGCGGCGTCGCCGCTACCGTCGAAACCGGCGTGGGAGCCGCAGATCTGGCTGCGCTGAACGAGCAGCTCCTGGCGCTGCCGCCCGGCTTCCACCTCCATCCCAAGCTGGAGCGTCCCTTCGCCCGGCGTCGGGCGGCCTTCGCCGAAGCCGGCGAAGGCCGGATCGACTGGGCCCACGCCGAGACGCTGGCGCTGGCGACGATCCTGGCCGAGGGCACGCCGGTCCGTCTGACGGGGCAGGACACCGCGCGCGGCACGTTCAGCCAGCGCCATCTCGTGCTGCACGACGCCGAGACCGGCGCGACTTACGCGCCGCTCCAGGCGTTCCCGGCGGCCCGGGCCGGCTTCGACGTCTGGGATAGCCCGCTGTCCGAGCAGGCGGCGCTCGGCTTCGAGTACGGCTACAACGTCCAGGCGCCGGACCGGCTCGTCATCTGGGAGGCGCAGTACGGCGATTTCATCAACGGCGCGCAGGTCGTGGTCGACGAGTTCATCGCCTCGGCACGCGCGAAGTGGGGACAGA
>JACQGW010000070.1 GCA_016199325.1 Chloroflexota bacterium
GCGCTCGGTAACATTCACAGTTGAGTGAACTGTCTGCCCCAGCCCCCCTTCGGTAACAATATCATTTGAGTTGACACGTCCCCGGAGATAACGAACCGCCAAGACGCCAAGATCGCCAAGGAAGCCGCTGCGGACGTCGGTTGGTCGTTTGGTCAATCCCTGTCCAGACCGCTCTGGAGGTTACAGCGATCTAATATCGAAGATAAGTCTAATAGAACACCTTGACAAGACGGCCATAATACGCTACGTTAGCCCCGTCTAAGCAACGAATCTGCCGAGTCCCCGCATGGAGGGACATTCGCTCCTGGAGGTGCAACAACGTGGAAGCGCTCGTCATCACCCTGCGTGAAGGGATGGAGGCCGCCCTGGTCGTCGGCCTCATTCTGGCCTACCTCAATCGCACCGGCCGCACAGAGCTCAAGCGCTCCGTCTACGCCGGACTCTTGCTGGCCGTGCTGGCCAGCCTGGCCGGCGCTGCCGGCTTCAGCCTGATCGGGATCGACCCCGAGAACGAGGTGTTCGAAGGCTCGCTCCAGCTCGTCGCGGCGGTCCTCGTCGCGACGCTCGTCATCTGGATGTGGCGGACCGCGCGCGGCGTGAAGCAGCACGTCGAGAGCCGATTGGCGGCGCTGGCCGGCGGACGCCAGCGCTGGGGGCTCCTGGCCTTCACGTTCTTCATGGTCTTTCGGGAGGGCGTCGAGACGGTGCTCTTTCTGGCGGCCCTCTCGCTCACGGCGGCCGATGGTCTGCTCCAGCTCATCGCCGGGATGACGGGGCTGGGCCTGGCCGCCCTCTTCGGCTTCCTGATTATCAGGGGAAGCATCCACATCGATCTCCGCCGCTTCTTCGGCATCACCGGCCTCGTCCTGCTGGTTCTCGTCGTGCGGCTGCTGGCCGGCGCCGTCCACGAGTTCTCCGAGGTCGGTCTCCTGCCGACATCGCCGGCCGAGCTCACCGTCGTCGGCTTCGTCGTCAAGGACTCGACCTCGATCGCCATCCTCATGGCGCTGATTCTCGTGCCGGCCCTCGCCATGCTGCCGGGGCTGCGGCGGTCGCGCGAGGAGGAGCTGGCGGTGCCGGGTGAGGGATCGGCCGATCGGCGCCTGCGGGTGGCCGCGCGGCGGCAGGCCCGCCGATGGCAGATGGCGGTCATGGGGTTGACGCTCGCCGTGGTCCTGCCCATGGGCTGGACGGTCTACGCCCGGGAGTTGGCAGGATACCGTCCCCAGCCGGTCGCGGCGCCGGTTCAGGGAGAGCTCGTGCGCATCGCGACGGACTCGCTGGAGCCCGGCCGGCTCCACAAGTTCGTCCACCACGGACAGCAGAGTGACGTGCGATTCATGGTGATCAAGCGGGACGAAGGCGATTTCGCCGTGGCCCTGGACGCCTGCACCATCTGTCCGGCGGTCGGCTACCATCAGGAGGGCGACACGGTCCTGTGCGAGAACTGCAACGCGCCCATCAACGTGACGACCATCGGCATGGCGGGCGGCTGTAACCCCGTCCCGCTGGCCTATTCGTTGGAAGGCGGCGATCTGGTCGTGGCGCTGGGCGACCTGAACGCGGCCCAGCGCCACTTCGCCCGATAGGCGGGAGGGCTCCGATGCTGATCCGCATTGTGGGCGACGCCCTGCGCCGCCGAACGCGGCGCGCCGCCGCTGCGCTACTGGCCCTGACCGTCGGCACCGCGCTGGCCACCGCCCTGCTCGGCATCTCCCTGGACATCACCACCCGGATGGCCGGCGAGCTGCGCTCCTATGGCGCCAACATCCTCGTCGTGCCCGAGTTTGCCGGCGTTGAGCTGGCGATGGGCGGCATCACCATCCGGCCGCCGGCCGCCCGCGGCGCCATCGACGAGACCCAGTTGCCAAAGCTCAAGACCATTTTCTGGCGACACAACGTCGTCGGCTTCGCTCCGTTCCTGTCGGCGGTCGTCGAGGTCGCCGGCCAGCAGGTGGCGCTGACCGGCACCTGGTTCGACCGGCCGGTATCCCTGCCGGCAGGCGCCGCCGTGCGGACGAGCTTCGCCGGCAGTCAGCAGACGCGCGAGGCCGAGGTGTTCCGCACAGGGGTACGGAGCATCGCTCCCTGGTGGCAGGTGGAGGGCACCTGGGCCGAGGACCGGGACGACGGCGCCGCCATGGTTGGGCGAGCGGTGGCCCGGCAGGCGGGGCTGAAGGTCGGCGATGCGTTCGCCGTGTCCTACGCCGGGCGGGTGCAGACGCTGCGGGCGGTCGGCGTCGTCACCACCGGGGGCTACGAGGACGACCAGATCTTCGTCGGGCTGCCGATCGCCCAGCGCCTCCTCGGCCTCAGCCGCGGCGCCGACCGGGTCCTGGTCAGCGCGCTGGTCGAGCCGGACGACAGGCTGCGGCCCGACCTCCGCGGGCTGGACCCGGCGCGCATGACGCCCGAGCAGTACGCCACCTGGTACTGCTCGCCGATCATCGGCGCGGTGATCACTCAGGTCAAGGAGGCGCTGCCCGGCACCGAAGTCAAGCCGGTCCGCCAGATCGCCGAGGCTGAAGGCGCCTTTCTCAGCAAGGTCGCGCTCCTCATGGCGCTCCTCACGCTGGCGACGCTAGCCGCCTCGGCCCTGGCGATGATGACGACGATGACGGCCGGCGTGCTGGAGCGACGGACGGAGATCGGCCTCATGAAGGCCATCGGCGCCGACGGCGGGCAGATCGCCCTCATCTTCCTGGCCGAAGCCGGAGTGATCGGCCTGGCCGGCGGGTTGTTCGGCTACCTGGCGGGGCTGGGCCTGGCCGGGTTTGTGGGGCGGCAGGTCTTCGCCGCCGCCGTCGTCCCGCCGCTCGTCCTCCTCCCGCTCGCGCTCGTCCTGGCGCTCGGCGTGGCGCTGGCGGGCAGCGCGCTGCCAGTGCGCCAGGCGATGCGCCTGGACCCGGTCGGCCTGTTGCGCGGGAGGTAACGATGTTCTGGCGAGTGCTGATGGGATCGCTGCGCCATCGGCGGGCGCGGCTCGGCGTCGCGACGCTCGCGGTGCTGCTCGGCGCCGCCATGGTGTCGGCTCTGCTGAACCTCTCGTTCGACGTCGGCGGCCAGAGTGGCCGTGAACTGCGGGCCTACGGCGCCAACGTCCTGCTGCTGCCGCGTGGCGCAAGCCTGGGACCGGGCAGCCTCGGCCAGGACCAGGGGATTCCGGAGCGTGACCTGGCTGCCCTCGACGGCTTCCCTGAGGTCGTCGGCTACGCACCGTACCTGTACCTGACGACGGAGGTTCGAGGCCAGCCGGTGGTGGCCGCAGGGGTCGACTTCGACCGGCTCCGCGCCATCGGGGGCTGGTGGCAGGTCGAAGGCACCTGGCCAACTGCCACGAGTCGGCAGTCGGCAGTCGGCAGTCGGCAGTCTGAGGCGAGCCAGGCGCTGGTGGGCGCCGAGCTGGGTCAGCAGTCAGCAGTCGGCAGTCGGCAGTCCGAAGCGAGCCAGGCGCTGGTGGGCGCCGAGCTCGCGCGCGCGCTTGGCCTTGCGCCGGGCGACCGGATCACGGTCGGACCGGCCGCGGGCCGACTGGAGCTCGTCGTCGCCGGTGTGGTCGAGGTGGGCGGCGCCGAGGACAGCCAGATCTTTCTTCCGCTATCGGTCGCCCAGGACCTGAGCGGGAGACCCGGCCAGGTTGGCCTGGTTCAGGTCAGCGTCCTGAGCACCGGCCGACCGCTCACCCAGATAGCCACGGAGATCGAGGGCCGCCTGCCGGGCGTGCAGGCGAGAACGCTGCGTCAGTTTGCCCAGGCCGAGGAGGCGGTGCTGACCCGGGTCAGGCTGCTCATGGCGCTGGCGGCGGCCGCCGTCCTGATCGTCGCGGCGCTCGCCGTCGCCAGCACGATGGTGACGGCCATGATGGAGCGGCGGGTCGAAATCGGCTTGATGAAAGCGCTCGGCGCGGCCGAGCGCCGGGTGGCAGCCATCTTCCTGGCAGAGGCGATGAGCGTCGGCGCCCTCGGCGGCATCGGGGGTTACGCGGTCGGTCTGGGCGCCGCCGCGCTCATCGGCCGGCAGGTCTTTGGCGCCGGCCTTCAGCCGAGCCCGCTGGGCCTGCCGGCGACGCTGGCGGTGGCCGTCGGCGTGGTGCTGGCGGCCAGCCTCTGGCCGATGCGCCGAGCGATGGCGACCGACCCGGCGGTGACGTTGCGGGGCGAATAGAGGAGCAATGACGTGAATGGCACTGTTGTCCGTGCTGAAGGACTGACAAAGCTCTACAACGGGCGCCTGCGCGCGCTCGACGGCGTCGACCTGACCGTCGCCCGGGGCGAGTGGCTGGCGGTGATGGGGCCTTCGGGCTCCGGCAAGACGACGCTCCTGAACCTCGTCGGCTGTCTGGACCGGCCATCGGCCGGCCGCCTGACCATCGCCGGCGCCGACGTCGCCGGTCTGAGCCCGGCCGAGCTGACCCGGTTCCGCCGCAGCCACGTGGGTCTGGTCTTCCAGCAGTTCCACCTCATCCCCTACCTGACGGCGCTGGAGAACGTCATGCTGGCGCAGTACTTCCACAGCATGGCGGACGAGGCCGAGGCGCGGGCCGCGCTGGACCGGGTGGGGCTGGCGGACCGGCTCCACCACCTGCCCGGCCAGCTCTCCGGCGGCGAGCAGCAGCGGGTTTGCATTGCCCGGGCGCTGATCAACCAGCCGAGCCTCATCCTGGCCGACGAGCCGACGGGCAATCTGGACAAGGCCAACGAAGAGCTGGTGATGAAGCTGCTGGCCGGTCTCCACCGCGCCGGCCACTCCCTGATCGTCGTCACCCACGACCCCGCGATTGGGGCGGTCGCCGACCGCGTGGTTTGTCTGGACCATGGGCGGGTGGTCGGAGAGCGCAGCGGGTTGGAGGCGCCCAGAGGAGAGCCTGTCGTCGTGTGAGCGCGCCAAACGAAACCGCAGAGACGACGCAGACATCAGTGGTGCATCCGGCAAGTCCCTCGCCCTGAGCGGCCACGTGTCCGTCATGCTGAGCCGCAGCGAAGCATCTCCCCGGCTCGAACCAGTAGCGGCCGGGAGATGCTTCGCTGCGGCCCAGCATGACGGTGGACGGACTTGCCAGTTTCCGATGGATGCGCCGGATGCACCAGTAAGACGAACAAGACCACCGCTGCTCTGCCATCGGCCCCACGTTCTTTGCACTCTCTCAGACATAGCGACCAAACTGCAACCCTGCTGCGACTGAGCCGCGACCAGAACCCCTTCCCTGGCCCCTCGGCCGGACGTACAATTCTAGTGTGAAGGTCCAACATGCGAGTGTATGTGTCTGAGAGGAGGTCCCCGATGTTGAAACTGGTGAAAACGGCTCTCTACCGGGCGATGCTGGCAGCTCGCTGGTCGGATCGGCAGTGGGGTCGCGAGGCGGTCGTCTTCAGCTTCATGATGCTGCTCGTCGGTGCGCCATCTGGTGGAACGTGGTTCTGAGGTCGTGGGAGTTTCGGAGGTCGAAAGGAGGCCGATAGATGGATTTGCTAGCTCGAGCGCTTACCCACATCGCGACCGGACACCGCCTGGTCCGGTTATTCCGGGTGGCAGTGCCGCTTCTGGTGATCCTCGCGCTCCTCGTACCGCCCCCGGGCGCGGTCGTGGCGGACCAGCCGCCGCGCGTGCATAGCCTGCTTCTGGACCGGGCCAATGCACGCCCGGACGACGAGCAGCGCGTCATCGTTCAGCGTGTCGCCGGTGACCGTGCGGCCGACCGGTTTGTCGAGGGGCTGGGCGGGCGGAAGGTCAACGAGGTCAAAGACGTCGGCTTCGTTGCCAAGGTCAAGGGCAAGCACGTGGAGGCCATCGGCCGCAACAGGGCGGTCAAGTGGGTCTCCATCGACGCCGAGATGCGGCGGACCGACGTCGTCGACGGGTCCCTGCTGAGCGCGCTGGCCGGCCAGGTCCCCTATCCCGGGGTCGTCGGGGCCGCCGAGCAGTGGGCGAAAGGGGTCACCGGCAAGGGTGTCGGCGTCGCCGTCGTCGACTCCGGGGTCAACGTGTCCCGCGGGAACTTCAAGGATAGCGCGGGGCAAACGCGCGTCGTCGCGAGCCTGCTGTTCAACTCGGAGTTGCAGAACAGCCATGATGGGATGGGGCACGGCACCCACGTCGCCGGCATCGTCGCCGGCAACTCCTGGAACAGCAGCCGCAACCAGGGGCGCGGCAAGTACATCGGCATCGCCCCGGAGGCCAACATCATCAACCTGCGCGTGTCCGACGAGCTCGGGATGTCCTATCTCTCGGACGTGGTCAACGCGATCAACTGGGCGGTCGACAATCGCCAGACGTATACCATCCGCGTCATGAACCTGTCGCTGGTCTCCAGCGTCGCCGAGAGCGCCACGACCAGCGTCCTCGACGCGGCCGTCGAGCGGGCCTGGCTGAGCGGCATCTTCGTCGTCGTCGCCGCGGGGAACTATGGGCCCAACACGCTGCTCTATCCGCCGGCGAACGACCCGTTCGTCGTGACGGTGGGCGCGGCCGATACGATGGGGACGCTGAATCAGGCCGACGATACCATCGCCTGGTGGTCGTCGTACGGCACGACCCAGGATGGCTACACCAAGCCGGACGTCGCCGCACCGGGACGCTGGATCATTGCCCCCATGGCGTCCAAGACGGCCACGCTGGTCCAGGCGGCGCCCAATCGGGTCGTCGACGGCAGCTACCTCTGGGCGTCCGGCACGTCGATGGCCGCGCCCGTCGTCTCCGGCATCGCCGCGCTGGCCTACTCCATGAACCAGATGCTGTCCAACGACGAGCTCAAGTGGCTCATCCTGAACACGGCAGTGCCGCTGGTCGGGAGTGGAAGCGGCGCTGGCGAAGCCAATGCCACAGCTATGTTCAGCTACACCGGTCCCGTCGGCCTGGCGAACCAGGGGCTGCCGATCAGCCCGCACCTGACCACGGCAGGCGGCGCGACCACCTACTCGCCGACGTCCAGTTGGTCGACCTCGTCGTGGAGCACCTCCTCCTGGAGCACGTCGTCGTGGTCGACCTCCTCCTGGAGCACGTCGTCGTGGAGCACGTCGTCGTGGTCGACCTCGTCGTGGAGCACCTCCTCCTGGTCGACCTCGTCCTGGAGCACGTCGTCGTGGTCGACCAGCGGCTCGCAGTCGGCCACGGCAGCGGCCGCCCCGTGGCAGGATCTCGGGACGGCGCCCAACGGTGAGGACGCCACGGCCCCACCGCCGAACGCCCCAATGGACGAGACGTGCTGCTGATGATCGAGCGCCCTTGCGGGCGACATTGATGGAAGCATCGAGGGGGCATCGTCGGCGATGCCCCCTCCCCGCGACTGCTGAGTGGTGCGTCCGGCAAGTCCGTTGGAGATCGGCTGGCCTGTCCACCGTCATGCTGAGCCGCAGCGA
>JACQGW010000084.1 GCA_016199325.1 Chloroflexota bacterium
ACGCACGTGGGACCGGCCCAAAGTAGGTGGTGCATCCGGCAAGTCACACGCGGATCCGGACGCCCCGTCCGTCATGCTGAGCCGCAGCGAAGCATCTCCCGGACGCTGCTGGTTCAGGCCGGGGAGATGCTTCGCTGCGGCTCAGCATGACGGTGGACGGGCCAGCCGATCCCCAACGGGCTTGACGGATGCGCCACTAAGCTCTCGCTATGGGCTCTTTGGCCCGCTGGTACGGCATCGGCCAGGGCATGTCGACGCCCAGGGTGCGGGCGGCCCGCAGCGGCCAGTGCGGCTCGCGCAGCAGTTGCCGGCCGATGAAGATGAGGTCGGCCTGGTCCGCGCGCAGGATCGTCTCCGCCTGGACGGGCTCGGTGATCATGCCGACCGCTGCGGTGGGTATCCCTGTTTTCGCCCGGATTTCGGCGGCAAAGGGCACCTGATAGCCCGGGCCGACGGGAATCGTGGCCGGGAGCCCCCCGCCCGAGGAACAGTCGATCACATCGACGCCCAGGAGATGGGCGTTTTGCGCCAGGGGCACCAGATCGGCCGGTTGCAGGCCGCCCGGCACCCATTCCGTGCAGGAAACCCGGTAGAAGAACGGCCGGTCCTCCGGCCAGACCGAGCGCACCGCTTCGATAACCTCGAAGTGGATCCGCATCCGGCTCTTCGGCGAGCCGCCGTAGCCATCGGTGCGCTCATTGGAGAGGGGCGAGAGGAAGCCGTGCAGCAGATAGCCGTGGGCGGCGTGGATCTCCAGGACGTCGAAGCCCGCCGCCCGCGCGCGTCTGGCACCGTCCCGAAAGGCTTCCACCACCGCCTGAATGCCGTTCAGATCCAGCGGCTCGGGGGTCTGCCAGCCGGCGTCGATGGGAAGGGGGCTCGGGGCCACCATCGGTAGGGGGCCATGCCCCTTGTCGTTCTGCCAGGCCTTGCGGCCGCCGTGGTTGATCTGGATGCCGATGGATGCACCCCAACTGTGCGCGAAGTCGACGACCCGGGCCAGCGGCGCAATGTGATCGTCGGACCAGATGCCCAGGTCCCGGATGCCCAGGGCGCCACGCGGCTCGACCTCGGTGGCCTCCATGATAATCAGCCCGACGCCGCCGACGGCCCGCGCGCCCACATGCACCAGGTGCCAGTCGGTGGCGCGGCCCTCGGCATCCGCAGAGTAGGACACCATCGGCGACATGACGATGCGGTTCTTCAGGGTCAGGCCGCGGATCGTGAACGGGGAGAAAAGCATCGACACCGTGAGCCTCCAGTCGTTCGCTAGGTTGATTGCCCGGGTTGGAGCTTCGCAGTCGGAAAGACCGTGCTCTTCGGCGAGAACCCGCGGCGATAGATCAGGGCGCTCCGTTTGCACTGGAGCACGACGTCCCCGTGCTGGTTGAGCCCCCGCGTCCGCACCGTCACGATGCCGGCGTTCGGGCGGGACTTCGACCCGCGCACCTCGAGCACCTCGGACTCGGCGTAGAGGGTGTCGCCGACGAAGACCGGGTGTGGCAGGCGAATCTCGTCCCAGCCGAGGTTGGCGATGGCGTTCAGGCTGACGTCGGCCACGCTCATCCCCAGCACGATCGCCATCGTCAGGCCGCTGTTGACGAGGCAGCGCCCAAACTCCGACTGCTTGCCGTACTCGGCGTCGAAATGCACCGGATGGGTGTTCATCGTCAGCAGCGTGAACCAGATGTTGTCGGTTTCTGTGATCGTCCGGCCACCGGGGTGCTGGTAGACGTCGCCGACTTCAAAGTCCTCGAGGAATCTCCCCTGCCAGCCCGCCTTCACTCCAGCCATCTGCCACCCTCCCCAGCTCGTCCTGCGCCGTGCCCGGCGCTCCAACTGTAGCTGCTTGCCAGGAGAAAAGCTATGTTCGCGATGGCTAAAGAAGCCCGCCCCTGATGGTCTGGCGAAGTGGTGCATCCGGCAAGTCCGTTGGAGATTGGCTGGCCTCTCCTCCGTCATGAGTCCCCTGAAGAAAGCCGGATCGCGCGAATCCGACTGGCGCAAACACTCGGGAAATCGGTGCGTGAACCGCGCCAAAGGGCCTTTTTTCAGTGGACTCCCGTCATGCTGAGCCGCAGCGAAGCATCTCCCGGACGGTGCTGGTCCAGGCCGGGGAGATGCTTCGCTGCGGCTCAGCATGACGGACGGATGCGTCCGGCCGCGAGGGACTCGCCGGATGCACCACTAAGCCACGATCGCCCAGCCCCTACTGGAGATCCAGGATCTTGAGCGCCACGCGGTAGGACAACTGCTCCTCGGGGTCTTCCGGATCCTTGCCGGTGAGATCGGCGATCTGCCGGAGGCGGTACTTGACCGTGTTCAGGTGCGACGGCAGCAGCGGGGCCGTCTTGACCTTGTTGCCGCCGCATTCCAGGTACAGCCGGAGGGTCCGCAGGAGGTCGCCTTTGCGCTCGGCGTCGTGCCTGAGCAGGGCGCCGAGCTGCTCCTGGGCAAAGGCGTGCAGGAGCAGGGGATCGGCGCTCTCGACCAGCAGCCGGTAGAGCCCCAGGTCTTCGTAGTAGGTCACGTTCGTGGCGAGCGAGCGGCCAACGGTCAAGGCGTGGCGCGCTTCCCGGTAGCTCTTCCGGACATCCTGGCGCGCGTATGGGCGCCCAACCCCGACCCAGACCGAGCCATCCCCAACCGATCGCTCGATGCACTGCCTGAACCCGGCCGCCATCTGCTTGACATCCGTGGCCAGCCGGCGCTGATCGCCGACGACCTGCTCCGGTTGAACGGGCTGCAACACGATCACGCCGTCGCGCTCGGTCAGCACGAGCGGGCGAGTCTGCCGCCTGTCGGCCGGTCGCATTCCCTCGATCGAGATGGCCAACTGGTCGAGCAGCAGGTCCGCTCGGCGGCGACCGGCCAGCGGGTCTGCCAGGAGCCGGTCGAGCGTATCGAGGCCAATGGCGAAGGCCGCGAAGTGCTCATTGCCGTAGCCCAGCAGCTTTGCCCGTCGGTCGAGCAAGTACGTCGCGTCGCGATCGCCCGCACCAAAGATCAGCTCGTAGGCGAAGCCCGAGCGGAGCCGGCGTTCGTTCTTCTCGAGCTCTTGCTGATGCGAGAGGATCAGCGCGGCAACCAGCGCGCCCTTCTCGACCGCGACCAGGTCGAGGGCGCCGAGCGGACACATGCACTCGGCAATGGAGATGTACCCGTAGCGCGCGTCGCCGATGAGAATGGGCGCGACGACGCGCGCCCGCATGCCGACGGCCGGAATCGCCGGCACCCGGAACGGCCCCTTTTCCGTGCGGAGCCGACGTTCGAAATCGTACTTCTCCAACGCCTGCAGGACATCGGGCGATATGCGTCCCAGCTCAACGCTCCGCCGCCGCGCTTCGTCGACCTGGTGGCCTCCGCTCGCATCGGAGAGGACGTTGTACTGGAGGTCCCGCACGCTGACCGGATTCTGGATAAGGTCAGCCAGCGTCCGCGTGAGCTCGTGCAGGTCGCCCCCCGTGATCGCCACCAGCGTGAGCTCACGGTGGACCAGGTCGGCCCGCTGGATGATGTCGATGACCCGATCGAGCAACTGGCTCTCGACGTGGTGAATCACTTCGAGCGACGGCTCCCGAACGGCCACGCGGAAGATGGGCAGACTCAGCCCTTCGAGCTCCTTGAGCGTCGAGAGGGGAATGGTTGCGCCCGCCAGGCTCGGGTCTTCCACCAGGAAGAGCGCGGCGGCCTGCCGGCCCACGGCGGCACGCGCCCGGTCGACGAGCTCCCCGTCGAGATCGTGCCCGTGATGGCACGGCCAGAAGAGGAGCTTCTCGGCCATGTCCCCGAACGCCTCCGGCTGGTCCCAGAGCCGCACTCCGGCCACCGGCCGCTCCAGGCTATTGTGCCCGGCGAGAAGCGTGCTCTTCGCCAGCACCGGCAGGTCGAGGATCTCAGCAATCGTCAGCTTCATCTGAAGCGCACTCCTTCCTGAAGCGATACCCTCACGCTCACGCGCGTACGACACGTCCTTGACCGGTGTTCTAGCTTACCACGATCGCGGCGTCTTGTGGAGGACCCGATCGCCATTGGACAAGGAGACGATGGATTCTTTGACCTTCCTGACCATAGCCTTGATCGCCCACAGCTTGTACTATTCGTCGGGGAGAGACGCACTCCTCTCCAACCACGGACAGCGCCAGGGTCACCGTGGCGATCCTGGCGGCGCGCGAGATCAGCGCAACACAGGGGGAGATCGCATGGCCACCCAGACGACGCCGAAGACGTCGGCTCAATCAGTCGCTCCTGAACCCCGCGGGGGCCCAATCGTCGAGCGCCGGGTCACCGAGGAGCTGGCAGCGTTCTGCGCCACGCTGTCTGCCGACGACATCCCTCGGGACGTGGTGAAGGCGGCCAAGTACTTTGCCTTCGACTTCGCCGGCGTTGCGCTGCGCGGTTCCCTCGAAGATTCCAGTCGCGTCGTCTTCGAGACGGCGGCGCGCCTGAGCCCGCCTGATGCCGACGGCGCCACCGTGGTCGGCCGCGCCGACCGCACCCGGCCGCACTACGCCGCGCTGGCCAACGGCGCCTCGGCGCACGCGCTCGAGCTGGACGACACCCATCAAGAGGGGTCGATCCACCCCGGTGTGACCGTCATTCCGGCGGCGTTGGCGATGGCCGAGGCGGTCGACGCTGCCGGCCGGGACCTGCTGGCCGCGGTCGCCGTCGGGTACGAAGTGGCCTGCCGGCTGGCCATGGCCCTCCGCCCGGCCGAGCACTACGCGCACGGCTTTCACCCGACGGCCACCTGCGGGGTCTTCGCAGCGGCCGCCGCCGCCGGACGTCTCCTGCACCTTTCGGCGGACCAGATGGCCAACGCCTTTGGCATTGCCGGCAGTCAGGCAGCCGGCTCGCTCGAGTTCCTCGCCGATGGGGCCTGGACAAAGCGATTCCACCCCGGCTGGGCGGCGCACTCGGGCATCATCGCCGCCGAGCTGGCGCGCAGCGGCTTTCTCGGCCCGCGCCGCATCCTCGAGGGCAAGGCCGGGTTCCTCCGGTCGTACTCGGATAGCCCCCGAGTCGAGGCCGTGCTGGCGGACCTGGGCTCGGCCTACCAGATTGTCCGAACGGCGATCAAGCCGCATGCCTGCTGCCGGTACAATCAGGCGCCCATCGACGGCGTGCTGAAGCTCGTCGCCGAGGAGGACGTCGATCCGGCGGCCATCGACCGGATCACCATCGGCCTCCTCGACGTCGGCTTCCCCATCGTCGCCGAGCCCCTCGCCCAGAAGCGCCGTCCGAGATCGGTCGTCGACGCCCAGTTCAGCATCCACTTCGCCGCCGCCATCGCCGCGGCGCGGCGGCGGGCGGGGCTGGCCGAGTACCGGCTGGGCTCCCTCTCTGCGCCAGAGGTGCTCGCGCTCATGGACCGGGTCGAGTGCGTGCCGGCGCCGGAGCTCGATGCGCTCTTCCCGAAGCGCTGGCCGGCAACCGTCGAGATCACCCTGCGTGACGGCCGGCGGCTGCAGACCCGGGTGGACTATCCGAAGGGAGACCCGGAGAACCCGTTGACCTGGGACGAGCTGGCCGAGAAGTTCGACAGCCTGGTCTCGGATCTCCTCACCGCCGAGCGGCGGGCGGAGATTCTCGCCGCTGCCCGGAATCTCGACGGTCGCTCGGCCCGGTCCTTCAGCCGGCTGCTGGCCGCTGAGGGAACGCCGGGCGATCGCTCGTAGCCCAGGCATGGAGGTAATGGATCGTGGCAACGGTTTCAGACGCCCCGAGCAGTAGCGATCGGGCCCGCGCGGAGGAGCGCGCGCTGATCCTGGAGACGACCCGCCACTTCGTCGACAACGAGGTGATTCCGGTTGCCTCCAGGTATGAGCACGCCGACGAGTACCCCTTTGAGCTCGTTGAGAAGATGAAGGCGCTGGGCCTGTTCGGTATCACCATTCCCCAGGAGTACGGCGGCAGCGGCCTGGACTTCACGACCTACGCGATGATCGTCGAGGAGGTCACGCGCGGCTGGATGAGCCTGAGCGGCATTTTCAACAGCCACCTGCTCATCGCCTACATGATCGACACCTTCGGCACGCCCGAGCAGAAGCAGCGCTATCTGCCCAAGATGGCCTCGGGCGAATGGCGCGCCGCCGTCGCCATCACCGAGCCAGATGCCGGCAGCGACGTCCAGGCCATCCGAACGAGAGCGCGCCGGGACGGCGATGACTACGTGATCACCGGCACCAAGATGTTCATCACCAATGCGCGGGAAGCGCGCTTCATCGCGACGGTTGTCAAGACCGACCCGGCGGCGCAGCCGCGCTATCGCGGCATGAGCATCATCCTCGTCGACAAGGGGCTCCCCGGCTTCTCGGTCGGCCGGCAGCTCAAGAAGCTCGGCTACAAGGGGCTGGAGACCTGCGAGGTCGTCTACGACGGCGTCCGGGTGCCGGCGAGCCAGGTGCTCGGCGGCGTCGAGGGCCAGGGGTTCAGCCACATCATGAGCGCCCTGGAGGTCGGCCGCATCAACGTGGCGGCCCGGGGCCTGGGCATCGCCCGGGCGGCCTTCGAGGCGGCGATCAAGTACGCGCAACTGCGCGAAGCCTTTGGCAAGAAGATCGCTGAGCACCAGGCCATTCAGCTCAAGCTGGCCGACATGGCGACGAAGATCGAGGCGGCGCGCCTGCTGATCCGAGCCGCCGCCGAGAAGAAGGATCGCGGTGAGCGGTGCGACCTCGAAGCGGGGATGGCCAAGCTGTTTGCCACCGAGGTCGGCCAGGAGTGCGCCCTCGAGGCCATGCGTATTCACGGCGGTATTGGCTATACCCAGGAGCTTCCTGTCGAACGCTACTACCGCGACGCGCCGCTGCTCTTGATCGGCGAGGGCACCAACGAGATCCAGCGCCTGGTCATCGCGCGGACGCTGCTCAAGCGCTACGCGGTGGACTGACCGGAAAGGAGGAAAGCAGCTCATGGCCCTACCGCTCGACGGAGTCCGCATCCTCGCCCTGTCCCAGTTCGGCGCCGGGCCGTTCGGCACCATGCATCTGGCCGACCTGGGTGCCGAGGTCATCAAGATCGAGGACCCGACGGCCGGCGGCGACGTCTCGCGCTACGTCCCACCGTTCCGAAAAGGCCAGGATAGCCTCTACTACCAGGCGTTCAACCGGAACAAGCGGAGCATCACGCTAAACCTGCGCGTGCCCCAGGCCCGTCAGGTCCTCCACGACCTCGTCGCCGTCTCCGACGGCTTCTTCAGCAATCTCCGTGGCGACCAGCCCGAGCGGCTGGGACTGACCTATCGCGAGCTCGGCGCCATCAACCCCCGGATCGTCTGCTGTTCGCTGACCGGTTTCGGGATGACCGGACCTCGCCGGGCCGAGCCGGGCTATGACTACCTCTTTCAGGCCTACGCCGGGTTCATGAGCCTCACCGGCGACCCGTCGACGCCGCCGGCCAAGAGCGGCATCTCCATCGTCGACCTCACCGGCGGCTTCGTCGCCGCGCTCGGCCTGATGGTCGGTCTCTTCCAGGCCCAGCGCACCGGCCGGGGCTGTGACGTCGACGTCAGCCTGATGGACACCGCGCTGGCGCTCCTGGCGTACGTCGCAACCTTCAGCATGAACGCCGGCTACACCCCGCCCCGTCTGCCGGACTCCGCCCACCCGACCATCTACCCCGCTCAGGTCTTCGCGACGAGCGACGGCTACGTCGTCGTCATGGTCATGAAGGAGAAGTTCTGGGAGCTGCTCTGCCAGGCTATGGAGCGCGACGACCTGATCGAGGATCCCCGGTTCCGGACGTTCGACGATCGATACAAGAACCGGGATGAGCTCATTCCGCTGCTCAAAGAGATTTTCCGAACGCGCACGACGAAGGAGTGGCTGGACCGGCTGACCGGCGAGGTTCCCTGCGCGCCGGTGAACACGGTGGAGCAGGCGCTCCAGGAGCCCCAGATCCTGGAGCGGAACATGATCATCGAGGTCGACAGCCAGCGATTCGGTCGGGTGCGCCACGTCGCCAGCCCCATCAAGGTCGGCGGCGGCGAGCGCGCGGCGCATCGAGAAGCGCCCGACCTTGGTGAGGACACCGAGTTGGTGCTTCAGAAGTACCTGAGCTACACGCCCGAACGCCTCGCGGAGCTGCGCGCTTGCGGCGCGATCTAGAGGGCACCCGCGGCATCTGAGGGAGGCGCCTCCGTCTATGGCTTGAAAGGACAAGGCGCGCGCCACTTTTTTGATCGCATCGGCTATGGTGCGACCCGCCGCGCTAGTATATAAAGGCGTCAACGTGGGAGTTGAGTTGCTGAGCAGGCGCGCCGACTGCTTGACGCGTCCTGTATAGTGGCCGGGACACCGGCGAGATCGTGGCTCACACCGCCGTGATGAGAAGCTGCTCCGGCGGGTGGACGAGCCGACGCCGAAGGTGCCGGCGAGATCGTGGCTCACACCGCCGTGATGAGAAGAGCACCGGAGAAAAGTTCCAACCGAAGGGAAAGGGAGGCCATCATGTCAGGGACGAACGATTGGACGCATCTCCGCAGGCACGTTAGCCGTCGAAGGTTCTTGCAGGGCGCGGTACTGGGCGGTGTGGCCGCCGGTCTGGCAGCCGTTGCCGGCTGCGCGCCACAGCCCGCGGCGCCAACGCCCGCGCCGGCCAGGGCTGCCCCCACCACTGCTGCGCCCCCAACGGTGGCGCCAACTCGCGCGGCGCCCGCCGCCACCGCCCCGGCCGCTGCCGCGACGGCGGCGCCGGTCGCCCAGGCGACCGCAACGCCGGCTCCCGCCCGGAAGCTCGGCACTATCCGCTTCGGCCAGGCGTTCGACCTCGATACGCTCGATCCCACCCGGGTCGTCCAGACGCCCTGGCGGCGCGTCTACGGCCACATGTTCGATCCGCTGTTTCACCGGATCTACAAGGACGGCCAGCCGGAGCGCGTCCCCAAGCTCGGGCTGAAGATCGAGCGGGTCGACGACACTTCGTACATCTACACGCTGCGCCAGGGCGTCAAGTTCTCCAACGGCGAGCCCTTTGACGCCAGGACCATGGTCTTCACCCGGGAGAAGATGCTCGACCCGACGTCGCAGGCCGCCGGGGGCGCCGGCCAGATCGACCGAATCGAGGTCCTGGACGAGTATCGGATGAAAGTCGTCATGAAGGTCTCCGATCCGTTTGCCGAAGACGCCTTCGTCGACAGCTTCTTCCCGGTGCCACCCAAGGCGTACGCGGACATGGGCGGCACGAAAGAGTTCGGCGTGAAGCCCATCGGCACCGGCCCCTACCTGCTCGAGGAGTGGAGGAAAGGCGATCGCATCGCCATGAAGGCGAACCCGAACTACTGGGGCGGGGCGCCGCTGGCCGAACGGGTCATCGTCCGGGTGATGCCGGAGGTCTCGACGCGGGTGGATGCCCTCCTGAACAAGGAGGTGGACATCGTCGAGGGGCTCACGCCGCTTCAGGCGCAACGGATCAAGGACTCCGACGTGGCGCGCGTCTCGGTGGCGCCGGGGAGCCCGCAGCCGATCTGGGTGGGCCTGATGAACGACCGCCCGCCGCTCAACGACAAGCGGGTCCGGCAGGCTATCAACTACGCCGTCAACAAGGAGGCCATTGTCCGGCGGGTGCTGCTGGGGTACGGCGAGGTCATGAGCCAGGCCTGCGCCAGCGGGACCGATTGCTACAACCCCGCGGTGAAGCCGTACCCGTACGACCCCAAGAAGGCAAAGGAGCTCCTGCAAGCGGCGGGGCACGATCAGATCGAGATCCCCTTCCAGTTTTCGAGCGGCGTCACCGTCGGCGGCAAGGAGATCGTTCAGGCGATCGCCGCCGATCTCGCGGCCGTGGGCATCAAGGTGAATCCCATCGACGTCGAGCGCGGCGCCTTCCTGCGGGACTTCACCGACGGCATCGGCCGGCACAAGGGGTTCGGCGACATCTTCGTCATGTACTACGCCGCCGGCATCCGGCCGCAGACCGTCGCCCTCAGGCGAGTCCTGGTCAGCACGGATTCCTGGAACGCGGAGCACTACGTCAATCCCGAGGTCGACCGGCTGATCAAGGAGTCGGACAAGGAGTTCGACGCGGAGAAGCGGAAAGCGCTCTACTACCGGGTTGCCGAGATCGTCAACGAAGATGCGCCCTGGCTCTTCCTGATCGCACCCAAGTCGATCTGGGGCGTGAGCAAGTCCCTGCGCTGGGAGGCGCAGTCCGACGACATGCTATGGGTCCTCCCGGAGAGCTTCCCGGTCTAACGTTCACGCCGAGTATTCAACCATGTGGATGCGATTCGTCGTTCGCCGGAGCATCAGCTCGCTCCTGGTCATCATCGCGGTGCCGATCGCCGTGTTCTTCCTCTCCCGACTGACCGGCGATCCGGTGGCGCTGATGCGCCAGCCGGACATGACGGAGGAGCAGGTGGTCGAGATGCGGAAGGCGCTCGGCTTTTACGGCCCGCTGCACGAGCAGTTCTTCACGTTCGCGACGCGGGTCAGCCAGGGCGACTTCGGCACCTCGATCTGGCAGCGGCGGCCGGCGTTCGAGCTGGTTCTGGATCGGATGCCGGCCACCGCGCTGCTGGCCGGGACGGCGCTGGCGTTCTCGATCATCATAGCCATCCCGGTGGGGTCGCTTGCTGCCCGCTGGCACAACACGCTGCTCGACCGCCTGGTGATGCTCGTGGCGCTCGTGGGCCAGTCGATGCCGAACTTCTGGCTCGGGCTGATGCTCATCCTGCTCTTTGCCGTGAGCCTGCACTGGCTGCCCACCTCCGGCTATGGGGAGAGCCTGGACAGCCGGCCGGCGCATCTCCTCCTCCCGGCCGTCACCCTGGGCTTCTTCAGCATGGCCCGCCTGGCGCGCCTGACCCGCTCGGCGCTGCTCGAAGTTCTCGGGCAGGACTACATCCGGACG
Source organism: Chloroflexota bacterium (assembly GCA_016199325.1). Next base: position 10,852 of record JACQGW010000084.1, read on the forward strand.
GCCCGGGCCAAGGGGCTCTGGGAGTGGGCTGTCTTCCGCGGCCATGCGCTGCGGAACGCGCTGATCCCGATTGTGACGATCCTCGCGCTCGACATCGGCGCGTTGCTGAGCGGCGCGGTGGTCACCGAGACGATCTTCGCCTGGCCCGGCGTTGGGCGCCTGATGCTGCAGGCCATTGAGCGCCGGGATTTCCCGATCGTCCAGGCCGGGGTGGTGGTTGTGGCCGTCCTCTACACGTTCTTCAATCTCGTGGCGGATCTGCTCTATGCGAGAATCGATCCCAGGATTCGTTATAGCTGAGCCTGCGGGCCGGCCGATCGGTTGGCGCCGCGCCGGGCGAGCCTGGTCCGTCTCCCGGCTGGGAGCCGGCCTTGCCCGCAACGCGATCCCGGCGCTGGCCTCGCTCGTCCCGCTGACCATTATCTTCGTCGCGGTTGCCGCGCCCTGGCTAGCGCCGTACCCGCCGAAGGCAGCCATCCTGGCCGAGAACCTTCAGCCGCCGTTTTTCATGGCAGAGGGAGCGCTCAACCACTGGCTCGGCACCGACGTGAATGGGAACGACATCCTGACGGACCTCATGTACGGCGCCCGGCTCTCCCTGGCGATTGCCAGTGCAACCGTCGCGCTGGGCGCCTCGATCGGCGTCGTAACCGGGCTGGTTGCCGGCTTCTACGGCCGTTTCATCGACGAGATCCTGATGCGCCTGGTCGACGTGATCCTCGCCTTTCCCATCCTCCTGCTGGCGATTCTCGTTCTGTTCCTGCTCGGTCGCGGCGTGGTCAACGTCATTCTGGTGCTCAGCTTCGTGGGCTGGATCCCCTTCGCGCGGCTGGTCCGCGGCGAAGTCCTCTCGACGCGGGAGAAAGACTACGTCGTCGCGGCGCGGGCGATCGGCGCCGGCAACGCCCGCATCATGTTCCGCCACATCTTGCCCAACGTCGTCGCGCCGGCCGTCGTCCTGGCAACCTTTGCCGTGCCACAGGTTATCATCATCGAAGCGGCGCTGAGCTTCCTGGGGCTCGGCGTGCCCATCACGGTCCCCTCGTGGGGGGCCATGCTCGCCTCCGGGCGGGATCTGCTCGCCATCGCCCCCTGGGTCGCGACCTTCCCCGGGCTGGCGATCATGCTGACCACGCTCTCGATCAACATCCTCGGCGACTGGATCCGCGACAAATGGGATCCCCGGCTGAGGAATGTCTGAGGAGCTGTCCGAATCCACGATCCGAATCCAAATCAAGGAGCCGACAGATGAGTGCGCAGATCGTCGCAGTTGGAGATGTCTGTGTTGGCGGTCCGGTGGCGCGTTTCGACCTGAGCCCCGGAACGCTCTGGTCGCTGATCGCCGGGGCCGACCTGGCGATCGCCAATCTGGAGTCGGCGTTGACCGACCGAGGCGTGCGGGCCGACAAGCCGGTGACCCTGCGGGCGCAGCCGGCCGTGGTCGAGGAGGTTGCCCGGCTCGGTTTCCAGGCCGTGACGCTGGCGAACAACCATACGATGGACTACGGCCCGGAGGGCCTGGATCAGACCCTTGAGGTGCTGAGTCGGCGGGGCATCGTGCATTGCGGCGCCGGCCACGACTACGACGAGGCCGCCCGCCCCGCGACGGCGCAGGCCGGCGGGCTCCGGATCGGCCTGCTGTCCTTTGCGAGCGCCGCGCCCACCGGCTCACCGGCCACGAAGTATCGGCCCGGCATCGCGCCGATCCGGGTGACCACCCAGTACGTCGTGGACAGCGAGATCAACGACGAGCAGCCGGGCTCGGCCCCCTACGTCGCGACCCATCTGCTGGAATCCGACGTCGAAGCCGCCCTGGCTCACGTCGAGGAGGCGCGCCGGACGCACGACGTCGTCGTCGTCGGCCTCCACTGGGGAGTGATGCCGCTCTGGATGCCGCCGGTCCAGGGTGAGCTTGCCGACTACCAGCGGCCCCTTGCCCACCGACTCGTCGAGGCGGGGGCGGACCTGATCGTCGGCGGCCACGCCCACGCCCCTCACGGGGTCGAGGTGTACCGGGGCAAGCTCATCGTCTACTGCCTGGGCAACTTCATCTTCCACAAGCTGCCGGAGGCCGCCTGGGAGGACGAGCGCCCCGGCCCCTCCTACCGCCATCAGGCCATCCGACGGGTGGACTTCAAGTTCAGCGCCGGCTGCCTGCTCCGAGCGACGGTCGGCGTCCACCGGGTCGAGCAGGCCGAGCTGGTCCCCTACCGGTTGGATACGCACGCCGAGCCGGTTCGCTCCCACGGCGACGAAGCCCAGGCCGTCCTGGCGATCGTGAAGGCGGCCTGCCCGGATCCCGCCCATTTGACGGTGGATGGCGAGGTGGGACGGGTCAGCCCGGCGCTGCTGGCCGCCGAGCCCGCCGGGGTTTCGTAAAGCAGTTTCCGGAACGACGAAACCGCCAAGGCGCCAAGAACGCCAGAGTGGCAGATTGGCTCGTCCGTGCATCGTCACGAGTCCACTGAAAAAAGCCGGATCGCGCGTATCGGACTGGCGGAAAGACTCGTGAAATCGGTGCTTGATTCGCGCCAACTCGATTGCAGAGTTGCTCAGGACGGGTTGCCGAAGATCTCCGTCGCCTCGCGCAGGCAGGCGTCCCAGCTCTGATCCACCGGGTATGGGAAGACGGCCGGCAGGCCCATGCCCAGCGCCCGCTTCTGCTCGATCTTCTGGCGGCACTCGTCGGCCGTTCCGGCCACGACGAGCTGGTCGACCATGGCCTCGGTGACGGCCGCAATGGCGACCTCACGGTCGCCGCGGGCGGCCGCCTCCCGGATGCCGGCCGCTTCGTCCGCAAAACCGGCGTTCGCCACATGCCGGTTGTAGAAGGGGTTCGCGCAGAACCGCGCGAGCTGCTGGCGGGCGAAGGCCCGGGCGCGCTCCGGATCGGGATGGACCAGCGTCATATACAGGCAGGCGAGGTCGATGCTCGCCGGGTCACGGCCGGCGGCTCGGGCTCCGTCGCGGATCTGCTCGACCGTCCAGGCGAAATGGGCGTCCGGTAGGAGGTAGAGGTAGACCCCGTCCGCCAGCTCGCCCACCAGATGCAGAAGGCGCTTGCTCAACGCAGCCAGGTAGATGGGGAGGCGGTGCCGCACCGGCGCCAGACGCGGCTGGAACTGCTCAATCGTAAAGACCTTCCCGTGGTATTGGATCGGCTCGCCCGTCTGAGCCAGGCGGACGACCTCTACGTACTCCCGCATCACCTGGAGTGGCTGCTCCATGCGGATGCCGAAGAAGCTCTCGTTCGCGAACCGGTGGCCGGTGCCGATGCCCAGGTAGTTCAGCCGCTTCTTCGACACGTCGTCGATGGCCGAGCACTGCGCCACGAGCTGGATGGGGTGGCGCTGATACATGTTGACGATGGCGGTGCCGAGGCCGATGCGCTCCGTGCTGAAGGCGAACGCCTCGACGAAGGCGAGCGCATCGTTCGTCGCTTCGGTCATCAGCACGGCTTCGAAGCCGCGCTGCTCAGCCAACTTGGCAATGGGCATCAGCTCGCTCGGCTGGAGGCCGGTGAGGTTGTGGATGGCAAGCGCAACCCGGCTCATCAGTCAATGCCTCCCCATCCGTCGTTCTGGACGCCGCGCTACCCGATCACCCGCCGGAAAAAGTCGACCGCGTTCTGGCCCGCGATCTTCTTGATCTCCTCGTCGCCGTAGCCCCGCGCGATGAGCCCCCGGATGATGTTCTTCCCCTCTGCCGGCGATTCCAGCCCGTTGAGATAGGGCGCCGGCGGCTTGTGCGCCGGCCGGTCGCGCCCCAGCAGCTTGACGTGCAGGCCGACGTGATCCCCGATCAGCGTGTCGGTGCCGATGGCGACGTGGTCGGCGCCGACGAGCTTGACCATATGGTCGTAGTGGTCGAGAACGCAGTTGATGTCCTGGTCCGGCGCGTCGCTCAGCGCGTTGGGAACGGCCGTGATGCCGATGATGCCGCCCTTCCGGGCGCAGGCCAGCAGCTCCTCGTCTTTGCGGGCGCGCCGCGTCGGCCGGATCGCGTAGGCGGCGTTGTGGCTGAAGGCGATGGGCACCCGCGAATGCTCGATGGCGTCCATGGCGGTCCGGAAGCTGGCGTGGGAAACGTCGACGGCCATGCCGAGATCGTTCATCCGGCGGACGACCTCGACGCCGAACTCGCTCAAGCCGCCGTCGTTTCGCTCGTTCTGGCCATCGCCGATGTAGTTGCGGCGCGAGTAGGTTAGACCGGCCAGCCGGACGCCGAGGCCGTAGAGCACCTCGATGCGGTGCAGGTCGTTGTCGATGGCCAGGTGCTCGACTGTGGGGAGGAAGCCGATGCGGTTCTGCTGCTTGGCGCTCACGATGTCGCCGGCGCGGCCGATCTTGGCGACGCCGCCGCCCTGCCTGGCCAGGTCTGCCAGCATCAGGCCAACCTCGTCCACGAGATCGGCAAACCTGGCGAAGGACACTTCGGGGCTCTTCGCCAGCACCGAGAGGATGTTGGCGGTGCAGATCGCCGTCCAGCCGCCGTGCCGGGTTGCCTGATAGCCCCAGCGCCAGTCGTTGCTGCGGAGGTACTCGGGGAAGTCGTCCAGACTCTCGGGCAGGACCATGGGGTGCTGGTGGAGATCGACCATGATAGTCGTCTCCATGAGGCGCTGGAAGCGCGCTTCCTGCTCTCGGCCCAGCGGGACCGTCATCGACGGGACGCGATCGAACTCCTTCACGAGCGGAATTCTGGTTGCTGTCGTGGCCATGGAAGTTCCTCCTCCTGCTGTCGTCCGCCTCGTCCATTGTCCAGGCGGCGTCCTATCGAGCCGTCAGCGAGCTTGCTTTCAGGACCATGCCTCCTCGACGGGGGTCCGCTGCGCCGGAAACGGCGCCGGTCGCCGGGTCCGCCATCACGAGCTGCACGGCGCCGGTGGTGTAGCCGTACGCGGTCAGCGTGTTGTCGACCCGGTGGCCGCGGCGGGCCAGCTCATCCCGAACGAGGCCGGGGATGCGCGTCTCCACCTGGAGCGCACCATGCTCGCAATGGAAGCGGGAAGCGCTGACCGCCTCCGTCGCCGTCATGCCGTGGTCGATCACGTTGAGAATCGTTTGGACCACGCCGGTAATGATACCGTGGCCGCCCGGCGCGCCGACGACGAGCACCGGCTTGCCGTCCCGGTAGACGATCGTCGGCGCCGCGCCCGTCGCGCGCATTCTGCCGCCGGCCATCGAGTTCGGGTGGCCGGGATACGGATTGAACAGGGCCACGCTGTTGTTGTAGAGGAAACCGAGCCCGGGGGTGACGACGCCGGCGGAGCTCAGGGCCAGCGTGTGCGTGAGCGACACGGCGTTGCCGTCGACGTCGATGGCCGAGAGGTGGGTGGTCGCTCCGCGGCCGCCGGCGAGACGAAGGCTCACCGGCGGCGGCAGATCCAGCCGGCGCGACAGACTGAGCCGCTGGCGCCAGGCGGCCGCGTGCGCTTTCGAGAGCAGCCGGTCCAGCGGGACGTCGACGAACTCGGGGTCGCCAACGTGCTCGATCCGGTCGGCAAAGGCGGCGCGAAACGCCTCGGTGACGACGTGAATGTAGTCGGCCGAGTTGTGCCCCATTCCCGCCAGGTCGTAGCCTTCGAGGATGTTCAGGATCTCGACGACGGTCACGCCGCCCGTCGGCGGTCGACTCGTCTCGATCCGGTAGCCGCGATACGTTCCGGCGATTGGCTCGCCGGTACGCGTTCGGTAGTCCCGGAGGTCTTCCTCGGCGATGAAGCCGCCGTTGCGCGCAAAGTCGGCGGCGATGGCCCTGGCGATCGCCCCACGATAGAAGTCGTCGGCGCCCTCGTCGGCCAGCCGCCGCATCGTGCGGGCGGCATCGGCATGGACCATCAGCTCGCCCGGCTTGAGCGGCCGTCCCTCGCGGGTATAGAGGGCCGCGGCGGCCGGCGTCGCGTTCAAACGATCGAGCATTCGGGGACCGGCGCTCCACGGCTCGTGGAGCGGGGAAAGGCGGCCGGCAAGCTCGAAGTCGACCGGCACGCCCTCCTCGGCCCAGCGAATGGCCGGCTGGAGCACCTTGGACCAGGACCACGTCCCATACCTGGTCAGCGCCTCATGGAGCCCCTTGACGGTCCCGGGCACCCCGACCGCCTTGTACCCGATGTTGTTGGCCCACGCCTTGACTGGAAAGACGTTCCACTGGCCCGGCTCGCCGATCACGTCGTTCGCGAAGATGTCGGGCGGCATGCGCCCGGGGAGCAGGCTGTAGAACTCGACGACCTCCGACCTGGCCCGGCCCGCCGGGCGAACGTGAATGACGCCCCAGCCGCCCAGGCCGCAGTTCGTCGGATCGGTTACCCCTTGAGCCAGCGCCGCAGTCACGGCAGCGTCGATGGCGTTCCCGCCCTCCCGCAGCACCCTGGCGCCTTCTTCGACGGCGATCGGTTGTGGTGCGACGATCACTCCATCCATCTCGCTCGCGGCAACCGCGACACCTCCTTCCAGACTCTCCCTTTCAAGCCACTGATTCCTCAGGATCTCTTCCGCAGCGCTGGGATCACCTCTCGGCTGAGGAGATCCATCGAGCCGAGCGCCGTCTCAACCGGCATCCCGCTCCAATGCGTCCGGAAGATGAGATGGTCGACGCCCAGCTCGTCACGCCAGGGCAGGAGCTGCCGGAGGCAGTCCTCGGGCGAGCCGATGACGAAGCGATGATCTTCGAGCTGCTCGAACGGCACATCAAATGACTCGCCGCCGGGCAGCGCCCGGTCCTGGCCCCAGGCGGCGTAGGTGCGGTACTTGCTGCCGAGATAGGGACGGGCGAGATCGAGGGCCGTCCTGCGGTCCCGCGCGCAGAAGACCTCTTTCATCGCCGGAAGCTCGTCCGGTTGGTGGCGACCGCAGGCTGCCCGCGCCGTCCAGAACAGCTTCAGTTGTCGGCGGATTGTCTCAAGAGCAGCGTGGGGGTTGATCATCCAGGTGTCGCCAAGGCGCGCGGCACGTTCGACGGCCCGGTCGTTGTTCGCCGCGACCCAGATCGGCGGCCGTGGCCGCTGAACGGGCCGGATCGCCAGGCTAACGCCGCGCAGCGAGCACCAGGGCAGGTCGACGTCGACGCGATCCTCGGCCCAGAGGGCCTGGACAACCCGCAGGTTCTCCTCGAACCGCCGGACGCGCTCGCCGCGCGGGATGCCGAAGGCGCCGTACTCGACGTCGCGGTAGCCGAGGCCGACGCCAAAGACGAAGCGTCCCCGGCAGACGACGTCCAGGGAAGCGACTGTCTCGGCGACGTGAACGGGATTGAGCAGGGCGAGCAGGAGGATGCCGAGCCCCAGGGTCAGCTCCCCCGCCTCCGGCGCCAGGCGAGCAAGATAAGGCACCGGCTGGAGCATCGCCATCGTCTCGGTGAGGTAGTGATGGCCGACCCAGACCGAGTCCCATCCGTTGTCGCGGGCACAGCGCACCATCCGGATCTGCTCGTCCAGCGCGGCGACCATGTTGGTCCCCAGCGGATGCTGATTCGTCAGGAACAGCCCGACACGCACGCTACCGGCTCCTGCCCGCTCTCGCGCCGATCGCCTTAGACCCCGACAGCCGTCGCCGGCGTGTATTGGAAGACTCCGCCGCGCAGGTCCCCCGTGACCGGATCGATCATGACCCCGTTCGGGCGAGCGAAGAAGTTGGTCGAAAGATTGTCCTCGTTCACGACGAGCTCGTGGCCCAGTCGTCGCAACCCCTCGGCCACCGCCGGGGGGAACCGGTTCGAGATCGAAGCCACCCGGCCCTCGCAGTGGACGCGCGGCGCCGAGATCGCCGCCTGCATGCCAAGCCCGAAGTCCGCGGCGTTCAGGATGCACTGGAGGACCGCAGTGATCACGCGCCGGCCGCCAGGCGAGCCGATCGCCAGGAACGGCTTGCCGTCTCGGAGGACGAGCACGTTCGCCGCCGCCGACATGAGGCGCTTGCCGGGGCCGATGGACGTGACGGCGCCCGGCTCCGGGTCGAACCACATCGTGGCGTTGTTCAGCGTGATGCCGGTCCCCTTGATAACGACCGCCGAGCCGAAGCCGGCGCCAAGGGTTGACGTGAGCGAGGCCATATTGTGGTCCCGGTCGATCACGGTCATATGCGTCGTCTGGCCCTCGCCGCCGGCGCCGCTCCGCATCGGCGCCGCGACTCGCCGGCTCGGGTCGAACGGCCACGGATCCCCCGGTCCGACATCCGGTGTCGCTCGGGCCAGGTCGACGGTCGCCCGCCGCTCGGCGGCGTACTCCCGCGCGATGACGCCCTTGTAGGGCACAGCCATGAGCGAGGCGTCGCCCAGATAGCGCAGCCGGTCGAGAAAGGCCCGGCGCATCGCCTCGACGATGACATGCTCGGCCTCGACCGACTGGAAGCCCATGCCGGCGAGGTCGAACCCTTCCAGGATCTGCGCCGCCTCGGCCACCGTCGCGTAGCCGCTGTTCTCGAGCTGGCCGAGGATCTGGTACTCGCGATAGCCGACCTGTTCCGGCTCGAAGACCTGGGTCCTGTGCGCCGCCAGATCCGCCTCGGTGATCAGGCCGCCGTTGCGCGCCATGTCCTCGGCGATCAGCCGGGCCACCTCGCCGCGGTAGACCGTGTCGGCGCCCTCCTCGGCGATCAACCGGAGCGTGCGCGCCAGGTCGGACAGCACCAGCTTGTCGCCCGGTCCCGCTCCGAGCGACGGCGTCAGCGGGATGCCACCCGGCTTGAAGAACGTTCGCTTGCTCTCCGGGAACCGCCAGAGCCGCGCGGCGCTGGCCGAGGTCATCATGGCGATGTAGTGGTTGACCTCGAACCCATCCGCGGCCAACCGGATGGCCGGGGCCACCAGATCCCGCCACGGCAGGCGGCCGAATCGGCGATGCGCATCCTGAAGCAGGGCCGGCGTGCCCGGCACCCCCGGCGAGAGCCAGCCGGTATTTGCCGCGTCGTCCTTCGTCGCCCGCCAGCCGTACAGCCCCGATCTCTGGCCGGAGGGCAGCAGCTCGAACATCTCCGGCCGGATCGCCGCCGGCAGGACCGTGCTGCCGTCGAGGCAGATGGTCTTTCCCGTCGCCGCCTCGCGATAGACGAGGAAAGCGACGCCGCCCACGCCGCTCATGAACGGCTCGACCACGCCGATGGCGAACGCCGTGGCCACCGCGGCGTCGATGGCATTGCCGCCACGCCGCAAGATCTCCGCGCCGACCCCGGCGGCGAGCGGCTGCATCGCCGCCACCATGCCGTCGGGCGAGACCGCCTCGGTCTTGTCGATGATCCACTCACTCCGCTTGCCCATCGGTACGCCCTCCCGCTGTTCGATTCAGCTCACTGCTCAGGGTCTGATGCTACCCAGCTTATGGCGATCGATGGGCCGCCGCAATGGCCTTTTCGGCTGAAAAAGGCCCGGGAGAACTGTCCAGTTGTGCCATTGGCACGGCTGAGTCCCATGCGATCAGGGAGTCCGCCGCACGACAGGAAGCATCACCAGATCGATGGGTGGAGCCTCATTGGCACCGCCCGTGCCGTCCTCGCCGAGGGTGTCCACTCCACGCGGCGTTTACACAGATTTTGCAGGTGGTTCACTCTCCGTTGTTGTCGGGCAGGTATCCTATGTGCAGGAAGACCGGAGTGGCCTGATCCTGCGAAGGGCCCGGCAGGGCCAGGACCGGCCGGCAGGCACCGAATGGGGACAAGCACCGAATCAAGGAAGATAGCGATGAGGGTAGTCGTATGAGAAGAGATCGATGGGTAGGACTGGCAGCGGGCGCCGCGGTCGTCGTCGCCGCACTGGCGCTGCTGGTCGGCAGCGCGTTCGCCGAGCCGCCGACGCCAGGGGCGACGCCGAACGCGAAACAGGATCGGGGGCGCTACGCGCAGGTGTTCCTCTCGAAGCTGGCCGGCATCCTCGGCGTCGACGAGGCGAAGCTCAAAGACAGCATCAAGCAGGCAGCCAGCCAGACGGTCGATCAGGCTGTTCAGGATGGCGAGCTGACGCAAGAACAGGCAACCAAACTGAAGGAGCGGATCCAGAAGGCCGAGCCCGGCGCGCTGGGCTTCGGGCACTTCGGGCTGCGGGGCGGCCCGCACGCCAGGGGACCGCACCGGGGGCCGGCGGCCATCGCCGCGCTGGGGCGGGACGTCCACAACGCGATCGCCCAGAAGCTCGGGATGACGGCCGACCAGCTCCATCAGGAGCTGCGCTCCGGCAAGACGCTTGACCAGATCGCCCAGGAGAAGGGCGTGACGAAGCAGGATCTTGGACAGGCGGCTGCCGACGCCGCCAAGCCGAAGCTGGACGAGGCCGTCAAGAACGGCCGGATCACCCAGCAACAGGCCGACCAGATCCTGCAGCAACTGCGCTCGGGCGACATCCTTCACACGAAGGGGCACCTGAAGGGGCGCCCGTTCCCACCGGGGCAGCAGAAGCGGCAGGCGCCGTCGACGCAGGGCACGTCGTTCTAGAGTGGGGGTCAGGGACCAGGGGTCGGGGGTCGGAACCGAAGGCCAAGCCAGCTTACGCTTCTTGCCGTGTCCCCCGATTCCATATTTCCGCTCGCCGCTCGAAGACCTGGCCGGGCGCCTCTGGTGGGCCCCCCCTGACAACCGAACCGTCCCTGCCTCCTTCCTCTCCGTGGCACCGAGGCCGGCTGGAGCACTCCTGCCGGCCTTGTTCTTTTGGTTGGCCGGGCGCTCCCTCTTGACTTTCCATTGGCGCTAGCGTACCGTGGAACAGAGCAAACGAGCGGGTCAGGCTCGGCTGCTCGACGGCCGTTGCCCTGAACAACTGAATCACCCCGGGAGAGGAGATGCGCATGGGCCCCACCGACGTCTTCACCTTCCACGGTACGCCACGAGAACGGGGTCGCCAGCACGGCGAAGCCCTCCGCGCCCACGTCCACGAGTTCTACGCCGCCCTCGTCGAGGACATTTGCCGGCGGCCGCAGGCGCCGATTGCCGAGTCGGCGGTCGTGAGCTACGCCGCCAAACACATTCCCCCAACCCGTGACTACGCCCCCGACCTCTACGACGAGATCGGCGGCATCGCCGAAGGTGCCGATCTCCGGCTCGACAGGGTCTTCGTCCTGAACTGTTTCGACGAGCTGGGCGCGCTCCGCGTGCCTGCGCTGGCCGAGCGCCTCCTTGGCCAGGCGCCCGCCGGCTTGACGCCCGCCGATACGGGCTGCACGACGTTCGGCTTCTACGGCCAGGCGACGCGCGACGGGCAGGTCTGCCTGGGCCAGACGTACGACATCCAGCACTGGTATCAGCCGCACTCCTTCACGCTCCGCATCCCAGGCGACGCCGAGCGACCGGAGGCGATCGCGTTCACCCACGCCGGGGTCATCGGCTGCGTCGGCATCAACGCCGATGGGATCACGGTCCTCCAGAACAGCCTGAAGCCGCTCGACACCCGGCCCGGCGCGCCGTACCCGGTCGTCGTCCGCAAGGCGCTTCAGCAGCGCCATCTCGGCAACGCCATCGCCGCGATCGCCGGCGCTCCCCGGGCGACCGGCGCCAACTACGTGCTCGGCAGCCCGGAGACGGTCGTCAATCTCGAGACGAGCGCGACGCGGTTCAGCTTCACCTACGTCGTCGACGAGATCTGGGGCCACTCGAACCACTACCTTGAGCCGGAGATGCTGGATTGCGAGGCACGGAGGGCCGCTGGCAGCGCCTCGACGCTGCTGCGGAACGGCCGGATTCGCCATCTGGTCCGCCGGCACGCCGGGACGCTCGACCGCGCCGCCGGCCGGGCCTTTCTGAGCGATCATCTCAATGCGCCGGATAGCATCTGCCGCCACACCGTCGTCTCGGCCTCGAGCCCCAGGGGCGATGGCAAGACGATCGCCGCGATGGTGGCGGTCCCGGCCGAGCGGGTGATGGAGATCTCCGACGGCAATCCGTGCGAAGGCCGCTGGGCTGCCATCGCAGCCGGCGAGCCGGCCGCTAACCTCGTGGCGAATACTGCCACCATGACACCATAGGTGCATAATCTGGTTGTATTCTGCCGGCCGAAGGTTGCCGTGAAGCGAACGAACATCTATCTGGACGAGGAGCAGTCCCGCAATGCTGAAGGCGCGCCGGCCAGGGTGCTCGGTGCTTTTCGTGACGGACATTTCATGCCGGTCGTCTCCGAAGCACTGCTCGAAGAGATCCGCGATGTGCTTGGACGTGCCCGCATTCGCCGGCGACTTCGTTTCGCCGATGAGGATCTGGCGACGATTCTGACCCTCCTGAAGGATCGGGCCGTCGAGGTTTCCCCCACAGGGACCGTACACTTCTGCCGCGATCCTGGTGACGAACACCTTCTGGAGACCGCCATGTTAGAGAGATGGGGGCGGTGCGAAGGGCGTCACGGTGACGTCTCGGCCGGCGGCACGCAGGAGCTCGGCCCAGACCTCCAGGTGCCGCACGTGGGCGGTCAATACCGTCCCGCCCACCTGGGCGGCACAGATCGCAATCAGCACATCGTTCAAGTGGTCGCGGGCACGCATGCCCCCGACGAGGCGCCCGCGCCGTGCCACCAGACGTCCGGCCAGCTCCCAGTCGGCAACCTCGGGTAGCAGGACCAGCCCGCTGCGCACGAAAAACGCGAAGAAGCGAGCGAGCTGGGTCGCCTCCTCGCTGGATCGCGTTCCGGCGAACAGCTCGGCGATCACCACAGCCGGCAGGCGACCGCGTCGGGTCCGGACTAGTCGCTCAATCCACGGTCGGTTCTCGGGTCGGCGGCTGGCCAGGATGAGCGCCGAGCTATCGAGCACCAGGAGACGCGGCATTTACTCCCGCTCGATCAGACCCATCGGATCGGCCAGCCCGCCGGCCTGGCAGAGCATATCCCACGCGTCCATCGCGGCGTCAGCCTCCAGCTCGTTGGCCACAGCCTGGCGGACAGCCTCGGACTCGCTCACGTTGCGGGCAGCCGCCAGCCGGCGGATCTGCGTCTCGTCCACCATGAGGTTCTTGCGCTTGTAGCGAGCAGCCACCGGAATCCCTCCCAGCCAACATCGATATACACACACATTGGCTCTCTTATGACCGTATTATACACATGTATCCGGCAGCTCGCAACGGCCCGGTGAACCGGATGGGTCTCCTGAGAAGGGCTGCAATGCCCGGCGGGGACGAGGCATTTCAGCTATACTGCACGGCGACAGGGGTCAGATCGAGTCGATGAGGGACGTGGCTGTTTGCCCGTCGATCAAGTAGCCACCGGGGAACGGCGCACTCACGTGCGCACTACAAACCAACGCCATCGTTCGTAGTGCGCACGTGAGTGCGCTTCCTCGGTGATGCTGGAAGGAGACGATCAGATGCCGAACATCTACCAGAAGCTCGGCGTTCGGACGGTGATCAACGCGACCGGGATGCTGACTAGGGCCGGCGGGGCGATCGTCGAGTCTGCCGTGCTCGACGCGATGCGGGAGGCCGCTCAGCACTTTGTCCGGATCGAGGACCTGCAGGAGGCGGCTGGTCGCGTCATCGCCGAGATCACCGGCGCCGAGTCGGGCTACGTCACCTGTGGCGCCTCGTCGGCGCTGACGCTGGCGGTGGCCGCGACTGTCGCCGGCATGGACGTGGGCAAGATGGACCGCCTGCCGGATACGACCGGGATGAAGAACGAAGTCATCTGCCAGCGGGCGCACCGGAACGCCTACGACCACGCGGTCCGCCTGGCCGGCGTCACGATCGTCGAGGTCGGCACCCTTGGCTTCCCCGGCGCCGGCGGCACCTTCGGCTGGCAGATCGAGGAGGCGATCACCGAGCGGACGGCGGCCATCCTCTGTCCGGTGATGGAAGGCCCCGGGACGGTGCCGTTGCCGGAGGTCTGCCGGATCGCGCACCGGCATGGCCTGCCGGTGGTCGTCGACGCCGCGGCGGCGCTGCCGCCGGTCGACAACCTGCGCCGCCTCGTGGCCGAGGGCGCCGACGCCGTCATCTTCAGCGGCGGCAAGGCCATCGGCGGGCCGCAGCCCACCGGCATTCTCGCCGCCCGGCGCACCATCGTCGAGTCCGTGGCGCTCCAGCACCAGGACATGGACGTCTTCCCGGAGACGTGGACCCACCGGCAGCGTTATCTGGAGACGGGCATCCTTCCTGGCCCGCCACACCAGGGGATGGGCCGCGGCTTCAAGGTGGGGAAAGAGGAGATCGTCGGGCTGATCGTCGCGCTCCAGCGGTACGCCGCCCGCGACCACGCCGCCGAGTGTGCGCGCTGGCAGGAAACGGTCGACTCAATGGCGGCGGAGCTGGCGAAGATCCCGCACGTGGGGATCGAGACGGTGGTTTCGGCGGCGAAGCCGGTCCCGCAGCTCCGGCTCCACCTGGACGAAGCGGCGCTCGGGCTGACGGCGCTCGATCTGGTCAACCGGCTGGCCGACGGCGATCCCATCGTCCTCGTCGGCCAGGGCATGGCCTACCAGGGCGCCATCGGGATCAACCCGATGAACCTGCGCGACGGTCACGCAGAGGTCGTCGTCGAGCGGCTGACGGCGATCTTGGCGCCGGCTGGCGTCCACTGACTGCTACGCCGAATGCCATCGGCGCTTGCCTGGCATGGTCCATGTCAGGTGGACAGCGTGGTCCACCAAGGGGACGGGCTAAGAAACTATCTCACAATGCACCAAAATGGCCTCAGCGGCCCTGAGACCCGTTTCTGAGCGATTTGAGATAGTTTCTAAGGCTCGCAGTTGGCCCTGAGCGGCCAGTCCACTTTGATCGCTCGGTCACCAGGCGTGCCACCCTTGACACAACGGTAAGGAACCTGCTAGTATTGCCTTACCGATGAGGTGACACCTTGCAACCGGGGAGATCAGGTGAAAGAAATCGTCTCGACGATCACGAGCAAAGGCCAGGTGACGATTCCGGCGGAAGTGCGCCGGCATCTGGGACTCAAGAGTGGGGACAAGCTCTCCTTCGTCATCGAACCGGAAGGAACGGTACACCTTCGCGCTCCTCGCTATCCGACCGTTGCCTCGCTTCGGGGAGCGGCCGGCTCGCTCGATAGGCCGTTGTCGTGGGAGCAAATGCGAGAGATTGCTCGGGAGGATCGACTGCACGCCGAGCACGGCTACGCTTCATGAGCGATCCTTTCGTCGATACTGATGTCCTCATCAGGCTGCTTACCGGCGACGACCCTCAGAAGCAAGCTCAGGCAGTGGCGCTGTTCGAACAGGTGGAGGCAGGCCGGCTCACCGTCGCTGCACCTGACACGGTGATTGCTGACGCGGTGTACGTGCTTGCCTCGTCCCGGCTCTACCGCAAGTCACGCGTCGAGGTGCGCGACCTCCTTGCTCCTCTTGTTCGCCTGGCCGATTTCAAAGTCCAGAACCGCCAGGCCGTGCTTCAAGCGCTCGACCTCTACGCCACTACCCGACTCGACTTCGGCGATGCCCTGATCGCGACGTCGATGCAGCAGGAGGGTTCTACCCTCCTCTACTCCTATGATCAAGACTTCGACCGCCTCCCCGGCATTACTCGTCGGTCTCCCGGCACTCTATGACACAGAGGGGGCAGAGTCTTCGGTCGTTCCTGCCTGCCCTGCGCTGCCGGTTCTTGCGCCCCCCGCCCCCGACCTCTGACCTCCAACTGCCCGCCCTCGACCCCTGACCCCTGGCC
>JACQGW010000085.1 GCA_016199325.1 Chloroflexota bacterium
ATGGTTTCTTCCGTCACGTCGGTCTAAGTGTTACCTGAATTTCGCGAAGCTCAATAGCTCGCGGCGGCGATGAGCACACCCCGCCGAAAGGTGCGCCCGCCCAGCCAGAGCAGCGCGGCGTCCACCGTCTAGACAAACAGGCCGACCGCCAGCGTCAGCCCATCGACGGCAACGGTCTTGCCGAAGCGGCGCGTCAGCCCATCCAGGACGATAGCTGGTTTCATCTGACAGCATCCAGCGATTGGCACTCATGCGTCATGCGTCATGCGTTCACGCGTCAGGCGCTTCCAGGGCGATGGCCGGTCTTGTCTGATAGCAGCCAGCGACTGGTACAGATCCACGTAACGCCGCGCCTGAAGGTCGGCGCCGTATTCGGCCTCAGCCACCGCCCGGCAGGTGTCTCGCAGGTCCGGGCCACGGTTCAGGTCATCCAGCGCGGCCTCGACGGCACCGGCCAGCCCCTCCGGGGAAACTTCCCGGGCGAGCCAGCCGGTCTGGCCGGGCCGGACCATGTCGGGCACGCCGCCGACGCCGAAGCCGGCGACCGGCGTGCCGCAGGCCACGGCTTCCATGACCACATTCGGGAGGTTGTCCACCGGCGCCGCATGCACAAAGACGTCGGCGGCGCTGTAGGCCAGCACTCTCGTCCGCTCGTGGTCGACGAAGCCCAGAGGATGGACGTGCATCCCGGCCAGATCGAGGTCGAGCCGGCCGCCGCCCAACGTGACCAGCGTCAACGGTCGGGGCGAGAGACGCTGCAACGCGCCCACCAGCAGGCTGCCGCCTTTGCGCCGCTCGGCCAGATTCTGGGCCGCGACGAGGAGGACCGGCCCCAGCGTCTCGATGCCGAGCGCCTGTCTAGCCAGCGCCCGATCCACCGGCCGATAGACGTCCAGAGGGAGGCCGTTCGGGATGACGCCCACCCGGTGGCCGGCCCAGAGTCCGGCCTGCGCCTCGCGCGCCAGCCAGCGGGAGGGAGTGACCGCGATCAGTTGGGGACGGCCGGCGAAGAGCCGGCGCCGTCCCTCCCAGGCTCCGGCAATCCGGGTCGGCGCCAACGCGGGGTGCTCGTCTGGCGTCGGGCAGGCGGCGTCGCAGCCGGTCAGGAACTTCCGGCAGTCGTAGCTGAAGGCGCAGCGCCCGGTGAAGCTCCACATGTCGTGCAGCGTCCAGACCGTCGGCGCCTGGTCGAGACAGATGCGCAGGAGATCGACGGACCAGCCGGCGCCGACGGCTCCGTGCAGATTGTGGACGTCGATCACGTCCGGGCGCAGATCGGCCAGGAGCCGCCGCAGGCGGTGGCGAACGGTGCCGGCATCCCACGCCGCCCGAAGTCCCGCCGGCAGCAAGCGCCGGGCCGCCAGCCGGCGGAGCGAGACGATCGGCGTCAGGACGTGCGTGTCCCACGGGTGTTCCCGCCCATCCGGCCGGTCAACCAGGTAGGTGACCCTGTGCCCCACCCGGCCGAGTGCCCACGCCAGGTGGCTGGCCGCAATCGCCGCCCCGTTCTGCGTTTCCCAATCGGACAACATCAGAATGTGCATGGCTAACGGGGTTGCGAGTTCAAGGTCCAAGGTTCAAGGTTGTCACTCCTTGACTCCTTCCAGGTACAGCGAATCGGGCTTGTAGACCGTGCCGTCGGGCTCGGTATCCAGATGGAAGGCTGCCCAGTCGGGGATCCGGCTCTCGGTCGGGCCGACGATCTGGGGCTGCCGGAAGCCCGCCGCCTGGACGATCTGCGCGAGCGAGTAGCGGTCGTACATCCAGCGATGGATCTCGCCGCTCCGCCGAAAGCGCCCCACCTGGAGGAGCTCGTACTCGGCGCCGAGCAGCCGTTGGACGACCCACTCTCGGCGCCTGGCCGGGTCGCGCAGGAAGCGGTACAGCCGGCGCAAGATGCGCACGGCAGCAGGCTGCACCACCCGTTGGGTTGCGGGCTTCCGTTGCAGGCGCTCGCCGGCGTCGAGGAGCTGTGCTCCCACGACGCCGATCCGTGCCAGGACGAACTCCCTGTTGGGAATCACCTTCTGGCGCAGGTAGTCGGCCATATCGCCGCCGGTCCGCTCGCGGACGGTCTGGTCGTACATCTCGAGGATGATCCACTCGTAGTTCCGCTGCGCCTGCTCGTCCCCCCGGATGGCCCCTTCCAGCTTCCGCAGGTACACACGGGTGATCTGCTCCAGGTCGGGTGTGGCGACCCGCAGAATCCCGCTCGGTTTGAGGACCCGATGGCATTCCTGCAAGAAGGCCAGGGCCTCGGCGCGGGGGAAATGCTCCAGGACGTGCGAATGGTAGACGACGTCGAACGTTTCCGCGCCGAACGGGATCCCCTGGCGCAGGTCGTGGCGAATGACCGACGGGCTGTGGCTGACAAAGTCCACGTTCGTCCAGGCGGGATCGAACCGGCTGCCGCAGCCGAGGTTGAGATACGGTTTCATGGGCGGCCCGTCCATCGGCCCACCCCTTTCTGGAGGCGGTCGGCCAGCCGCCTGAATCTCGCGGGATAGAACCGCGCATCGCCGAGAATCGCCGGATCGACGCGGACGGCCCGCGCGCGCAGGGAGATCGAGCGGGCCGGGCCGGCTTGGGAGGCCAGGGTCGCCGCCAGGAGCAGCGCGTACGCTTCGAGCTTCGCCAGCGCCGGCTTCGTGATGAGTGATGAGTGATGAGTGATGAGTGATGAGTGCGGCAATGCGTACGCTTCGCGCTTCACCAGCGCCGGCTTCGGCAGCAACGCACCCCCCCGATCTGGGGCAGATGGGCTGACCGTCCCTCCGTCATGCTGAGCGGAGCGAAGCATCTCCTGGACGCTGTCGGATCGAGGCCGGGGAGATGCTTCGCTGCGGCTCAGCATGACGGAAGGAGAGCCGTCGGCATCGCCAAACGACCTGCCGAATGCATCGGTTGATCGTCCTCTTGCGACCCGCAGTGAGGCGATGGCGGCGAGCGTCCGGTACACACGCCGCTGGGCCAACGCCTCCGAAACCGGAGCGGGCGGCCAGACCGGATACCAGGCGTAGCGCGTCAGCAGCGCGAGCGGATCCTCCTCGTTTTTGATTGCCGGGCAGGCTGCCACCAGCGCCTGCCGGAGATAGTGGGCAGCCTTCTCCTCGTCGCCGGCGATTTCAAAGCTGATGCTCGCCTTCAGGTACTGCTCTCGATAGCTCGCCAGCTTCAGGGGCTCGCCGAGGCGGGCGCTTGTCGGGTGCTTGAAGGCCCGATCGAGGGTGGCGAACGCCGCGGTCACCATGCGCGTCGGATCGTAGGACATGTTCGCGCCGTGCAGCCGATAGAGGGCGAGCGCCTCGGGCACGGTCGCGAAGCGGCAGCCGGCCAGCGCGAGCCGGATCCAGAGGTCCCAGTCCTCACAGGCCCGCAGCGACGTCTCGAACGGCCCGACGCGGCCAATCCACTCGGATCGCAGGACGACGGCCAGCACCGCCATCCGGTTGTACGGTAGGACGAATCCGAGGGAGTCGCCGGCGTCCGCAGGCGGCAGGACGGGCGGGCTGAGCCGGCGCAGATCGGTGTTGACGTGGAGATAGCCGGTCTGGACAAGGCCGACCTCCGGCGCCTCCCGAAACACGGCCATCTGCGCTTCGAGCTTCTGGGGCAGCCAGACGTCGTCGGCGTCGAGGAAGGCGAGGTACTCGCCCCGGGCGTGGCGGATACCGGTGTTGCGGGCAGCCGCCAGGCCGGCGTTCGCCTGAGTCACCTGACGAACGCGGTCGCCGTATCGAGCCACCACCTCGGCCGTCTCGTCGGTCGAGCCGTCGTCGACGACGATCACCTCGCGCTCGGCGCAGGTCTGGTCCAGGACGCTCTCGATCGCCTGGCTGACGAAGGCCGCCTGATTGTAGGCGGGAATGATGGCGCTCACCAGCCACGGGATCACGTCGCCTCCACCAACATCTCGAAGACCTGCACGTGCCGACCGATCCAGCATTCGAGATCGAAATGCGTGGCGGCCCGCCGGCGGGCAGCCTGGCTGTAGCGCGGCCACTCCTCGGCGACCCGCAGAATCCCATCGGCCAGCGCATCCGGGTCCGGCGGGTGCGCCGCTTCCCAGTCCAGAACGGTCGGCACGCCGTAGCCGGCCTCGTCGCCGACCAGCTCGGGCGTGCCGCCGCTGTGCGAGTAGACGACGGGCAGACCGCACGCCATGGCCTCGAGGACGACGGTCGGACAGACGTCATTGTACTGCGTGTGCAGGAGGATGTGCGCCCGCCGGAAGATCGCCGGCGCCGTCTGCTGCGGATAGGGACCGGCGAGCTCTACCTGGCTGCCAAGCCCGAAGCGCTCCACCAGGTCGTCGACCTCCGGCCGCATCGACGGCAGGACCAGTCCGGCGACAATGAGCCGGACTCCGGCGCGCCTGCGGGCGACCGACGCCAGCGTCCGGATCGCCGCCGGCAGCCGGTACCCGTCGTTGTGCGAGCCGGCAGCCAGCAGGACGAGCTCGTCGCCCGGCGGTGTGACGCTCGGCGAGAAGCGCCTGGTATCGACGGCGTTGTAGAGGATCTCCGCCGGGCCCTGCCGCTTTCCCAGGAAATGATCGGCCTCCAGGCGAGCGAACTCGCTCTGGTAGAGGACGTAGTCGGCCCCGTGGAGCAGGGGGGCCATGACGGCATTTCCCCATCGCGTCCGATCAGGGCCGTAGGCGAAGGGGACGAAGGTTCCGTTCTGGTTCCAGACCAGCGGAATGCCGCGGGACCGGGCAGCCCCCAGGAGCGCCGCGAGCTTGGCGTAGTGATTGCTGCTCACCGCGTAGAGGACGTCGCACTGCCAGCCGGCGTGCGGCAGGCAGCGATGGAGATACTGGTACTTGACGGCGCCGCCGACCACGACGACCTCCGGCCCTGGCAAGGCGTCGGGGAAGCCGAGATGGGCATAGGAGACGTGCAGCGGCTCCCCCGGCCGGCGCGGCGACCGGCGGATCGGGCTGACCTCCCGCGCATCCTGGTAGGCCCGCCACGCTCGCGCCGCACGCTCGGCCGTCCGCCGGATCGGGCGGACGACCGGTCTGAGCAGTTGCTTGAACGGTTCAGGCGCATTCATCATGCCCATCTTGCCGAGCCGGCCACTGTACGGGCCGGCCCCCCCTGCGATTATCTAACCCATCGGAGCTTACGTCAAGCAGGAGCAGCCGTGCGTTGCGTGCGCGGGCTTGGATCCTGGTCCCCTGTATGATAAGCTAGAAGCAGCCAGCCATGTCAGAAGGAGGTGATCGCGATGGTGGAGCAGGTGAAAGCCGGGGTGGGGATCTCGGCCTTCCTCAGTAGGCGCCGCGCGCGGTCAACACGGCCGGAAGCGTGCGGAGAAGGGTCTTCAGGTCCAGGGTGAGGGACCAGTTCTCGACGTAGTAGATGTCCAGCAGCACCATCTCGTCGAAAGGGAGCTCGCTCCGGCCGGAGACCTGCCACAGCCCGGTCAGCCCCGGCGCGGTGCTCAGGCGCCGGCGATGCCAGGGCTCATAGCGCTCGACCTCCCGGGGGAGCGGCGGGCGGGGGCCCACCAGGCTCATCTCCCCGCGAAGGATGTTCCAGAGCTGCGGCACCTCGTCCAGGCTGGCGCGGCGCAGGAGCCGCCCGACGCGGGTCCGGCGCGGGTCCTGCCGGATCTTGAAGAGCGGCCCGGCGGCTTCGTTCTGGCCCAGCAGCTCCTTCTGCTCCCGCTCGGCGTCCTGCTGCATCGACCGGAACTTCAGCATCACAAAGGGCCGGCCATCTCGGCCGGCGCGAACCTGCTTGAAGAGCACGGGCCCCGGCGAATCCAGCTTGATCAGGAGCGCGATCAGCAGCCAGAGCGGAGCGAAGACCGCCAGGACGGTCCCGGCGATCACGACGTCCAGCAGCCGCTTGACGACGAGGTTGGCGCCCCGGATCGAGGTCTCCTTGAGCCCGATCAGCGGGACGCCGCGCAGATCGTTGATGTCGACGCGCGTCAGGCTGATCTCGTAGAGGTCGGGGACCATCTTGAATCGCACGCTGCTCCGCTGGAGGTCCTGCATGAGGCTGAGGACCAGTTGGTGGTGGGCCGCCGGCAGCGCGATGATGACCTCGTCGACGCCGTGCCGGCCGGCGATGGCCGCCAGGTCGTCGAGACGGCCGAGACAGACGAACCGACCGGCGTTCTCCCGCCCCTCCTCGTCGACGAAGCCCACCAGCCGGTAGCCCAGGCCCGGCTCGGTGGCCAGGATGTGCATCACCATCCGCGCCAGCGGCCCCTGCCCCACGACGATCACCGGCTGGACGCCGATGCCCCGGCTCCGGAGGTACGTCCGGGCGACCGCCTTGGCCAGGCGCGCGCTGAGCAGCAGCGCAATCGCTCCAGCCCAGGCGAAGACGAACATGAGCCGCGAGTAGGCCGCCGCCTGGTAGCCGAAGACGAATGCCAGCGTCAGCATCACGCCGATGCTGGTGCCGCCGACGATGGTCAGGAGCTCGTCGGCCAACGACACCGCCCAGAGGTGGCGGTAGAGGCCGCCGATGGCGTAGGTGACCAGGAGAATGCCGGCAAAGGCGACCTGGACCGGGACGTAGGCCGAGAGCGGGACGGCGTTCGCTTCGAGCACCTCGGGGCCGAGATCGAGGCGGTAGCGCATCCAGTAGGCGACGACGAACGCGAGGTTTACAAGAACCAGGTCCGTCGCGATGACGAACGGCTTGGCCACCCGAACCAGCAGGCGGCCGGCGCGGGCGGCCAGCGCGTCGCCGCCCAGATCCTTCGCTTCCAGGGCAAAGGAGCTCATCGGTGCGTCCACTTTCTGCTCAACGCCTTCTGGCATCAGAGTTGTTCGCATGGCCCGCCAGAGAGACCAGGTCTACCGGACCCGGCCGAGGGAGTCCAGGAGCTCGGTCTGCGACAGCGTCGCCGTCCCGACCTTGCCGACGACGACGCCGGCCGCGTGGTTGGCGAGCTTCGCCGCCTCGACGTGGTCGGCGCCGGCGGCGAGAGCGAGCGCCAGCGTCGCCACCGCCGTATCGCCGGCGCCGGTGACGTCGTACACCTCGCGGGCGTAGGTCGGCAGCATCGTCACCCGGCCCTCGCGCTCGAACAGCGCCATGCCGTCCTCGCCCCGCGTAATGAGGACGGCGGCGCAGTCGACGGTCTCGAGCAGCCGGCGGCCGGCGGCGTGCAATGCCTCCTCGCCGTCCAGGTCGATCCGGCTTGCCTGGGCGGCCTCGTGCTGATTCGGCGTGATGACGCTGGCGCCACGATAGCGGCTGTAGTCGGAGCCCTTGGGATCGACGACGACCGGAACCCCCGCCTGCCGGCTGGCGCCGACGACGGCGGCGACAACCTCGGCCGCCAGCACCCCCTTGGCGTAGTCGGAGAGGAGCACCACCTGAACGTCGGCCAGCGCGCCCAGCACGCCGTCGACGAGCCGCTGCCGCAGAGCGCCGTCGACCGGCCGGCGGGACTCGCGGTCGGCCCGGACCATCTGCTGGCTGTGGGCGACGATGCGGGTCTTGAGCGTCGTCGGCCGCCCGCCGTCGACGACCACGCGGTCCGGAGACACCTGTCGGCGCGCCAGCTCGTCACAGAGGCGCCGTCCGGCGTCGTCGTCGCCGACGACGCCCAGCAGCACCGGCCGGCCACCGAGCGCGACGAGGTTCGTGGCGACGTTGCAGGCGCCGCCCGGCGTGTAGGTGACCGACTGGACGTCGACGACGGGGATCGGCGCCTCCGGCGAGATCCGATTCACCCGCCCCCAGACCCACTCGTCCAGCATCAGATCGCCCACGACGAGGATCCGCCGGCCGTCAAAGCGGCCGACGGTGCCGCGGAGCCGCTCCTCGACCGGCGTCTCGGCCGCCAGAATGTGCCGGGCGGCGCCGAGCAGGTCGCTTGCCAGGACGGTCGGCGGCTGGTCGCTCACCCGATCGGCGTCCATCCGGCCCAGCACCAGCGCCGTCCGGCAGCCGGCGCGCCGGCCCAGCTCGACGTCGCTCGGCATGTCGCCGACGACCCAGCAGGCGCTGAGGTCAAGGTCGAAACGCTGCTGGGCCTGCCGGATGAGCCCCACCCGCGGCTTGCGGCAGTCACAGCCGTCGTCCGGGTGGTGCGGGCAGTAGAAGATGGCGTCGACGCGCGCGCCGGCAGCGGCCAGCTCATGCACCATCCGGCGGTGGATGAGCCCGAGGGTCGGCTCGTCGAGGAGGCCGCGCGCGATCGCGGATTGATTGGTCACGACGACGACGATCCAGCCCGCCTCGTTGAACAGGCGAATCGCCTCACCCGCGCCCGGCAACAGCCGGAAGTGCTCCGGCCGGCTGAGGTAGCGGACGTCCTCGTTGATGGTCCCGTCCCGGTCGAGGAAGACCGCCCGGCCGTTACCGTCCGGCATCATCGGCCAGCTCCTCCAGGATCGCCTGCGCCAGCAGGGGGATCATCAGCTCGTGATGCCCGGTCAGGCAGAAGCCGCGCCCGCTCCCGATCGTCGGCCGGCCGACGACGTTCTGGAGGGCGCGGTAGGACTGCTGCATGTCGAGGTTCACCGTCGTGAAGTCGTGGACGGGATGGCCCAGGTTCCGCGCCACCGTGAGCGCCTTGAGGAAGACCTCCGGCAGGACGACGGCCGAGCCGACGTTCAGGTAGACGCCGCCGTCGCCAAGGTCGACGACGACGGCGGCGAGCAGCCGGAAGTCCCGGAACGTCGCGTTGCCCAGGGCCCGGCCATCGGCGGCCGGATGCATGTGGACGATGTCGGTGCCGATGGCGACGTGGACCGTCACGGGAAGGTCGAGCCGGGCCCCGGCCGCCAGCAGGCTCAGGTCGACGTAGGGCGGCCGCCGGGCCAACAGCGCCTCGCCGAGGAGGCGCCCCATGCCGGGGCCGTTCGGCGAGCCATCCTCGGCGCAGCCCGCCAGCGCCTCGTTGATGAGCCGGCCGGTCTCCTCGGCCATGCCGAAGGTCCCGTCGGTCAGACCGGCGCCGACGTCTTCGGAGGTCTGGCCGATCAGGGCAACCTCGAAGTCGTGGATGGCGCCGGCGCCGTTCATGGCGACGGCCGAGATGACGCCGCGCTCCATCAGGTCGACGACGATGGGCGAGAGCCCGCACTTGATGACGTGGGCGCCCATGCCGAGCACGACGGGCCTGCCGCGCCGGACTGCCGCTGCCACCGCCAGCACGGTGTCGTGGAAGTCGCCGGCGGCGAGAATACGCGGAAGCCGGGCCAGGAACTGCCGAAAGCTGCTCCGCGGCGCGCCCGGCCGGGCGAAATCGTCCGCTCGAACCTTGTTGGGGCGGCTCCCCAGCGGAACGGTCCGGACCGCGCTCAGGTCGATGGGCTCATACCGACGGGTCGTGCTCATGTCCGCTACGGTTTCTGGTTTACGGTTTCTGGTTTCTGGTTCGAGGAGACGCTGTGAGCCCTCGGACCAGAAACCGGAACCCACAAACCAGAAACCTCCTTCTGATCGCCTGTGCGGTTTCGTTCGGCGGTCCGTTCGAGCGTCTCGCGCAGGAGCGCCTCCGCTGCTGTAACGATTGAGGCGGGCGAGAGTTGCGTCAGACAGCGGTTCTCGCCGTGGACGCAGTGGACGTGGTCACACGGCCGGCAGGAGAGGTCGCGTTCGAGCAGGCGATAGCGCACGCCGTAGGGATGATACCGCCAGGGCTCGGACGGGCCGAAGAACGTCACCACCGGCGTCCCGACGGCTGCCGCCAGGTGCATTGGCCCGCTGTCGTTGCCGA
The DNA here is from genome assembly GCA_016199325.1 of Chloroflexota bacterium. The sequence goes on from JACQGW010000085.1 coordinate 9,703, forward strand.
CGAAGAGGTGGCACTGCTCGATGGTGGCCGCCGTCTCGAGCAGGCTCAGCCGGCCGACCAGGTTCCGCAACGGGCGCCGCAGGTGCGTGCTCAACTCCTCTGCCAGATTCCGATCCTCCGGCCCGCCGATCACGACGATCTCGGCGCCGTGGCGCCGCGCCAGCTCCTCCAGGGCAGCGGCAAAGGTCGCGACCGGAAGGCACTTGCTGGCAAAGCCGGCGCCGAGGTGTACCGCAACTCGCGGACCAGTCCCGGCGCCGTCCAGCGCCCGCAGCGCCGCCTCCCGGTGGGCACCCGCGAGCGCAAGTGCAGGGGGACGCGGGCGCGTGTCACAGCCGAGGCCGCCGGCGATGCCGAGGCACCACTCGACGCGGTGGGTGTCGACGTCGACGGGCACGTCCTGGTCGAGGAGCGCGGCGCCGCCCCGCCAGCTATTGCCGGCGAGCCATCGGGCGCCGCTGAGCGCGGCGAACAGAATGTCGCGGAAGTCGCCCCGCAGCTCGACGGCGAGATCGTAGCGCGTCCGCCGCAAACCGGCGAGCACGGCCCACAGCTCCCGGAGCTCGCGGCGCAGGTCGACCCGCTGTCCGCGCCAGGCGGCATGCCACGGCGCCCGGTAGACGACAAACCGGTCGACGGCGGGGTGCCCCTGGAGCACCTGGGCGCCGGCACCGCCGACCACCAGGTCGACCCGGGCCGAGGGAAAGCGCGCGCGCAGCGCGGCGATGGCCGGCTCGGAGAGGAGGACGTCCCCGATGGTGTCCAGCCGGACGACCAGGATCCGCTCGGGTTGGGCGGGCGGGCCGGGGGATCTGCCGATCGGCCGCGCTCCCAGGCGGGACGCCAGCACCAGCGGCATGACCGCCGGTTCGGCCACTTTCAGGAGCACGCGCTTGCGGCCGCTGTTCAATCGCATCCGCTGGCCATCCAACCCGACATCCGGACGGCATTATAGCCGCGCCTGGTCGCCGGATCAACGTCGGGGGTCGGGGTCAGGGGTCG
>JACQGW010000088.1 GCA_016199325.1 Chloroflexota bacterium
GGCCCACTGTGCCATGTGCGCCAGATAGGTGATGGCGCCGGCGACCGAGGCGGCCACCGCACTGATGAGCGTGTCCCGATTCTTGACGTGCCCTAGCTCGTGGGCCAGCACGCCCGACAGCTCATCCCAGTTGAGGATCCGCAGGATGCCGGTCGTCACGGCGACGGCGGCGTGTGCCGGGTCGCGGCCGGTCGCGAAGGCGTTGGGCGACGGGTCATCCACGACGTAGACGCGCGGCATGGGCACCTGAGCGAACTGCGCCAGCTGAGCGACGACCCGATGCAGCTCCGGCGCCTCCTGGGGAGTGACTTCCCTGGCTCGGGACATTGCCAGCGCGAGCTTGTCCGAGAACCAGTAGGCGCCGAAGTTCATCACGAACGACAGGCCCAGCGCGATCACCATCCCGCTGGGCCCGGCGACGAGCCGGCCTGCCAGGATCAGGATAGCCGAAAGCGCGGCGAGCAAGGCGACGGTCTTCAGCGTGTTTCCGAAGGTCATGACTGCCCCCTCTCCCACCACAAAAAGCCGATCGCAGAGTAAGGATCGGCCAGATTGGGTTGTTCCAATGCAGCCATACTATACCATCCGCCCAGTCCTTCTGTCAACCAGCGTCCCGCCCCCCAAGTCGGCGGTCAGCAGTCAGCAGTCGAGAGTCGATCCCGAACTGCCGACTGCCGACTCTCGACTGCCGACTTCGTTAGCCGCCGGCCATTGCCGGGACGATGCTCACCTCGTCGCCCGTCTTGAGCCCAGTCTGGAGCCCCTTGAGAAAGCGGACATCCTCGCCGTTGACGTAGACGTTGACGAAGCGACGAATCTCGCCAGACCCCTCACAGATCCGGTCGCGGAAGCCGGGATACTGCGCATCCAACCCGGTCAGACAATCGGACAGGGTGGCCGCGTCGACGACGACCTCGCCGAGGCCGTTGCTCAGGCGCCGCAGAGGCGCTGGGATGCGGACTTTTATGCTCACGTTGCGCTCTCCCTCCAAATCGAGTGATGAGATCGAGTGATGAGTGATGAGTGATGAGTCAGACTTCACTCATCACTCATCACTCCTCACTCGCTACGTTCGGACGCTTGGCGCGTGCAGGCTGTCGGCGATCGCCTGGATGTGGGCGGGGGTGCTGCCGCAGCAGCCGCCGATGACTCGGGCGCCGGCCTCGAAGAACGGGCGCGTGTAGGCGGCGAGCTCGGCCGGGCCGAGGCTGTAGACGACCTCGGTGCCCCGGACCTCAGGAAGCCCGGCGTTTGGGAAGGCGATGAGCGGCATTCTAGCGCCCGCCTGCTGCATCTGCTGGAGCGCGGCGAGCGTCTCCGCGGGTCCCCGGCCACAGTTGGCGCCGATGGCCACGACGTCGAGGTCTTGCAGGGCGCGCACCGCTCGGGCGGGGCTGACCCCCATCATGGTGCGCAAGCCCTGGTCGAACGTCATGCTGCACATGATCGGCAGGGATGAGACCGAGCGAATCCCGGCAATCGCCGCCTCGACCTCCCCCAGGTCATACATCGTCTCGACGGTGAAGAGATCGACGCCGCCCTCGGCCAGCGCCGCCGCCTGCTCGGCGAACGCGGCGATCGCCTCATCGCGTGGCAGATCGCCGAGCGGCTCGAGCAAGGTCGCCAGCGGTCCCACGCTGCCGGCGACAAGCACGCTCTCGCCTGCTGCCGCTCGGGCCAGACGGGCGGCAGACAGGTTCAGCTCGTACGCCCGGTCCGCCAGGCCACTGTGGGCCAGCCGTACCCGGCTGCCGCCGAAGCTGTTGGTCTCGATCATCTGTGAGCCGGCGCGGATGTAGGCGCGGTGGATCCCGAAGATGTCGTCGGGATGGCTGACGTTCAGCACCTCAGGGGGTGTACCTTCGGTCAGCAAGCCCAGGGACTGCAACATCGTCCCGAAGGCGCCGTCGAAGATGATCACGTCCTGGCGCGCCAGGCTGGCCACGAAATCGCGCATCGGTCCCTCCCGCACTGATCAGACGGCAACTGCGAAAGCGCGCTCGAACGCGCCGATCGTCGGCGCGATCACCTCGCTCAGCGCCAGATGGCCCGCCACCGCTTCGACCGTCTTGTAGCCGTTGCCGGTGATGTACGCAACAGTCAATTCGTCGGGGTGGATCGTCCCTGCCTCGACGAGTCGCTTCAGGCAGGCGACCGTCACGCCGCCCGCCGTTTCGGCGAAGATCCCTTCGGTCCGGGCCAGCAAGCGCATGCCCTCGACGATCTCGTCGTCGGGCACCGCCGCCGCGGCACCGCCCGACTCGCGGATGATCTTCAGGACGTAGTAGCCGTCGGCCGGATTGCCGATCGCCAGCGACTTGGCAATCGTCTGCGGCCGCACCGGATGCACTTCCAGCGTGCCCCGAGCGTAGGCGGTCGTGATGGGCGAGCAGCCCAGCGCCTGGGCGCCGGACATGCGCGTTGCCATCGAGTCGAGCAGGCCGACCTTCACGAGCTCCTGGTAGCCCTTCCAGATCTTCGTGAACAGACAACCTGAGGCGACCGGGATGATCGCGTGGTCGGGCGCCCGCCAGCCAAGCTGCTCGGCAACCTCGAAGGCGAGCGTCTTGGACCCTTCGGCGTAGTAGGGCCGCATGTTGATATTGACGAAGGCCCAGCCGAACCGGTCCGCCAGCTCACTGCACAGCCGGTTGACGTCGTCGTAGTTGCCGTCGACGCGGACGAGCTCGGGGCCGTAGATGCCGGCACCGGTGATCTTGCTGGCTTCGAGATCGGCCGGGATGAAGACGAAGGTGCGCAGCCCCGCCTTGGCGCCGTGAGCGGCGACGCTCCCGGCCAGGTTGCCCGTCGACGCACAGGCGATGGTGTCGAAGCCGAACTCCAGCGCCTTCGTCGTGGCGATGGCGACCGGCCGGTCCTTGAAGGAGTACGTCGGGTTGACGCAGTCGTTCTTCAGGTACAGGTTCTTCAGGCCGAGCACCTTGCCCAGCCGCTCGGCGCGGACGAGTGGCGTGAAGCCGGTGTTGATGTCGATGACCGGCCCATCGCCCACCGGCAGCAAGTCCCGATAGCGCCACAGCGTGGGCGGTCCGGCGGCGACGCGCTCACGGGTGACCACCCCTCGCATCGCGTCGTAGTCATAGGTCGCCTCGAGCGGGCCGAAGCAGACCTCACAGATGTGCATCGGCTCGACCGGATACTCCGTGCCACACTCTCGACACCGCAGCCCCTTCAGGAACCCCATGTACTCACCATCCTCCTTTTCGTAGCCATGAACGGTCGGCGGTCAGCAGTCAGCAGTCAGCAGAAGTGCTGATAGCTGATAGCTGATAGCTCGTCGGGGAGGGGGGCGACGCGGGAACGGGCGAGATCGGAGAGGTACAAAAAAATCCTCTTCGGTACAGCACGAAGAGGATCGAAACGCAGGCGTTTCCCTCTCATCTTGCAGACCGTAATCTGCCGGAATTGGCACCTGGCTGGCTCGTCTGGGGTCATTGCTGACCCACCGTCGATGCCAACTGGTTGTCGGGCTTCGTCGGGCCGTCTCCCTCCACCACTCTCGATA